>NZ_JBHYJB010000055.1:0-63758 GCF_042740175.1 Streptomyces sp. NPDC059009 | reverse complement strand
ACCCAAGCCAGTACTCGTGTACCCCTACGGTGCCCCCGGCTTTTCGAGGACGGACATACCGCCGCGTCCCCACCCCGCCCCACCCACCAGCCCAGCCGCACCCCCGGTCGCGCCAGGCACGAGACGGTCATACGCTCCCAAATGTGACGTCACCCCCGCACATAGCCGTGCGGGCCGCCGCCGCGGTCGCCGCGCTGTGCGCGTGGTGCGCGCCGCTGCTGCCCGTTCCCGCCCTGGCCGCCACCACCGCCCGGACGCTCCCCGCCGACGACCCCGTCACGCTCTCCCGCCAGGGCCAGGTCACCGACAGGGTGGGTGCCCTGGGAACCCGTAAGAAAGCAGTCGAGTCCGCGCTCGGCCGGCTCTACGACGACCGAGGCGTACAGCTCTTCGTCGCGTACGTACGGGACTTCTCCGGGCGCTCGGCGCAGGACTGGGCCGACGCCACCGCCGAGCGCAACGGGCTCGGGATCGACGACGTGCTGCTCGCCGTCTCCACGCACGACCGCCAGTTCGCGTACTCCGTCGACCAGGACTCGCGGCTCACGGACGCGCAGCTGCGGGACGTGGCGACCACCGCGATCCGCCCCGCGCTGCGCGAGAACGACTGGGCGGGCGCCGCCATCGGCGCCGCCGACGGATACCGGGCCGTACTCGCCGGGCAGCCCGTGCCGACCCCCGCGATCACGCCCGGCACCGCGGATCCGGGCAAGGGCGAGAGCGGGGGCACCGACTCGGGCGACCTGGTCCTGCCGATCGTGGCGGTGGGCGGCGCCGGGGCGGTCGCCGCGGTCGCGTACAGCCGCAGGAAGCGGCGGATGACGACCCGTACGACTCCAGGGGGAGGACGGAGCAGCGGCTGGGGACAGGGCGGGGTGGCCGGGCAGCTCACACCGCTGCCCGAGCTCGACCAGCAGGCCAAGCACCTCCTCGTGGAGACCGACGACGCCGTGCGCACCAGCACCGAGGAACTCGGCTTCGCCACCGCCCAGTTCGGGGAGGAGGCCACCCGGGACTTCACGGACGCGCTCGCGTACGCGCGGGCCGAGCTGACCGCCGCGTTCAAGCTGCGGCAGCAGCTCGACGACGCCTTCCCGGAGACGGACGACGAGAAGCGGCGGATGCTCGACGAGATCGCGGCGCGCTGCACGGAGGCCGGGCGGCGGCTCGACGAGGAGGCCGCGGCCTTCGACCAGCTGCGCGCCCTGGAGCGGACGGCACCGGCGGCGCTGGAGCGGGCCGAGACGCTGTTCCGGCGGATCACCGGGCGCACCGTCGACGCCGAGGCCACCCTCGGCACGCTCCGCAAGGAGTACGCGCCGAGCGCCGCGAGCCCCGTGCTCGGCCACATCGAGCAGGCCAAGGACCGGCTGGTCTTCGCCACGGACCACCTCAACCAGGCCCGGCAGGCCGTCGACGGCGGCGACAACGGCGCGGCCGCCGTGCATCTGCGGGCGGCCGAGGGCGCCGTCGACCAGGCGGGCACGCTCGTGGACGCCGTGGAGCGGCGCGCGCAGGAGCTCGCGCGGGCCGCAGGGGAGCTGCCCGGCGCGCTCACGGAGGCGGAGACCGACCTCGCGGACGGGCGCGGCCTCCTGGAGGGCACCGCCGAGGGGGTCTCCACGGCCGATCTGCGGGGCCGGCTCGCCCGCGCCGAGTCGGTGGTCGCCGAGGTGCGCAAGGAGCTGGCGGCGGGGCCGTACGACCCGATCGACGCGCTGCGCCGGGTCGAGGAGGCGGACGCGGCGCTCGACGAGGCGCTCGCGGGGGCCAGGGAGCGGGAGGTCACGAGCAGGCGTTCGCGCGCGCTGCTCGGACAGGCCCTGCTCACCGCGCGCAGCGCGATCGGGGCGGCTGCGGACTACATCACCACGCACCGGGGCGCAGTCGGCAGCCAGGCCAGGACCCGGCTCGCGGAGGCGCAGCGGCACCTGGCGCAGGCCGAGGCGCTCCCCGACGACCCGGCGGCCGCCCTCGCGGCCGCCCTCGCGGCCGCCCAGCAGGCCGACTCGCTGGCCCGGCAGGCCCAGGAGCTCGCCGAGCGGGACGTGCGGTCGTACGGGAATCCGTACGGCGGTGGCATGGGCGGGGGCGGCGGCCGGGGCGGGGGCATGGGCGGCGCGGTGCTCGGCGGGATCATCCTGGGCGAGCTGCTCGGCGGGGTCGGCCGGGGCATGGGCGGGGGCGGGTACCGGGGCGGCGGTCACGGGGGCGGGGGCGGCTTCGGCGGGGGCGGGCCGGGGAGCTTCGGGGGCGGGGGGACGCGGGGCCGCAGGGGCGGCGGGGGGCGGTTCTGAGCTCACACACCCCTTTGCGCCTGACCGGCGCCGTTCTCGCGGAGGTGGTTCTCGCCGTTGTGGTTCCTCAATCGATGGTTCGGTAGACAGCCCTGAAGGGATTGCAGAATGACCAAGCAGACCATCCTCGGCCGTGTCGCCCAGCTGGCGAAGGCCAACATCAACGCCCTGCTCGACCAGGCCGAGGACCCGCAGAAGATGCTGGACCAGCTGATCCGCGACTACACGAACAACATCCGGGACGCCGAGGAGGCGGTGGCCACCACCATCGGCAACCTCCGGATGCTGGAGCAGGACCACAAGGAGGACCAGGAGGCGGCCGCCGAGTGGGGCGGCAAGGCCCTCGCGGCCAGCAAGAAGGCGGACGAGCTGCGGGCGGCCGGGAACGCGGCGGAGGCCGACACGTTCGACAACCTCGCCAAGGTGGCGCTGCAGCGGCAGTTGCAGTCGGAGCGCGAGGCGAAGGACGCGGAGCCGACGCTCGCCGCGCAGACCGAGGTCGTGGACAAGCTCAGGACGGGCCTGGACTCGATGAAGATCAAGCTGACGGAACTCGGGTCCAAGCGCGACCAGTTGGTGGCCCGCGCCAAGACCGCGCAGGCCCAGAACCAGATGATGGACGCGGCGCAGAACATCGACGTCCTCGACCCGACCAGCGAGTTGAGCCGCTTCGAGGAGAAGGTGCGGCGCGAGGAGGCGCGGGCCCTCGGCAAGCAGGAGCTCGCGGCGTCGTCCCTGGACGCCCAGTTCGAGCAGCTGGACGCGCTGGGCGACGAGGCGGAGGTCACGGCGCGCCTGGCCGCCATGAAGCAGACGGCGTAGGGCCTGCTCCGGCTCCACCGGGCAGGCCCTGGCTCCACCGGGCAGACCCTCACCCAGGGCGCCCCTCAGAACAGGCTGAGCAACGCCTCCGCCGCGTCCACCGGTTCCGTCTCCCCGTCCGGCAGGGCCATCTCGAACCAGACGGTCTTGCCGCGCGGGGTGCGGCGCGAGCCCCACGCCGCGCTGAGCAGGCCGACCAGCTGGAGGCCGCGCCCGCCCTCGTCGGTGTCCCGGGCCCGGCGCCGCCGCGGCTGCACGAGGCCCGCGTCCCACACCTCGCACACGAGGGTCCGGTCGAGGAGGAGCCGCAGCCGGATCTCGCCCTCGCCGTACCGCAGGGCGTTGGTGACGAGTTCGCTGACGAGGAGCTCCACCGTGTCGCAGAGGGGCTCCAGGTCCCAGTCGCGCAGCTGGTCGCAGGCGAGTTCGCGGGCGCGGCCCACGGACTGCGGGTCGCGCGGCAGCGTCCAGTCGCCCACATGCTCGGCGGGCAGCCCCTGCACCCGGGCCATGAGCAGCGCGATGTCGTCCTCGCCGTGGTGGGTGTCGAGGGTGGTGAGGACGTGGTCGCAGACGTCCTCGAGGGAGGAGAGGCCGCCGCGAAGCGGCGTCGTTGAGGGGTGGTGGCCGGGCGACGGGCGGGAGGGGTCGGTGAGGGCGCGGACGAAGGCGTTGAGGCCCTCGTCCAGGGGGTGGTCGCGGGACTCCACGAGGCCGTCGGTGTAGAGGGCGAGCAGGGCGCCCTCGGGGACCTCGACCTCGACCTCCTCGAAGGGCTCGCCGCCGACGCCGAGGGGCATGCCGGGCGGCACGTCGAGCATGAGCGCGGACTCGCCGGGCTCCACGAGTACGGGGGGCAGGTGCCCGGCGTTGGCGAAGGTGCAGCGGCGGGTGACGGCGTCGTAGACCGCGTACACGCAGGTCGCCAGGTAGACCTCGGCGAGCCCCTGGTCCTCGGCGGCGCGCTGCGCCGAGCGGGCGGTGCGGGTGGCGCGCTGCGGGCTCGCGGGGTTGCCGAGGCCGCGGGCGATCTCGTCGAGCGCGGAGAGCACCTCGGCGGGCTCCAGGTCGAGCAGCGACAACGTCCGTACGGCGGTGCGCAGTTCGCCCATCGCGACGGCGGCGCGCAGGCCGCGGCCCATGACGTCGCCGACGACGAGGGCGGTGCGGTGTCCGGGGAGCTCGATGACGTCGAACCAGTCGCCGCCGACCTCCGTGGCGGCGTTGCCGGGCAGATAGCGGCAGGCGATGTCGAGGCCCGCGGCCTCCGGGTCGCCGGGCGGGAGCAGGGACCGCTGCAGGATCAGGGCGCGCTCGTGCTCGCGGCGGTAGAGGCGGGCGTTGTCGATGCAGACGGCGGCGCGCGCGGCGAGCTCGACGGCGAGGGCCCGGTCCCGCTCCCCGAAGGGCTCGCTGCCCTTCGTACGGGAGAACTGGGCGAGCCCCACGACGGTGTCGTGGGCGACCATCGGGACGGCGAGGGTGGACTGGACGGGGCCGCCGCGGAGGTTGGCGGGCCCACAGCCCTCGTCGGGGGCGAGCAGCCGGGGCCGGGCGGCGCGCAGGGCGTCGGCGCAGGGCGAGCTGAACGGGAAGCGGTGCACGGCGCCGACCTCGACGGGGGCGGTGCCCGCCGGGAAGGGCGCGTCGGCGACGGCGCTGGCGAAGGCGACGCGGCGCAGCTCGGCGCTGCCGTCGGCGAGGCTCTGGCGGACGTGCGCGGTCTCGTCGCCGTCGAGGAGGCCCTGGTAGAGGTCGACGGAGGCCAGGTCGCAGAAGCCGGGGACGGTGACGTCGAGGAGCTCGCGGGCGGTGGTCTCCAGGTCGAGGGAGTTGCCGATGCGGGCGCCGGCCTCGTTGAGCAGGGCGAGGTTGCGGCGGGCGTGGGCGGCCTCGCGGGCGGCGGCGTGCCGGCGGGTGACGTCGGTGCCGAGGCCCGCGACGCCGATGGGGCGGCCCGAACCGCTGTGCACGCGGTAGAGGTTGATGGACCAGTGGCGGCGCTCGGGGCTGTCCGGGGTGGGGCCGACGATCTGCATGTCGGTGACGGCCTCGCCGGTCTCCAGGACGCGGCGCAGGGCGGCCTGCATGCGGTCGGCCTCGTGGCGGGGCAGATAGTCGTGGACGGTGTGGCCCCGGTGGTCCTCGACGCCGCCCCCGAAGACGGCGGCGAAGCGGCGGTTGGCGCGCTGCACCTTCAGGTCCGTGCCGAACAGCAGGAATCCGAAAGGAGATTGGCCGAAAATGGCCTGCGAGGCGGCGAGGTCCGTCTCGATCTGCCGCAGCGCCCGGACGTCGACGACGATGCAGACGGCGGCCCGCTCCCCGGCCTCGGTCTCGGTCGGCATCACGTACACCTCGGCCACGCCTTCGCGCATGCCCCCGCGCCGATCGACCCCTTGTTCGCGGTCGCCGTCACCGTCGGGCATGCGGAAGGGAACGACCCCCGTCCACTCCCTGCCGTCCAGGATCTCCGCCATCTTGCGGTGGCCGTCGGCGCGCTGCTCGGCGGGGACGAACGCCTCGATGGGGTCCTTGCCGACGGCGTCCCGCGCGGCCACCCCGAAGAGGCGCTCGGCACGGCTGCTCCACTGGTCGACCAGGCCGTCCGGGCCGATCGAGAACGAGGCGACCCGGATGTAGTCGTAGATCGAACCGGGCGGGCTGCTCTGCCATGTCGCGTCGCCCGACGGCTCCGCGGACCCTGTGGGCCCCACCCCGGGGTCCGTGGACCCCGAGCCGGACTCCGTCGCCTGCGCTGGTATCTCGCTCACGCGAACCGTCCCCTCCAGCTCACCGCGGTCGGCACCGGTCACCGAATGCGGCTGCCCGCAGTATCCAGCACTACGGCCCCACGCCACACGCCGTTCACGATCACAGCACGGTCTCAACGCTTTTTGGCCCGTGACCGTCTTGCTTCCCGCTTGATTCCCGCTCTCCGCCTGCTTCCCGCGACCGTTCCGGTGCTGCCAGTCTTCTAACCAGGCAACGCCAGCTCGAACCACACCGTCTTTCCCGTACGGCCCGTGCGACCCGGCCGCGTTCCCCAGCTGCGGGAGGAGCGGGCCACCAGCTGGATGCCCCGGCCGCCCTCGTCGTCGGGTGCGGCGACGCGTTCCGTGGGCGGGTCGGGCAGCGGGTCGGAGACCTCCACGAGCAGGGTGCCCAGGGGGCCGTCGGGGCGCACAAGGCGCACGCCGATGGGGCCCGAGGCATGGCGCAGGGAATTGGTCACGAGTTCGCTCACCAGCAGCACCGTGACGTCCCCGAGCGCCCCGAGGCCCCAGTCGCCCAGCTGTTTGCGGACGACGGCACGGGCGGTGCGTACGGCGCCTGGGTCCGCGGGAAAGTCCCACTCGGCGACGGAGCCTTCGGTGTCGATCACGCCGATCACTTCCAGACCAGCAGGGGAGCGTTGTCCGGTTTCAGGGGGTTAATGGGCACATACCCGATATCCCGCTGGGACTACCGCACACCAGGGCGCACTGTGGCACAAACGGCGTAGGGGTGGTGCGAGGGGCGGTTCTTTCCGTGGCCCCGCCCCCGGGCCAGGGGCAGCCCGTCCGGCGGTTGAGGACGAGCCGGCCGCAGGCCGCGATCAGGGCGCCCCAGGGCCGCGGGAGCGGATTCGGGAAGGGGCGGGACTGGCGAAAGAACCGCCGCAGGCTACGCCCCGGCCACCGCCGCCACCGCAGGAACATCCGCCTCCAGCCACCCCACCGACCAGATCTCCCCCGCCCCCAGCCAGCGCAGCTCGTCGTGGTCCTCCAAGGGCTTCGGCTCCCCGGAGACCAACCGCGCCCGCCACACCCGCAGCACATGTCCCCGGGGCAGCGCCCACTCCCCCGGCACCCGCCCGGTCAGCTCCGCCTCGACGCCCAGCTCCTCGCGCAACTCCCGCACCAGCGCGTCCTCGCAGCTCTCCCCGGGCTCGACCTTGCCGCCGGGCAGCTCCCAGCCGCCGGCGAGCTCGGGGGGCGCGCTGCGGCGCGCGGCCAGCAGGCGTCCGTCGTCGTACAGGGCGGCACCCACCACGATCTTCTGCTCCATGGAGGGGAGCTTAGAGAGCGAGTGCGGCGGGGGGGGGACGGCGCTCAGCGCGCCGTCCCGTTCTGGCTCAGCCTCTCCACCCAGTACAGCTGCTTGTGGCCGCGGTCATCCAGGCTGTCCGCGATGCGCTGGGCCTCGGCCTTCGTCGCGTACCTGCCCACGCGGTAGCGGTTGCCGTTGTCGTCCTGCCGTATGACGAGCCAGGGCAGTGTCGCCGTCCCGTCGTTCATCGCGACCCTCCGCTCCCCGCCCCCGGCGCGCGCCCCGCCTCGATCAGTAAGGAAACCGCAATCCGCATATGCCCGAGCCTACGCCCGACCTTCACGCAGCGGATACGGGTTTACACAAAGAGATACGCAACCGGCCACGGAAGGACCGAGAACCCCCGCCCGCGTCAGCCGCCCCGCACCGTCCGCACCGCAGACACCTTCCGCACCGTCGGCACCGGCAGAACCACGGGCTCCCCCGGCGACTTCCGGCACACGTCCCCGCACTCCGCGTCGAGCGAGCAGCACAGCGAGCAGATCGGGCCCGACTGGACCGGGCAGTCGGCGATGTCGGGGAGTTCGTACGCCGTCGCGCAGACCGCGCACGTGTGGGTGGCCGTGATGTCGGGGACCTCGACGTGCGGGCCGTTCACCGGGTTGGGGCGGGCCAGGTAGTAGCGGCCCTTCGTGGCCCAGGCCAGCAAGGGGCACAGGACGAGGGCGAGTCCGGCGGCGATGAAGGTCGAGAATGCCTCCGCGTACTTCCCGAAGAGGCCGAAGAAGGCGAGGATCGACACCGCCGACGCGACCACCATCGAGCCGAAGCCCGCCGGGTTCACCGCGTACAGGTACGCCCGCTTGAACTCGATGTACTTGGGGCTCCAGCCCACCCTCTTGTTGATGACGAGGTCGGCGGCGACGGCCGTGATCCAGGCGATGCCCACGTTCGAGTAGAAGCCGAGGAGCTTGTTCAGGGCGGCGAACATGTTCATCTCCATCAGCGTCAGCGCGATGGCGAGGTTGAGGAAGATGTACCAGACGCGGCCGGGGTGGCGGTGCGTGAGGCGGGAGAAGAAGTTGGACCAGGACAGGGAGCCGCTGTAGGCGTTCGTGACGTTGATCTTGATCTGGGAGACGATCACGAAGAGCGCGGCGGCGGGGAGGGCGAACGACCCGAGCCAGGGCCGCAGGGCCTCGATCTGCGGGGCGATCGGCTCCAGGGCGTGGGTCTTGCCGACCGCTTCGAGCGCGACGAAGGCGAGGAGGGCGCCGCCGAGCTGCTTGGCCGCGCCGATGACGACCCAGCCGGGTCCGGCGGCGAGCACGGCCAGGTTCCAACTGCGCTTGTTCTGCTCGGTCTTGGCGGGCATGAAGCGCAAGTAGTCGGCCTGCTCGCCGATCTGGGCGATGAGGGAGAGCGCGACGCCGGTGCCGAGCCCGAAGCCGATCCAGGAGAAGCCGCTGCCCGCACCCTCCGTACCGCCGAAGGAGCCGAACGCGCCCCAGGCGTCCGGGGCTTCGAAGGCGAGGACGACGAAGGGCAGGAGCAGCCCGATGATCCAGATGGGCTGCGTCCACGCCTGGACCTTCGCGAGGGCGCCCATGCCGCGGAAGACGATCGGGATGACGATGAGCGTCGTCACCAAGTAGCCGATCTGCACCGGGAGTCCGACGGCCTGGTGCATGGCCTGCGCCATGATCGAGCCTTCGAGCGCGAAGAAGATGAAGGTGAAGGAGGCGTAGATGAGGGAGGTGAGCGTGGAGCCGAAGTAGCCGAAGCCCGCACCGCGCGTGATGAGGTCCATGTCGAGGCCGTACGTGGCACAGGCCCGCGCGATCGGGATGCCGGTCACGAAGATGATCGTGGCGGCGCACAGGATCGAGGCGAGACCGCTCGTGAATCCGTACGTGAAGACGATGGACGCGCCGATCGCGAAGTCCGCGAGATAGGCGATGCCGCCGAGCGCGGTGGACGCCACCATCGTCGGCGACCAGCGCCTGAAGGAGTGCGGGGCGTAGCGGAGCGAGTAGTCCTCGCGGCTCTCGTCGGCCGCGAGCCTGGCGTAACTGCGCCGGGGCGGCGGGCTGTCGGCAGGGCTCGCGGTGTCGCGGGTGACCATCTCCGTCATGGGGTGCTGACTCCTGTCGTCCGGCCGGGGTGCGGGTACGGACGGGGAAGGTAGGAGCCGCGCGTGACGGCGGGCCGCCGCGGGCGATTGCCCGGGGGTTACGGGTGGCGCGCGGGCGTTAACTCCGGATCACGGCGGGCGGACGGGCCCGTCCGGATTCCGGTCGTGGAGGGATCGCACAAGGGCCGCGCCCGGCCGTACGGGGTCAGCGCACGGGCAGGTGGTATGCGATCCGGTAGCGGTCGGCGGGGACGACGATGTCGGCGGTCTCCACGGCGCGGCCCGAGGCGTAGTACGTCCGCTGGACGACGAGGACGACATGGCCGGGGACGCCGCCGAGGGCGAGGAGCTCCTCGGCGAGGCCGGGGCGGGCGCCGACCTCCTCCGCGACGTTGTCCACGATCACGTCGATCGCGGCCATGCGCTCCACCACGCCGCAGCCGCCGAGCGGGCCCTCCTCGGGGAGCATCACCGGGGTGCGGCCGGTGACGGCGAGGGGCTCCCAGGAGGTGGAGAGCATCATGACCTCGCCCGCGTCCCGGTACACGTACCGGGTGCACATCACGCGGTCGCCCACGCGGATGCCGAGCCGCTCCGCGATCACCGCGCTCGCGTCCACCTGCTCGCTGCGCGACTCCCAGGTGCCGCGCGCGCTCTCCTCGGCCTGCTCCTGCTTGAAGGGCGTGGAGCCGCCATGGGTGCGGAAGCCGGTGCGGGCGACGCGGCGGGGCACGGGTCGCTCGCGCACATACGTCCCCGAACCGGAGCGGCCCTCGACGAGCCCCTCGGCCATCAGGACCTTGCGGGCCTCCAGGGCGACGGTGTCGGAGACCCCGTACTCCTCGCGGATTCTGGCCTGGGAGGGAAGCCGCGTGTGAGGCGGCAGCGAACCGTCGGTGATCTTCTTGCGGAGATCACCCGCGACGCGGAGGTACGCCGGCTGCTCACCGAATGTCACTGGCCACTCCCATCAGGTTGACAGACAGCAACAGCCTGGCAACCGTGGGTTGTTGGCCGCAAGCCAAGGCCAATGAATCACTCGAAGTGATGATTTACCCCGAGGCGGGTCTTTACGCAGGGGCTTTGCGGAGCTATGGAGATCGGGGGAGACGGACACCGACGGACACCGACGGACACCGGCGGAGACGGACGGAGACAGACGGCTCCTCACACCTCTCCGACGTCAGCCCCGCCCCCTCCGTCACTGCCACCGTCGGCGCCACCGCCACCGCCATCTCCCCCGCCGGGATCCCCGTCCCGCAGCGACCCCGTGAGCGTCCCGCCCTCGTCCGCGTTGCCGAACAGGCACGTGATGTGCCGGTCGCCCTGGCGCCAGGTCGTACGGCTCGGCACGTAGTAGTAGATGGCGACGTTGCTCGGGACGGCCTCCAGATCCGGGACGTAGTCGGCCTGGAAGTCCGTGCACTTCCGCTCGGCGAGCGCGGTGAGCTCACTGTCCCCGGGGAACCGGCTGTTGTTGACCCTGAAGGACGCGAAGACCTCACCGGTGTGCTGCTCGTCGCAGGACACCTTGTCGACCTCGTGGGCGTACTTCATGCCGGCGAGGTCGTTGTCCGGGGCGTTGAAGCAACCGCCCTTGGCGACGGGGAACTTGTTGAGGTCCCGGGCCGCCTCCGCCGCGTCCTTGAAGCCGTCGGCGAAGTCGCGGGCCGCGCCGGTGGCGAAGAACAGGACGAGCAGCACGGCCCCGACCGACGACAGAACGTTGCCCGCGATCGCCAGGCCCTTGCCGCGCTCGCCCTTCTTCTTGATCTGCGACAGGGCCACGAGGCCGAGGATCAGACCGATCAGCGGGAAGAAGCAGAGGACGCCGAAGACCAGCGAGGCGATGGCGAAGCCGTTGACCGGCGGGGCGGAGTGCGGCGAGTAGTAGCCGGGCCAGGGCTGATAGGGCGGACCGCCGGGCTGCTGCCCCGGATAGGCCGCCCCGTACGGCATCTGCTGCTGGTGCTGCTGACCACCGGCGTACGGGGACTGGTCGGGGTGCGAGGGGTACGAGGGGTACGAGGGAAGGGCACCACCCTGCGGCTGCTGCGGCTGGGGCTGCTGCGGGGACCCGGGGCCGGGCGGCGGGGGTATCGACACGGGTACGGTGCTCCTCGATCGGGCGCTGGCCCTCACTTCTGGGGAGGGCTTGGCGCATCGTAGTCGGGGCGGGGGCGGAAGCGGAATGCGGGCGACAAACTCAACAATTCGGGCGGTCAACCGGTTGACGTCGCGCTGGGCGACGGCGCCGGGCTTCGCGGCGGACGGCGGCACGGTCTTCTCGGCGGCCGGAGTCTGGCCCCTCCTGGCCTTCCTCGCGGACGGCGCGGGCGGCCCCGCCCGGGACGAGCTCGCCGACGCGGTGGGGCTCCGCCCGGAGCAAGCGGCGTCCGGGGCCCGGGAGTTGCTGGCCGCGCTGGACTCCGTACGGGAGCTGGAGGCCGCCGTCGGGCTGTGGACCCGGCGGACGCTGCCCCTCAAGGAGGAGTGGCGCGCGGGGCTGCCGACGGACGCGGCCGGCGTGCTCACCGGGGACCCGGAGGCGGACGGGGCGGCGCTCGACGCGTGGGCGGCCAAGCGGACGGGCGGGCAGATCGAGCGGATGCCGGTGCGGGTGTCGCAGGACACGGAGTTCGTGCTGGCGAGCGCGCTGGCGCTCACCACTACGTGGGAGACGCCGTTCAAGGGCGACCTGACGGTCCCGTCGGCGGGGCCGTGGCAGGGCCGCGAGCTCGCGGGGCTGCACCGCTCGGAGCGCGGCCTGGACGGGGTCCGGCTCGTGACGGCGGACACGGGACGCGTCACCGAGGCGTGCGTGCGGGGAGAGGGCGCCGTCGACGTCCACCTGCTGCTCGGCGAGGTGGGGATGCGCCCGGCGAACGTGCTCATGGCCGGGGTCGACGCCCTCGCGGGAGAACTCCCCGTCGTGCCGGGTGGCCAACTGCCGTACGGCGACGCGGGACCCGGGCTCGGCGTGGCGCGGACCCGTTCGCTCTTCCCCGAGCCCGCGACCACCACCCTGAACACGGTGGAGTTCACGGTGGACGCGGAGCACGACCTGCTGGCCCGGCCGGAGCCGTTCGGCCTCGCCGCGGCCCGCGCGCTCCCGAGCCTGCCCGGGATCTCCGATGCGCCGCTCGTGGTGGGCTCGGCGCAGCAGTCCGCGACCGCGACCTTCAGTTCCGCGGGGTTCCGCGCGGCGGCGGTGACGGCGGTCGAGGCCGTCTACATGGGCTTTCCTCCCGCCCCGGAGTACGAGACGGTCCGGGCCACCGTCCTCGTCGACCGGCCCTTCGGCTTCCTCGCGGTCCACCGGGAGACGCGCCTCGTCCTCGCGGCGGGCTGGGTCACCGACCCGAAGCCCTTCCCCGAGGACGAGAACGCCTACGTGATGGAGTGACTCACCTGAGGGGTCCTGCTAGAACTGCAGCCCCCAAGAGTCCAGCTTCCCCGTGTCCTGCGCGGCGTTGTCGCTCACCCGCAGCTTCCACGTGCCGTTGGCCGTCTCGGACGACGCGTCCACCGTGTACGTGGTGTTGATGTCGTCCGCGCTGCCCCCGCTCCCGTACGACTTCAGCGTGTATGCCGTGCCGTCGGGTGCGATCAGCTGGATCTGGAGGTCACCGATGTAGGTGTGCTTGACGACGACCGGGACGCTCAGGTTGGCGGGCGCCTTGCCGGTGACTCCGGTGACGGTGACCGTGGACTCGGCCGAGGAGTTGTCGGTGATCGGCACGTCGGTGTCGTTGGTGAACTTGGGTCCCGGCGGGGTCGAGCCGCCGCCCACGTACAGGAGGCGGTTGGGCGAGCCGGAGCCGGGGCTGGTGACGACGCCCGTGGTGGCCGCGTCGGTCAGCGCCTTGGAGACCTGGGCCGGGGTGGCCGTCGGGTGGTCTGCCACGTACAGGGCGGCGGCGCCGACCACGTGCGGGGTCGCCATCGACGTACCGGAGATGGTGTTCGTCGCGGAGTCGCTCGTGTTCCAGGACGACGTGATCGAGGAGCCCGGGGCGAACAGGTCCAGGACGCTGCCGTAGTTGGAGTAGCTCGCCTTGGCATCGGTGTTCGTGGTCGCGCCGACCGTGATGGCCTCGGTGACGCGGGCCGGGGAGCGGGTCGAGGCGTCGGTGGTCTCGTTGCCCGCCGCGACGCCGAAGGTGACGCCGGAGGCGATGGAGTTGCGGACGGCGGTGTCGAGCGCCGAGTCGGCCCCGCCACCCAGCGACATGTTGGCAACGGCCGGCTTGACCGCGTTCTTGGTGACCCAGTCGATGCCCGCGACGACCTGCGCGGTGGTGCCGGAGCCGCTGTTGTTCAGGACGCGGACGCCGACGATCTTCGCCTTCTTCGCGACGCCGTACGAGGATCCGGCGACCGTGCCCGCGACGTGCGTGCCGTGGCCGTGGCCGTCCTGCGCGGTGTTGTCGTTGTCGATGGCGTCGTAGCCGTAGGAGGCACGCCCACCGAACTCGCTGTGGCTGATGCGGACACCGGTGTCGATGATGTACGCCGTGACACCTTCCCCGGCCTTGTCCGGGTAGGTGTACTTCTGATCGAGCGGCAGGTTCTTCTGGTCGATGCGGTCCAGGCCCCACGAGGGCGGGTTGGGCTGGGTGCCGTCGACGTGGAAGGTGCGGTTCTGCACGACGGAGTCGACCGCCGGGTCGGCGGCGAACTTCTTGGCCTGGGCGGCGGAGAGCTCGACCGCGTAACCGTTCAGGGCCTTGTCATACGTACGCTCGATCTTCGCGCCGTACTCCTCGGCCAGCGCCTTGCCCTCGGCGGAGCGCGCCTTCGCGGCGTCCTGGTCGAGGGTGACGATGTAGCTGTTCGGGATGGCGCCGGGAACCCCGGCGTTCTCGATCCTGCCTTCCTGCCGGCCTTCCTGCTGCCGGGTGTCCGCGCCCGCGGGCAGGGCGGAGACGACGCCGAGGGCGAGAGCCGCGACCGCTGTCGCGCTGATCCCGGCCAGTCTTCGGCGCGTAGGACGCATCACTGCCATCTGAGGGATCCTCCTCAATCGGTGGTGCGCTGGTGGGGGTGATGGCGACAGGGTCATGTCAATCCCGACCGACAGCCCACAGCCTGTCGATCAATGTTCAACTCTCCGTCGCCGACGAAAGATTGACCGATCCATAGGAAACCCACAAGGGCGAGGAATGGACGTAACACGACCGCCACACCCCCGCCATGACGGCGCCTCAGGGAGTCCGCCCCATAGCCTGCGCCCCATGACAGCCTCGCCGGTCCTGCCGGATTCCTACTGCCCCATCGACGGCACCCGCGTCCCCTCGGGCTCGCTCGTCTGGTGCTGCCCCGCCTGCCGCGGCCCCCTGGACCTGGACTTCTCCCCCACGCCCGCACCGGTCAAGTCCCTTGCGGGACGGGTCAATTCACTCTGGCGGTACGCGGAGTCGCTCCCCCTTCCCGCCCCCGCGATCTCCCTCGGCGAGGGCCGCACACCCCTCGTACCGCTGGAAGGCGAGATTTCGGCCAAGCTCGACTTCCTGATGCCGACGCTCTCCTTCAAGGACCGCGGCGCCGTCATGCTCGCCGCGCTGGCCCAACGCCTCGGCCCCGAGCGGGTGATCGCCGACAGCAGCGGCAACGCGGGCACCTCCATCGCCGCGTACTGCGCCCGCGCCGGGCTGCCCTGCACGGTGTACGTCCCCGACGCGACCTCCCCCAAGAAGCTGGAGCAGATCGCCGCGCACGGGGCCCGCGTCGAACGCGTCCCCGGCGACAGGGAGGCCACGGCCGACGCGGCCCGCGCGGCGGCCGACGAGCCGGCCACCTTCTACGCCTCGCACATCTACAACCCGTACTTCCTGCACGGCACCAAGACGTACGTGCACGAGCTGTGGGAGGACCTCGGCGGCCGCCTGCCCGACGCGGTCGTGGTCCCCGTCGGCAACGGCACCCTCCTCCTGGGCGCCGCCCTCGCCGTGCGCGAGCTGCACGCGGCCGGCCTCATCGCGCGGGCGCCGGTCCTGTACGCGGTGCAGGCCGCCGCCGTCGCGCCGCTGGCGGAGGCGTGGCGCTCCGGGGCGGACGACGTCCTGGGCGACGCGGTGGGCGCGCCCTTCCCCAAGCTCTCAACTACGTTCGAGCAGGGGAGACCCCATGCCGCCGAGGGCATCGCGATCCCCCGCCCGCCGCGGGCCCGCCAGATCCTGCGGGCGGTGCGGGCGCTCGGTGGCGCGATCGTCACGGTGTCCGAGGACCAGATCCAGAAGGCCCAACTCGACCTTGCCGGGCGGGGGTTGTACGTGGAGCCGACGGGGGTCGCGTGCTGGGCCGCGGTGCGGGACGGCGAACTCCTCGGTGACCGCGCCGCCGTGGTCCCGCTGTGCGGCGCGGGCGCGAAGACGGGCCTGGCCACGACAGGGTGACTTTCCCCAACCCCGCCCCTACCCGATCCGGCGACTCCGTCGCCCCTCGGGCGCCCTCCTGGGGGCTGCGCCCCCAGACCCCCATCGGCCGGCCTCGTCCTCAAACGCCGGACGGGCCGAAAGGCACCCACCGCGCGGCAGACACACCGAAACGCCCCGCCCGTAGGAAGGTCACCTCGTGACCCCACGCACCCTCACCGCCACCGCCACCGCCCTCGCAGCCGCCGCGCTCACCGCAGCCCTCACCCCCACCACACCCCTCACTCCCACCGCCACAAGCCAACCCACCACCTGCCTCACCTCCCCCACCTGGGCCCCCACCACCACCCACCGCACCCCACCCAAAGACCCGTACCACCCCTACATCGGCAACGGCTACCTGGGCACCCGCGTCCCACCCTCCGGCACCGGCTACGCCCAGCCACCCGGCGGCAAGAGCGGCTGGCCCCTCTACACACCCCGCTACGACGGCTCCTTCGTCTCCGGCCTCTACGCCCGCGGCCCCCACAACACGGCCGACCGCGAGGCCCTCGCCTCGCTCCCCTCCTGGACGCCCCTCGACGTCACCGTGGGCGGCGAGACATACGGCCCGCGCAGCAAGACGGCCAACTACCGCCAGACCGTCTCCTTCCGCTGCGGCTTCGTCCGCACCACACTCACCTGGACCACCGCCGAAGGCCGCCGCACCGACCTCACGTACGACGTCCTGACCGACCGCGCACACCCGCACACCGGCGCCGTACGACTGCGCCTCACCCCGCACTGGACCGGCACCGCCACCGTCACGGACCGCCTCGACGGACGCGGCGCACGCCGCGTCAAGCAGACCGGCGGCGGCCCGCGCGGCACGGGCACCATGGACGTCACGTTCCGCACCGACGGCACCCGCACGGAGGGCGCGGTGGCGTCCACCCTGAGGGCGCCAGGAGGCATCCGACACACCTCCACGACACGCGAGTTGAGCAGCAGCCAACAAGCAGACCTCGCGCTCCACGCCGGCCGGACCTACGACGTCACCAAGTACGTCGGCATCGACACCGCCCTCACCTCACGCACCCCCCGCACCACCGCCACGACCACCTCACGCCGCGCCGCCGCACTCGGCTGGAACAGACTCACCGCCCGGCACAACGCCGCCTGGCGGAAGTTGTGGAGCGCGGACATCGAGATCCCGGGCCACCCCGACCTCCAGCTCTGGGTCCGCTCGGCCCAGTACGGCCTTCTCTCCTCCCTGCGCCGAGGAGCCCGCGACAGCATCCCGCCCACCGGCCTCAGCAGCGACAACTACGCGGGCATGATCTTCTGGGACGCCGAGACCTGGATGTTCCCCGCACTGCTCGCGACCCGCCCCGAACTCGCCGAGCCGGTTCTCGAATACCGCCACCGGACCAGCGAGGCGGCCCGCGAGAACGCGTGGAAGACAGGCGTGAAGGGCCTGTTCTTCCCGTGGACGAGCGCGAGCAGGGGCGCGCTGTGGACCGAGTGCCAGAGCTGGAACCCGCCGCACTGCGTGCAGCAGAACCACCTCCAGGGCGACATCGCCCTGGCCGCCTGGCAGTACTACCTCGCGACGGGCGACCGCACCTGGCTGCGCGAGCGCGGCTGGCCGCTCCTGAAGGGGATCGCCGAATACTGGGAGTCACGGGTCACCCTCCACAAGAAGGACGGGAGTTACTCGATCCAGAACGTCGCGGGCCCCGACGAGTACAGCAACGGCGTCACCGACGGCGTCTACACCAACGCCGTCGCCGCCACCGCACTGCGCGCCGCCGCCGACGCCGCCCGCACCCTCAACTCCCCCGCCCCGCCCGCCTGGAGGCACATCGCCGACCGGATCCGCATCCCGTACGACGCGAAGCGGAAGGTCTTTCTCCAGTACGCGGGGTACGACGGCTCCACCATCAAGCAGGCCGACACCGTGCTGCTGATCCACCCGCTGGACTGGCCGATGCCGAAGGGCGCGGCCCGCGCGACCCTGGACTACTACGGCGCCCGCACCGACCCGGACGGGCCCGCGATGACGGATTCGGTGCACGCCGTCGACGCGGCCGTGATCGGGGAGCCGGGCTGCGCCGCGTACACCTATCTGCAGCGGTCCGTACGGCCCTTCATGCGCGGCCCGTTCGCGCTGTTCTCCGAGGCGCGCGGCGACAAGGCGGGCGCCGAGGACCCGCTCTCGGGCTCGCCCGCGCAGGACTTCCTCACCGGCAAGGGCGGCTTCCTCCAGGTGTTCACGCACGGCCTGACCGGCATGCGGCTGCGCCCGGACGACGCCCTGCACCTCGACCCGACGCTGCCGCCCCAGCTCGGCGACGGCGTCACGCTGCGCGGGCTGCACTGGCGCGGGCGGACCTTCGACGTCGCGATCGGCCCCAGGTCGACGTCGGTGCGCCTGACGTCGGGCCGCCCCTTCGAGGTCGACGCTCCACAGGGCCGCGTCACCGTCGGCAGGGACGGAGACGGAGACGGAGACGGCGCCACGCTGACGACCCGCCGCCCCGACCTGACCCCCACCCACGACCTGGCCCGCTGCCGTCCGGCGACGGCGACCTCCGAGGACCCCGGCCTGTACGCGGCCGCCGCGGTCGACGGCAGTCCCGTCACGGCCTGGCAGCCCACGGCCACGGGCGCCTCGCTCACCGTGGACCTCGGCCGCCCGCGGAAGGTGTCGGCGGTGACGGTGACGGGCACGCGCGCGTACCGGCTGCTGACGTCGGCGGACGGACGGCACTTCACGGCGTTCACGCCGGGAACGACGGCCCGGCAGGTGCGGCAGGTGCGGCTCACCGAGACGGACGAGAAGCCGGGCGGGGTGAGGGAGTTGACGGTGCGCTAGCCCTCGTCCGGGAGCCGGGGACCGGGGCGGGCCGAAGCCATGAGGGCTTGCTCACTTCGGACGTCCGGACGTACGGAATCGCTTGCTCACTCCGGCCGTACGGAATCCAGGAGGGCGACGCAGCGGTCCAGGAGGGCCGTGAGCGTCGCCCTCTCGTCGTCGGTGAACTCGGCGGCGAGCGCCCGTTCCACGCGGACGGCACCCGCGTCCGCCTCCGTCATGACCGCCTCGCCCTCCTTCGTGAGCCGCGTCTCCAGGACGTTCTTGTGCCAGGCGTGCGGGGTGCGCGCGATGAGGCCGCGCTCCTGGAGGCCCTTCAGGACCGTGTTCATGGTCGGCGGCGTGACCCCGCAGAGCCGGGCCAGGGCGGCGGCCGAGATGCCGGGGTTCTCCGTGAGGAACAGCAGCACCGCGTACTGCGGGACGGTGAGGCCCGCGGGTTTCACGGCGGCGTGCTTGGCGGCATTCAGGGCGTGCTCGGCCCGCTTGAGGGAGGAGCCGAGGCGCTCGGACACGGGCAGGGGCGAGGTCATACCCGCATCGTAACGACCTTCCATCCATTCGAACCCTGATGGTTCATTTGAACCTTGACGAACATTAGAGTTCTAACTTAGATTCGTGGGCGTCCGAGAGTTCGGAATCACACGATGCACCAGACGAGAGGCACCCCTGCCATGTCCCGCCTGCTCACCGGCCGCTCCCTGACCCGCACCGCCACGGCGGCGACCCTGCTGACCCTGGCCGCGCTCACCCCTGCCACCACCGCGACGGCCGCCACCACACCCACACCCACAGCCACAGCCACCACCGCACCTCACCCCCGGATCACCTCCGCGTACGAACTGCCCGGCGACCGCGCCTACCCCGAGGGCATCACCACGGACCCGCGCACCGGCGACGTCTACGTGGGCTCGTACACCACGGGCGCCGTCTACAAGGCCACCCCGGGCCACCACCGGGCCGAGGTCTTCCTGCCCGCGGGCGCCGACGGCCGGAACACGGCCAACGGCCTCCGGGCCGACCGCGCGGGCCGCCTCTGGGTGACCGACTCCACGTCCGGCGTCTCGGTCTACGACCTCCGCAGCCGCACCCTGCTCGCCCGCTTCGACGTGCCGGGGCCGGACGACGCGCCCCGCATGGTGAACGACATCGCGATCACGCCGGACGGCACCGCCTATCTGACCGACAGCTCACGTGCCGTCATCTACCGCGTCACACCGGGGCAGTTGGCCAACGCGTCGGCCCACGGCAAGCGCGGCGAACTCACCGTCAGCCACGACCTGGGCACCACCATCGCCCCGCACCCGGCCGACGCGTACACCCTCAACGGCATCGTCGCCGACCCCTCGGGCCGCTACCTGCTCACCGTCGACATGACCGGTGGCGACCTCTACCGCGTCGACCTCGCCACCGGGGCCGTACGTGAAGTCACCCCGCACGGCGGCGACTTCACGAACGGCGACGGCATGGAGCTGCGCGGCCGCACCCTCTGGGTCGTGCAGAACCGCGACAACACGGTGGCCCGCTGGCGGCTCGACGGCGACGGCACCACCGCCCGCCTGGAGCGCGAGGTCACGGACCCGGCGCTCCAGATCCCGACGACCATCGCGCACAGCGGCGGCCACGCTCTCGTGGTGCGCTCGCAGTTCGACAAGGGCGGGCCGATGGGCCCGGGGACGCCGACGACTCCGTTCACGGTCGCGGACGTCGACGGCATCTGAGCGAGGAGACGAAGGGGCGAAAGGGCAAAGAGGCGAAGAGGCGAGGGGGGCGGAGAGGCGAAGAGGCGAGCCGCCCGCCCCGAGGATCAGCTGATCGACGTGTCGCCGTGGGCCTCCAGGAGCGTGCGGAGCGCCCCGGCGACACGGTCGCAGCTCTCGCGGTCGAGGGACTTCAGGATCTCCGCGTAGTTGCGCAGGTGCGCCCCCATCACCACGTCCGTGACCTCCTTGCCGCGCTCGGTGAGGTGGATCTTCACGGTCCGCCGGTCGGCGCCGTCCCGCACCCGCTCGACCAGGCCCTTGACCTCCATCCGGTCGATGCGGTTGGTGATCGCGCCCGAGGTCACCATGGCCGCCTTCAGGAACGCGCCTGCCGTCAGGGCATACGGGGGCCCGGAGCGGCGCAGCGTGGTCAGGACGTCGAACTCGCCCGGTTCCAGGCCGTGTTCGACGCTGAACTGCTTGAAGCTCTTCTCGATGATCCGGTGCATCCGCTGGATGCGGCCGAGCACCTCCACGGGCCACAGGTCGTCCGTCAGCTCGGGACGCTCCGCCTCCCACTGACCGACGATCGCGTCCAACGCGTCACTCATCGCGCCGCCTCCACCCATCCATCCACCGCTTCGCCAACATCTACCTTCTCAACGTTAAGACACTTGACGCTGAAGGACCAACCCTGCTTTTATCTCAACGTTGAAATTATCAACCTTGAGACGAACAGGGGTGCCCCACTATGTCCGCTTCCGCACTGACCCTCGACCCGGCCGCCCAGGACCTGCTCTTCCGCGAGGCCCGCACCGCCAACACCTTCACCGACGAGCCGGTGACCGAGGAGCGGATACAGGCGGTGTACGACCTCATCAAGTACGGCCCCACGGCGTTCAACCTCTCCTCGCTGCGCATCACACTGATCCGCACCCCCGAGGCCCGCGAGCGCCTCCTGCCGCACATGGCCGAGGGCAACCGGGCCAAGACCGCCACCGCCCCGCTCGTCGCGCTCCTCGCCACCGACCACGAATTCCACGAGGAACTCCCGCAGTTGGTGCCGCACGCCCCCGGCCTGAAGGACGAGTACTTCGCCGACCGGGCCGTGCGCGAGCAGGTCAGCGTCCTCAACGGCGCGCTCCAGGCCGCGTACTTCCTCGTCGGCGTGCGCGCCGCGGGGCTCGCCGCCGGGCCGATGACGGGGTACGACGCCGAGGGCATCCGCAAGGAGTTCCTCGACGGCGACCACGAGCCGCTGATGGTCGTGAACATCGGCAACCCCGGCCCCGACGCCTGGTTCCCGCGCCTGCCGCGCCTGTCCTACGACGAGGTCGTCACGACGCTCTGACCCCGCCACGGGCAGCGCAGCCACTGCCCCTGCCACCACCACCATCACCACACCACCGCCACCGCCGTAGCACCCTGGGGGGTTGTCCACATGTCCGCGTCCATCACGTCTCCCGCACCCACCACGCCCCCCGCGCCCACACACCCGGCCGGACCGGCACGCACCACACCGGCCCGCCCGACGACGGCACCCGCCCAAGTCCCGGTGTTCTGGCTGGCGTTGCTCGCCGCGCCCATCGCGGCCGGGTCCAACGCCCCGGTGCTGATCCTGCCGGACATGGCCCGCTCCCTCGGCGTCGGCGCGGCCACGGCCTCCTGGCTGGTCACGGCGTTCGCCTGGGCGATGGCCGTCGGCACCCCGCTGATGGCGAGCCTGCTGCGGCGGCGCTGCCTGCGCACGGTGCTGCGGCTGAGCGGTGCCCTGGTGCTCACGGGCACCGTCCTGGTGGCGGCCTCCCCCTGGCTGCCGCTCGCCCTGGCCGGGCGCGCGGCGCAGGCGGCCGGGGGTGCGGGCCTGGTCACCTCGGCGATGAGCCTCGCCGGGAGCGCGCGCCGGATGGGCGTGATCAGCGCGGGCTTCGGGATGCTGGGCGCGGCGGGCCCGCTGCTCGGCGAGCACCTGACCGCCGCACTCTCCTGGCGAGCGGCACTGACGGTCTCCGCGATCTCCCTCCTCGCGGTGGCCAAGGTGAGCCGGTACGCACGTGAAGTCCCGCCCGCACAGGGCCGGTTCGACGCCCGCGGCGCCGCGCTGCTGACCGCCTTCGCCACGGCACTGGTCCTGCTGCCGACCGCACCGGCGTACGCAGCCGGGGCGGCCGTGCTCGGTGGCGCGCTCCTCTCCTGGCACGTGGCCCGCCGCCCGGAGGGCTTCGTCCCCCTGGAGCTCCTCCGCACGCCGGCGTTCCGCGTCTCCGCCCTGCTCGCCCTCGCCGCGTCGACGTCGTACTTCACGCTGCTGTTCGCGGTGCCCCGGCTGCTCGCCGACCGCGCGGGCTGGTCCAAGGAGGCCGTCGGGACAGGCCAGTTGGCGGCGCTCCTGGCGGGGGCCGCGCTGTCCTGGTTCTTCGCGGCGGGGTCGGCGCGGATGAGCCGGGCGACGGTGCGCACCGTGCTCCTGGGCCTCGGGGCCGCGGCCGCGGCGACGGCGACCGTGGCGAGCTGGGGCCCGCTGCTCCTGGTCGCGGTGGCGGTCGCGGTGTTCACCTCCACCGGTTCCAACGCGGTCCTGTCGGTGCACGCCGCGACGAGCGCCCCGGAGCGGGCCCGGGCCACGGCGATCGGCCTCTTCACCCTCTGCTACCAGATGGGCGGCGCGTTCGGCCCCGGCATCGCGACGGCCCTGGTCCTGAGCTGAGTCCGCGACACCGCTCACAGCCCGAGCACAGCACGGCGCATACCCTCAGCCCATGCCCGACGATCTCTCCCAGGCCCTGCTGGCCGTGCGCCGCCTGGTGGCGGTGGACGCCCAGCAGGGCTCCGGCGCGGCACTGCCCTTGGCACGCGAAGAGCTGGACAGATTCCCGGAGTTGAAGACGGGCGTCCCAAGCCTCACGGGCACGACGACCTCGACGACACGGCCCAGAGACAGAAAGTCCAGGGACGGAAGGCCCAGAGACGGAAGGCCCAGAGACGGAAGGCCCAGGGACAGAAGGTCCAAGGACCGGCTGTCGGCCCTCGCGGAACTGGCCGAGGTCATCGGCTGGATCCTCTTCGACGCGGGCCACTACCGCCGGGCCCACACGATGAACGCCCGGGCCCTCGCCCTCGCGGACCGCTCCGGCGACCGCTGGACGGCCCGCCTCACGCTCCTCAACGAGAGCATGCTCCTGACGCACACGGGCCACTCGGCGGCCTCCCTGACGGCCGCGGCCCGCGTCCAGGGCCCCCGCCCGCTCCCCGCCCGGGTGTCCACGCTGACCCTCCTGCGTGAGGCGCACGCAAAGGCCCAACTGGGCGCGTACCACGACCCGTTGAAGCTGGCGGAACAGGCTCACAGCCGCTTCCTGGACGGCGTCTCCCGCCACGACCCGCCCTGGGCCTGGTGGATCGACGAGCCGGAGCTCCTGGGCCACCTCGGCTGGATCCACGCCCGCCTGCACCGCTGGGACCAGGCGATCCCCCTGCTCCACGAGGCGTCCACGGCCCCCGGCCCCTCCTACCGCCACCTCTTCGCGGCCAAGCTCCTGGCGACCCTGACCCGGGCCCGCGCCTGGCACGACGCGGAGCAAGTGATCACTCAACTCGCCCCGCGCGCCGCCGGCTTCACCTCCCGCCGCACGACCGAGTCGCTGTGCGCGACGGCCCACCACCTCCGCGACGGGGCCCGGGCCCCGTCCCCCGTACGGGAGGCGGCGGCACATCTCTTGACGGAGCTCGGCTACCGCCCGGGGAGCTCTCGCCCCTCGACGTCACCGCCGTAGGGGACCGTGAGGATCTCCATGACGTGGCCGTCGGGGTCCAGCCAGTAGACGCCGCGTCCGCCGTCGTGGTGGTTGATCCTTCCCTGCTCCTTCCGGGCCGGGTCGGCGTAGTAGGGGATCCCCGCCTCCTGGATCCGGCCGAAGATCGCGGTGAACTCCTCCTCGGACACCAGGAACGCGTAGTGCTGGGACTCGATGGGCAGAGCGGCCGCGTCCTCCAGGCCGGGGCCGGACCTGTCCTCCTTGTTCAGGTAGTCGAGCGCGACGTCATTGCTCAGGACGACGGGCAGGAAGGGGCCGAAGGGCGGCTGCACCTCGACGCCGAACAGGTCCGCCAGGTGCGCGGCGGACACCTTCTTGTCGGTGGCGTTGACGATGGTGTGGTTGAGCTGGATGGGCATGGGGTTCCTTCGAGTGGTCGAACTTCCCGAGAACGCGAGAAGCTCGCGTTCGGTCATGACCCGACTCTCGCCGGGAGCCCGGTCCCCGATAAGGGCTGCGGGCACCACAGTTGAGAGCACCGAACGCGGGTTCCGGAGGGGCCTCGGGGAGGCAGGTGGTGAACGGCCCACCATCCATGGGGCACGAAAGCGGCGATCGAGGGGCCACGGATGGTGGCCCATCCACCACCAGCTCCCCACTCGCGCCTCCTGCGCCGCCCTCGCCGCCCCTCGCCGTCCTCGCCGCTGTCAGCCGTCCAGCGCCCGCGCGGTACGCCGCAGCCCCAGCGCGAGCTGAACCTCCAGTGCGCGTGCGGGCTCCTGCCAGGAGGTGCCGAGGAGCGAGGTGACCCGCTCCAGGCGCCGTACGACGGTGTTGGTGTGGACGTGCAGCCGCTCGGCGGTGCCCTTCAGTTCGCCCCCGGCGGCGAAGTACGCCTCCAGGGTCGTCAGCAGGCCCGTGGAGCGGCGCGCATCGTGGTCGAGCACCGGACCGAGCACGGAGCGGACGTATCCCGGCACGTCCCGTTCCTCGGACAACAGCACGCCGAGAAAGCCGAGTTCGTCGGCGCACGCGCCCTGCCCGCTCCGGCCGAGCGCGGCCAGCGTCTCCACGCAGCGCACCGCCTCCTGGAAAGCGCCCCGCAGTCCGCCGCTCCGGGTGACCACCCCGTCCTCCAGGCGGATGGCGGCGGCACCGGCCGTCACCGGCGTCCCGAGCGCCTCTCCGAGGCGGCGTGCCACGTCGCGCGCCGTCTTGCCCGCCTCCGATCCCGGGACGGCGAGGACCAGGGTCTGTTCCCGGACGGTGGCCATGCCCCCGGCCCGCGTGGTGTGGCCGACGGCCCACATCAGGGACCGTTCAAGGCGCCCCTCCCGCTCGCCCTCGGGGCGGGCCGCGAGCAGCAGCCAGTCGCCGTCGGGCGCGAGCCCGAGGTGCACGGCCCGTGCACGCACCAGCCGCTCCTCCTGGAGCGAGTCGGCGGCCAGCGTGTCGTGCAGGAGCCTGCCGCGCGCCTGGTGGCCGGCTTCGCGCGAGGTGCGGCACAGCAGCATCTGGAAGGAGGCCGCGAGCGCGAACTGCCGCAGCAGCGCGTCCCGTTGCTCCTCGCCCGGGCCGTCCGCGGGCGCGCGGCCCGGGCGTACGACCACGAAGCCGAGGCCGCCCTGACCAGGGATCCGTCCCGCCCAGGACACCCAGCAGCCGGAGGCGTCCTGGACCGCCGTGCGGGACTCCCTGGCCCGCTCCACCGACTGCGACCACTCCGCCATCGCGATCCCGGACGCGCCGTCGGGCCCCGCGTCGCCCACCGGGCGGTACTCATCGGTGAGGATCCGCACGGAGCCGTCGAAGAGCTCGGCGCCCAGCTCGGCGAGGCCCTGCGCGTCGCTCTCCAGCGCCGTCTCCGTCATCCGCCGCTGCGCCGACACGACCGCCCGCAGGGATGCGGCGGCGCGCAGCGCACCACCGTGCCGCTCCCGGCTCTCGAGCAGTTCACCGCGCGTACGTTCCAACTGGTCCGCCCTGTCGATGGCGACGGCCGCGACGTCCCCGAGCGAGGACAGCAGGGTGACCTCGTCCGGGGTGAAGTGACGCACGCTGCGAACGGTGCCGTACAGCATCCCGCCCACGACACCGCCCCGGATCAGCGGAACGGCCAGCACCGCCCGCGTCCCCTCGGCACGCACAGCCTCGTCGATCGTGTCCTCATGAGGAAAGCGGTCGTCCGCCAGGTAGTCCGGGGTCCAGAACGGCGCGAGCCGCTTGCGCGCCACCTCGCCCACACCCCGTCCATCGGCCGGGATCCGCAGCCCGACGACGAGCGTGGTGACCGCGCCGTCGGCCACGCGGGCACACGAGTCGCCGGTGTCCGGGTCGGGCAGGCTGATGTAGGCCATGTCGAGCCCGAGGAGCAGCCGCGCGCGCCGGCACAGGATGCGCAGCTGGCTGTCCAGGTCGTGCGCCTGGGTGAGGTCGCGCAGGGAGTCGACGAGCGCCGACATGCTGGCGGCCCGCTGCTGGTATGCCCCCGCCTGGCTCCGCACCCGCAGCGCGAGCTCCACGGCCTCCGGAACCTCGCCCCCTTCGCCCAACTCCTGCAACGCCTCCCGGGGAGCGTTCCCGGCGAGCAGCCGCAGACAGCGCAGGGCGAGGTCCTCGTGCATCCCACTCGTCATCGGACAACTGTACGGAAAACACAGAACGACCCGACCGCCTCCGAGGAGCGGCCGGGCCGTCGTGTGCTGAGCTGCGAGGGCCAGACGTCGAACTGGTCGAACTAGACGTTGAAGCGGAATCTGTAGTACAGAGCTCCCGCCTGCGGAAACGCGGGTTTCGTAGGGGTCATCCCAGCACCGTCCCAGCACGGGTGTTCTATCCCAGCACCATGGGCTACTCAGATTCCCAGCCGACCATCCTCGATCCATCCACGCCTCTCGCCTCACCGGGCAGTCGACGTCTATACATTAATTTCTTGCCCGCATTCCCCACTCATGGACTACCGTTACTCTGCACCGCGCGCCTTCCTCGGAGGGTGTACGCGACGTGACCCGAGTAGTGTGCGATGCCCTTCGGTCTGGTGACTCAGCCCCATGGTGCGCTCCCGGCGGGAGCCATCCGGCGCCGTCACCG
This sequence comes from Streptomyces sp. NPDC059009, assembly GCF_042740175.1. Lineage (NCBI taxonomy): Bacteria > Bacillati > Actinomycetota > Actinomycetes > Kitasatosporales > Streptomycetaceae > Streptomyces > Streptomyces sp. NPDC059009. Next base: position 36,691 of record NZ_JBHYJB010000055.1, on the reverse strand, counting down.
AATAGCCCGAAGGGGGCGCATTCCTGTGGTTGCCGTCGAGTACATGCCCAAGCGCCGCACCTGGGTCCGTGATGTCCTGGTTGGCATCGTGGCGAGCCTCGGCTCGAACCTGGCGTGGGCTCTGGCGCAGTTCGTGGTGTACCGCCTCGGCTGAGCTGGGCGGCGGGCGGGCCCTCCAGGGGCCCGCCCTCCTTGCTTCGCAGGCGGGTAATCTACACAACGTCATTGCGGCCCGACGGGCTTCCGCTCCGCTTCGGCGGAGTCACGAAGGACATGCCCCCACCCGCACGAGTCATCTCGTGCCTGGGGATCCTTCGTGCTCCTGCAACTGTCCGCAGCCGAGCTCGGCCGACTCATCGTGCCGCGAGCCGGATCGGCGTACCTTCCGCTCACCGAGCAACTGATCCAAGGGCATTCCCGGATCAAGGGAGGAGCGCCCGGCCAGGGCGACATCGCTTCCTGGAACAACAGCCTCCCCGTAGTAGTCAAAGCCCTGCTGGACTGCGACCTCGACGAAGTCGAGGTGCAGATTGAGGTTGACCTGCCGCACACCAACTCTGCGGTCGACCTGGTGCTGTGCGGTCGGTATCCCGGTACGGAGACGGATTCCTACCTTGCAGTTGAGCTAAAGCAGGTACGGCACGCCACGGTGGACCCCCTGTGCCCCATCGCCGTCGATCTCGGGTTCGGCGACGGGAAGAACAAGCTGCATCCGGTCCGGCAGGTCCAGCGCTACTGCGAGTACATGCTGCGCTATCTACCCCACCTTCGGGAGAACGAGGATCAGTTGATGGGCGTGGCATTCCTCCACAACGCACGTGACGCGGATGTGGAGGCGCTGTTCGCTCTATCCGAAACCAACCACGGTTTCCTCTACACACTCGACGATCTGGCCCGCTTCCGACGAGTCCTTACTTCGAGATTCTCTCCCGCGTCTGGGAAGCGGGCCGCATCAGCACTGGAGCAGGCCCGTCAGGACCCGTTGCTCAAGATCACCGATGTGGCCCGTCAGCGCTCTGTCGTCGGTGGAGGACTTACGCTCCTCGACGAGCAGTACGTCGCCGTCGACCGGATCACGCGGCACTTGGAGAAGACCGCACACTTCACCGGCTTCGACGTCGGATTGTTCTACGACGCCGCAGCGGCCCACAGTCCCGCCCCCGATCCGGGCGCTAAGCGCGTCTACATCCTGCGGGGCGGCCCTGGCAGCGGGAAGAGCGCAGTGGCCCTCGAGCTGCAGCGTGCCCTCGGTCTCAAGGGCCGCGAGGCCGTTCTGGCAAGTGGCTCTCACGCCTACACGGAGACTCTGCGCGAGATCATGCTCGGTACGGCTCGCAGAGGGCAGACAGCGGACAAGCGGCGCGCAGCCGTCAAGTTGTACCGCTACTTCAACAGCTTCAGTGAGACCCCATCGAACAGCATCGATGTCCTCATCTGCGACGAGGCCCACCGCATGCGGCGCAGCTCGACATACCGCTGGACTCCGAAAGAGCTGCGGGACGACGACAGGCCCCAGGCGACCGAGGTGATAAATGCCGCCAAAGTGCCAATCTTTCTGCTCGACGACCATCAGTCAATTCGCCCGGACGAGGTGGGCACTGCCACCTATCTCAAAGAGCTGGCAGAGGGCCTGGGCTGCGATGTCGAAGTGACCGATCTGGAGGGCACGTTCCGAGCAGGCGGTAGCAAGCGGTACCAGCGTTGGGTCCAGCAGTTGTTGGGCCTTGACGCCTCCGATCCGGTCGCCTGGCGACCGGACGGGAGGATGACTCTGGTAGTGGCCGACTCGCCCGAGCAGATGGAGCAGTTCATCCGGGAACGCCACCTCGAAGGGGCCACAGCCCGCATCACCGCAGGCTTCTGCTGGCCGTGGAGCAACCCGGACGGCGAACAGCTGGTCGACGACGTACACATCAGGGACTGGCGCCGGCCTTGGAACGTGAAGCCAGAGCACAGCGTCCCTGACGCACCACGGTCGGACCTGTGGTCGACCGATCGCCGAGGTGTCGAACAGATCGGCTGCGTCTACACGGCACAGACCTTCGAGTACGACTGGAACGGCGTCATCATCGGACCCGATCTGCTCTTCCGCGACGGCCAGTTCAAGGTGGACCGGAGCGCTTCGTGCGATCCGGCCTTCCGCGGTCCGATCGACGATGCGATCGTCACCCGGTGCGTTCTCAACGCCTACCACGTGCTCCTCACCCGAGGCGTCGTCGGCACCGTTGTCTACGCGGTCGACCCCGCGACCCACAACGAACTGCGCAGGCTCATCCCAGGCGCTATCGGCATGCAGCACTACGACGGCGCCCAGCCGAAGCTCACTGCCGAAGGATCACAGCTGCCACCGGCCTACCGCAGACGGCACGGGTAATCTTGATCCCTACATAGCTGCGGCCCGCCGGGCTTCCGCTCCGCCTGGCGGAGTCATAAAGGAAATGCCCCTACCCGCACGAGTTTCTTCGTGCTGTCTGGGGGCCTGTCTTGCTGTTCCGTGACTCTGCCGCAGCGGTCGCTGCCGAGTGCCATTCCGGTGCCCTATTTTTCCGCCTGACGGAGCAGTTCGTGCACTTTCACGGCCATAAGCCCGGTCCGTCCGAGGTGCGCTCGTGGGAGCGAAGCATTCCCGTACTCGCGAGTGCGCTCAACGACGCCGGTCTCGGACAGGTGGAGGTTCTCCTGGAATACGGACTGCCGTTGAACAGCAAGCGAGCCGACGCGGTCCTGGCCGGCGTGCACCCCGATACCGGGCTCCCGAGTTACGTCGTCGTGGAGTTGAAACAATGGAGCAGCGCGGAACCCGACGACGACGATCCGTCGTTGTGCCGCATCGACTCCTATGCACGGGCTGTACTCAATCCAGTTGACCAGGTCCGCGGCTATTGCGAGTACCTCGTCTCCTTCAACGGAGCACTCGCTGAACATCCGGAGCGCGTCAACGGCGCGGCATTCCTGCACAACGCCACCGAGTTCGGCGTCAACGGGCTCTTCGAGGCCGTGCAGAATCAGTACGGTCAGCTCTTCATCGGGGCGCGACGCGGCGAGTTCATCGACTATCTGCGCACGAAGCTGGGGCCGGAATCCGGCGCCGCGGCCGCGGACGAACTGGTCAACGGGAAGATCGGCCCGTCCAAGCAGCTCATGGCAGTGGCTGCCCAAGAGGTCCGAGAACGTGAGCAGTTCGTGTTGCTGGACGAACAGCAGGTTGCGTACCGCACTGTCCTGAACGCCGTACGCCGGGCCAAGCAATCCGATCACAAGGAGATCGTGATCGTCACCGGAGGACCCGGCACCGGAAAGAGCGTCATCGCCCTGTCACTCCTCGGCGAGCTGTACCGGCAGGGCACCACCGCCCTGCACGCGACGGGTTCCAGCTCGTTCACGACCACCATAAGGAAGGTGGCGGGCGCCCGGAAGCGTGAGGTGAAGGACCTCTTCAAGTACTTCAACAGCTTCATGACCGCGGACCGCAACAGTCTCGACGTCCTGATCTGCGACGAAGCCCACCGCATCCGGGAGACATCGGCCAACCGCTATACACCAGCGTCGAACCGTACCGGCAAGGCCCAGATCGAGGAACTCATCGACGCGGCCCGCGTCCCGGTCTTTCTGCTCGACGAGCATCAGGTCGTACGGCCCGGCGAGATGGGCACGGTCGTGGAAATCAAGGAAGCCGCAGCGAAGAAGGGCCTCCAGTGTCGGGTGGTACCGCTGGACAGCCAGTTCCGGTGTGGTGGGAGCGATGCGTACCTGCGCTGGGTGGTAAGGCTATTGGGCCTTGCAGCAGGCGGCCCGGTGGTGTGGGAACCCGACGACAAGATGCAGCTCACGGTCGCGGACAGCCCACAGGAAATGGAAGCGTTCCTCGACGACCGCCGCTCCCAGGGGTACAGCGCGCGCATGTCCGCGGGCTATTGCTGGAAGTGGACGAAGAAGGTGCCACCCGGGCAGGCGCTTCCCGCAGACGTCGTCGTAGAAGGGTGGGAACGGCCCTGGAACGTCTTCGGCGACCGATCGGTCGCCGGCGCGCCTCCGGCCGCGTTGTGGGCGACCGATCCTGCCGGCTTCGGACAAGTGGGCTGTGTGTACACAGCCCAAGGCTTCGAGTACGACTGGAGCGGCGTCATCATCGGCCCCGACCTGGTGTGGCGCGGCGACCGCTGGATCATCGACCGTTCAGCGTCCAAGGATCCGGTCTTCAAGAAGTCCACCCCGGACGCGGATGTCGACCGGCTGATTCGCAATACGTACAAGGTCCTGCTGACGCGAGGGATGATCGGCACGGTGGTGTACTCGACCGATCCCGAAACCCGCGGGAAGCTCCGTGCTCTGGCTACCGGGTCCTCGACCTTCACGTCCGTGTGATGCGCTGCACGCTGAGGTCTACCGTGCGCGGCACAAGTGATCGCTTCATCACGCGGCCTTCCGTGTACCTGGCCGTCAGCAACGACATGCGCTCGCCGCCCCGGTGGAGACATCCGATGGTGGGCCTGGGCCGGGCAGCGCGCCGACGCGACGCTCGCCGCGCCCCTGACGCCCGCGGTATCGCACCATCGGAGAGCCCACGCCACTGGATCAGTCTGCGGAACGACACCCCAAAGGTGACAGCATCCAACTACCCTGCGGTGCCTCACAGTTCGCCGGACACATGGGCGGGGCCTCGCCCCAGGGGAATCACACCTCCACGAGCCGGACCCGATCGCCACAGAGCTTGACCATGTCGTCGATATCGGAGGTCAACATAACCACAGGGCGGTGCTGTCGCAGCGCGGCCTCGGCGACCGCCGCGTCGATCGCGTACTTGTGCCCGTGCAAGCCTGCATTCATCAGCAACTTCGAGGCCGCCCTCGCCTCCTCGTCGCCCTCCGGAACTACTCGCAGCCCGGAGAGCACCCAGTTCAGGCGAGACTTGTTCGTATGCGCGTGGACAGCCTCAATGATGGTGAGCGCACTGATCACGACCTCCATGCCGCGCGAGCGGGCCTCAGCGATCAGAGCCACCACCTGCTCGTCGTCAGCGAGAAGCTTCGAGACTCCCTCACTGTCGAGGACCAGCGTCCCCTCGTGACTCAGCCTGCGGCGGGCCACTCGCCCTCCTCGGCGAACACCTCGTCGAAGACCTGCCGTGCCCGCTGCTGGGCCTGCTCGGAGACCGGTCCGTTGCGGTTCTCGTAGTCCGCCAGATACTCGTCCAGCACCTCGCCGCGCAGCTCACGCTCGACCGCCGCGGCGATGAACGCGGAGAACTCCCTCTTGCCCACCCGCGCCCGGATCGCCTCCGCGGTCCCCTCCGGCAGCGACAGGCTCACCCGCGTCGCCGGCCCTTCCCCAATGCTGTACGACGTCTCGCCCAAACCTCAAGTGTGTCAAACGAGTAGGAAAAGCGCCACGTCCGCAATACCGTCACACTCGGCCAGCGCCCGGCTCGCACAAATCCCAGCACGGGCATCCTCATCCCATCCCGGCACAATCCCAGCACGGTACGGATGACCAGGGATGACGACAGGTGACGAGGGGTCAGCCAGCCCAGCACCGGAACAAACCAAGGGCCCGACCCCGAAGAGCCGGACCCTCTCTGACCTGCATGTTTGCCAGATCAGTGACGTGGTGATACGTCAGCCACTACACATTGAAGCGGAACTCCACCACATCCCCGTCCTGCATCACATAGTCCTTGCCCTCCATGCGCGCCTTGCCCGCGGACCGCGCCTCGGCGACCGAGCCCGTCTCGACCAGGTCGTCGAAGGAGATGACCTCGGCCTTGATGAAGCCCTTCTGGAAGTCGGTGTGGATGACACCGGCCGCCTCGGGGGCCGTCGCGCCCTTCTTGATGGTCCAGGCGCGGGACTCCTTGGGGCCCGCCGTGAGGTACGTCTGCAGGCCGAGGGTGTTGAAGCCGACGCGGGCGAGCGTGGCGAGGCCGGGCTCGTCCTGGCCGACGGACTGGAGGAGTTCGAGGGCCTCCTCGTCGTCGAGCTCGGCGAGGTCCGCCTCCAGCTTGGCGTTGAGGAAGATCGCCTCGGCGGGGGCGACGAGGGCGCGCTGCTCGGCCTTGAAGTCGTCGTCCGTCAGCTCGTCCTCGTCGACGTTGAAGACGTAGAGGAAGGGCTTGGTGGTGAGGAGGTGCAGGTCGTGCAGGAGCTCCTCGTTGCCGGAGCCCTGGACGATGCCCTGCGAGAAGAGCGTGTCGCCCTTCTCCAGGATCTCCTTGGCCGCCTCGACCGCCTTCACCTTCGGGGCGATGTCCTTCTTGATGCGCGACTCCTTCTGGAGGCGCGGCAGGACCTTCTCGATCGTCTGGAGGTCCGCGAGGATCAGCTCGGTGTTGATCGTCTCGATGTCGTCCTTGGGCGAGACCTTGCCGTCCACGTGCACGACGTTCTCGTCGGCGAAGGCGCGGATGACCTGGCAGATCGCGTCCGACTCGCGGATGTTCGCGAGGAACTTGTTGCCCAGGCCCTCGCCCTCGCTCGCGCCGCGCACGATGCCCGCGATGTCGACGAAGTCGACCGTGGCGGGGAGGGTCTTCTGGGAGCTGAAGATCTCCGCCAGCTTCGTGAGGCGGGTGTCGGGGACGCCCACCACGCCCACGTTCGGCTCGATCGTCGCGAACGGGTAGTTGGCCGCAAGGACGTCGTTCTTGGTCAGGGCGTTGAACAGGGTCGACTTGCCGACGTTGGGCAGACCGACGATTCCGATCGTGAGCGACACGTTGCGACTTCCCGTACGTGGTGAGGAGGACAGTCCACCAAGGTCGGGCGGACAGTCCACCAGTCTACGGCGTTGCCGCCCCCGCCCCGGCGACGTATCGAACGCTTGGCCAAGGTCGGCCAAAGCGCGTGTCTCGCGCCGGATTCCGCGCGGGGCCCGACCTAGGTTGGTCCGGTGGAGCAACACAGGACGCGTCCCCCCTCCCAGGCCCGCCCGCGGCGGACCCCGCCGCTGCCCCCGCAGCAGGGCAGGGCCGCCGAGTCCGCCACGGTCTACCGGGCCGCGGCGCGCAGCCGCCGTCCCGTCCCGCCGTTCGTCCTCGCCCTGCGCCGCAGCCCGCTCTTCCGGAAGGTGCGCCAGGCGCGGCAGCTGCCGCTCTACCGGACGCTGCGGCGGATGCCCAACCCGCGCCTGACCGGCCTCGGCAGCGGCCTGTTCTGCGGGGCCGCGATGTTCCTGCTCGCCTGTCTGCTGCGGGTCCTGTTCGGCGGCGCGGCATCCCTCGTCGCCTACGGGTTCCTCTTCCTGCCCGTCAGCGCGCTCACCGCGCTGTGGGTGCGGCCCGTGGACCTGGTGACGGCGCCGGTCGGGGTGCCGATCGCCTTCGCCGCCGGGATCCTGCCGATCTCCGGCGGGGAGGGCGGCCTCGGCGGCCAGTTCATGGGGCTCGTCACCGCGCTCGCGCTGCACGCGGGCTGGCTCTACGGCGGGACGCTCGTCGCCGGGCTCATCGTGACCGTACGCAAGATCCGGCTCATGGGGCAGCGGCGCCGGGCCAAGGCCGCGCCCCGGCCGGTGAGCAAGGCGAACAAGGCCCGCCGTCGCGTGCCCGCCTCTTAGCAGGCGTCCTTTCACCGGTCACGTCCTGCGTCACGCCCTGCCCGCCGCGGCCATCGCCGCGCCCACGATCCCCGCGTTGTTCTGCAGCTCGGCGGGGACCAGCTCGGCCCGGATGCCCTCGATCAGGGGCAGGAACTTGTGGGCCTTGCGGCTCACGCCGCCGCCGATGATGAACAGCTCCGGCGAGAACAGCATCTCCACGTGCGCCAGGTACTTCTGGACGCGCCGCGCCCAGTGCTCCCAGCTCAGGTCCTCGTCCTCGCGCGCCTTGGAGGACGCCTTCTTCTCCGCGTCGTGGCCGTTCAGCTCCAGGTGGCCGAGCTCCGTGTTGGGGACCAGGCGGCCGCCGGTGAAGACGGCGCTGCCGATGCCCGTGCCGAAGGTCAGCAGGATGACGGTGCCGGTGCGGTCGCGGCCCGCGCCGAAATGCATCTCGGCGACGCCCGCGGCGTCCGCGTCGTTCAGGACCGTGACGGGGCACTGCGACGGCCCGCCGAGGCGGTCGGCGAGCAGGCTCCTGATGTCCGTGCCGATCCAGCTCTTGTCGACGTTGGCCGCGGTGCGCGCCGTCCCGTTCGTGATCACTCCGGGGAACGTGACCCCGACCGGGCCGGTCCAGTCGAAGTGCCCGACGACCTCCCGCACCCGGTCGGCCACGCCCTCGGGCGTCGCCGGCTGCGGGGTCAGGACCTTGTGCCGCTCCTGCGCCAGGTCTCCGCGGTCCAGGTCAACGGGAGCGCCCTTGATTCCGGATCCGCCGATGTCCACACCGAAGATCTGCATGAGGCCCACCGTACGACGGGAGCCCCGCCGCCACTTGTCGGACGGCGGGGCTCTCCAAGAGCCTCACTTCTCGGTGGCGGGCTCCACGAGGGCGGCGGCCTCGGCGCGCAGGTCGCGGCGGAGCTCCTTCGGCAGCGAGAAGGTGATGGACTCCTCGGCCGTCTTGACCGTCTCCACGTCGCCGTAGCCGCGCTCGGCCAGCCACTCGATGACGCCGTCGACCAGGACGTCGGGGACGGAGGCGCCCGAGGTCAGGCCGACCGTGGTGACGCCCTCCAGCCATGCCTCGTCGATCTCGCCGGCGTTGTCGACCAGGTGCGAGGCGGCGGCGCCCGCGTCCAGGGCGACCTCGACCATGCGGATGGAGTTCGAGGAGTTCTTGGAGCCGACGACGATGACCAGCTCGGCGTCCTCGGCGAGCTTCTTCACCGCGGTCTGGCGGTTCTGCGTGGCGTAGCAGATGTCGTCGCTAGGCGGCGAGAGGAGATTCGGGAACTTGCCCTTGAGGGCGTCGACCGTCTCCATCGTCTCGTCGACGGAGAGCGTGGTCTGGGAGAGCCAGACGACCTTGTCGGGGTCGCGGACCTCGACGTTCGCGACGTCGTCCGGGCCGTCGACCAGCGTGATGTGGTCGGGCGCCTCACCGGACGTACCGATGACTTCCTCGTGGCCCTCGTGCCCGATCAGGAGGATGTCGAAGTCGTCCTTGGCGTACCGGACGGCTTCCTTGTGGACCTTGGTGACCAGCGGGCAGGTGGCGTCGATGGTCGCGAGGTTGCGCTCGGCGGCCTCCGCGTGGACGGTCGGCGCGACGCCGTGCGCCGAGAACATGACGATGGATCCCTCGGGGACCTCGTCGGTCTGCTCGACGAAGATCGCGCCCTTCCGCTCCAGGGTCTGTACGACGTACTTGTTGTGGACGATCTCGTGGCGGACGTAGATCGGCGACCCGTACTGCTCCAGGGCCTTCTCGACGGCGATCACGGCACGGTCCACACCCGCGCAGTAGCCACGGGGAGCGGCGAGCAGGACACGGCGGTTGTCACGGCGGCGCGAAGCGCCTCCATCGGGGGTGGTGGTGGGTGACGGGCCGGGAGTTGCAGTCATGGTTCCCATCGTAAGGCCGCACCCAGCGCGTCAAAGATCGGCTTCTTGGAGAGACTGGGAGCCTGCGTATCGCTACGGAGGCACGATGTCCGGTCAGTCGGTCCCTTCTCCTGCGCCCCCCGCCGCCGAGGGCGAGGGGCTGCGCCGCAGTCTCGGCTTCCGGGACCTGGTGGTCTACGGGCTGCTCTTCATCGCCCCCATGGCGCCGGTCGGCGTCTTCGGGACGCTCGACGCCAAGTCGCACGGCGCCGTCGCGCTCGTCTACCTCATCGCGACGGTCGCGATGGCGTTCACCGCTTTCAGTTACGCGCAGATGGTGCGGGTCGTCCCCCAGGCGGGCTCGGTCTTCGCCTACGCGCGCGCGGGGCTCGGCAACGGCCCGGGGTTCATCGCCGGGTGGATGGCGATGCTGGACTACTTGCTGATCCCGGCGGTCGCGTACCTCTTCTCCGGGATCGCCATGAACTCGCTGGTCCCGTCGGTGTCGCGCTGGGTGTGGACGGCGCTCGCGGTGCTGGTCACGACGGTCCTGAACCTGTGGGGGGTGCGGACTGCGGCGCGCGTCGGCTTCCTTGTGCTCGCGATGGAGATCGTGGTGCTGCTGGTCTTCGTGGTCTCGGCGGTGGTGGTGCTGGTGCGGGACGGGGCGGAGCGGGGGTGGCTGTCGCCGCTCTCCGGGGACGGCTCGCAGGGCGCGTTCGCGCTGTCGGCGGTCGTGGGGGCGGTGTCGGTGGCGGTCCTCTCCTACCTGGGCTTCGACGCGATCGCCTCGTTCGCGGAGGAGGTCACGGGAGGCTCGGCGAAGGTGGCGCGGGCGGTGCTGTTCTGTCTGGCGCTGACCGGTGTGCTGTTCGTGGCGCAGACGTATCTGGTGGCGCTCCTTGAGCCGGTCTCGTCGGCGGAGCTGGCGGCCGAGCCGGGCAGACAGGGGTCCGCCTTCTACGACGCCGTGGACGCGTCGGTCGGCGGGTGGCTGCACGACCTGGTGGCGGTCAGCAAGGCGATCGGGGCGGCGTTCGCGGCGCTGGCCGGGCAGGCGGCGGCGGGGCGGCTGCTGTTCGCGATGGCCCGCGACCGGCGGCTCCCGAAGGCGCTGTCCCGCACGGATTCGGGGGTGCCGCGGGTGGCGCTGCTGCTGGCCGCGGTGATCACGCTGGTGGCGGCGGTGTGGGCCGCGCGGCGGGACGACGGGATGGACCACCTGGTGTCGGTGGTCGACATCGGGGCGCTGACGGCGTTCCTGCTGCTGCACGCGAGCGTGGTGGGGTGGTTCGCGGTGCGGCGGGCGTCGGGGGACGGGGCGTTCAGCTGGTGGCGCCATGTCCTCGTGCCCGTGCTGGGTGCCGCGATCGTGGTGGCGGTCATCTGGGAGGCGTCGCGCTCCGCGCAGGTGGTGGGGGTGGTGTGGCTGGCCGTGGGGCTTGTGGTGCTGTTCGTTCAGCGGGGGCGGGGTGTGGGGACGGGTGCGGGTGGCGGTGTGGGGGCCGGTGCGGGTTAGAGCGATTTCCTTTCCCCGATCCCGCCCCTTCCCGAATCCGCCGACTCCGTCGGCCCTGGGGCACCCGTATCGCCGCTGACGCGGCTCGTCCTCGATCGCCGGACGGGCTGAGTGTGCTCGGCCTCGGCCACGGAGCCGCCGTTCGGGGAAGGAAGAACTGTCAGACGCGCCCACTACGCTCGGCGCATGGCTCTCAACACGTCCGCCGACGCCCCCCTCCCCGTGGGTGAGGTGTCGCGGCTCATCGGCGGGTGGATCGACCGGCTCGGTGCGGTCTGGGTCGAGGGGCAGATCACGCAGCTGTCCCGCAGGCCCGGCGCCGGCGTCGTCTTCCTCACGCTCCGGGACCCCTCGCACGACATCTCCGTGAGCGTCACCTGCTACCGCCAGGTCTTCGACGCCGTCGCGGACGTCGTCTCCGAGGGCGCCCGCGTCGTCGTCCACGCCAAGCCCGAGTGGTACGCCCCGCGCGGCCAGCTCTCGCTGCGCGCCGCCGAGATAAGGCCGGTGGGTGTGGGTGAACTGCTCGCGCGCCTTGAGCAGTTGAAGAAGTCCCTCGCCGCCGAGGGCCTCTTCGCCCCGGAGCGCAAGAAGCCGCTGCCGTTCCTGCCCCAGCTCATCGGGCTGGTGTGCGGGCGCGCGTCGGCCGCCGAGCGCGACGTCCTGGAGAACGCCCGCCACCGCTGGCCCGCCGTCCGCTTCGAGGTGCGCAACGTCCCGGTCCAGGGCGTGCACGCGGTGGCGCAGGTCGTGCAGGCGGTGAAGGACCTGGACGCCGTCGAAGAGGTCGACGTGATCGTCGTGGCGCGCGGTGGCGGCAGCGTCGAGGACCTGCTGCCGTTCTCGGACGAGCAGCTCGTACGGGCGGTGGCCTCCTGCCGCACCCCGGTCGTCTCCGCCATCGGCCACGAGCCGGACAACCCCCTGCTCGACTACGTCGCCGACCTGCGCGCCTCCACCCCGACCGACGCCGCCAAGAAGGTCGTGCCGGACGTCGGCGAGGAGTACGAGCGGGTGCGCTGGCTGCGGGACCGGGCCCGGCGCAGCGTGGAGGCGTTCCTCGACCGGGAGGAGCGCGGCCTCGCGCACGCCCTCGCCCGCCCCTCGATAGAGGACCCGTACCGGATGGTCGAGGAGCGGGAGGAGCAGGTCCAGGCGCTCGTCGACCGCGGTCGCCGCACCCTCGGCCACCTCCTGGACCGCGCCTCCTCCGAGCTGACGCACACGCACGCGCGCGTGGTCGCCCTCTCCCCCGCCGCCACGCTCCAGCGGGGGTACGCGGTGCTGCAGAAGCCCGACGGCGCGGTGGTCCGCGACCCCGAAGAGGTGGGCGCCGACGAGGAGTTGAGGGCCCGCGTCGCCGAGGGCGAGTTCACCGTACGAGTGACGGAAAGCTGAGAAGGATCCGAAGGGTGAGGACGGACGCATGACGAGCAAGACCGAAGAGAGCGCCGCGGCGCTCGGCTACGAGCAGGCGCGGGACGAGCTGATCGAGGTCGTTCGGCGCATGGAGGCGGGCGGAACGACCCTGGAGGAGTCCCTCGCGCTCTGGGAGCGTGGCGAGGAGCTGGCCAAGGTCTGCCGCCGCTGGCTGGACGGCGCCCGCGCCCGCCTCGACGCGGCCCTCGCCGAGCAGGGCGAGGACGGGGACGGGGACGACGACGAGGACTGAGACAGAGGCCGGAGCGGAGCGGGAATGACCGCCAGGGCGCCGGGGTTAGTGAGGTCGATCACCCGGACCCGGCTTTGGTTGAAAGTTAAACCGTGGCGGCGTAGTGTCGGACGTACCGGCTGAACCGGATGTATCGGTTCCGGCCGGGACCCGACCCGTTCGTTCGTTCGCAGAAGGTTGATATGTCCCTCGTTCTTGACCCCGCCGCCCAGGACCTGCTCTTCCGGGAGGCCCGCACCGCCAACACCTTCACCGACGAGCCGGTCACCGAGGAGCAGGTCCAGGCGATCTACGACCTGATCAAGTTCGGCCCCACCGCCTTCAACCAGTCGCCGCTGCGCATCACGCTGGTCCGCTCCCCCGAGGCCCGCGAGCGCCTGGTGAAGCACATGGCCGAGGGCAACCAGCCGAAGACCGCGAAGGCCCCGCTGGTCGCGATCCTCTCCGCGGACAACGAGTTCCACGAGGAGCTCCCGGCGCTCTTCCCGCACTTCCCGCAGGCCAAGGACGCCTTCTTCTCCGAGCGTCCGGCCCGCGAGGGCGCCGCGCAGCTGAACGCCGCGCTGCAGGCCGCCTACTTCATCGTCGGCGTCCGCGCCGCCGGTCTGGCCGCGGGCCCGATGACGGGCTTCGACTTCGCGGGCGTCCAGAAGGAGTTCCTGGACGACGACCACACCCCGCTGATGGTCATCAACATCGGCAAGCCGGGCGAGGACGCCTGGTTCCCGCGCTCCCCGCGCCTCGACATCGACCAGGTCATCACGACGGTCTGAGTCACCCGGCCGCACACCGGCCGTGGACACGCAGAGGGGCCCCGGCCATCGCCGGGGCCCCTCTGCGTATGCGGCAAGTCGTGGAAGTGGTTGCGGCAAGTCGCCGAAGTCGTGGTCCGGGTGCGGACTCAGGACGACTTCAGCGACTCCACCATCTTGGTCAGCTGAGCGAACGACGCCGTCCCCGCGATCACCGTCGTCGCGCCCTTGTCCTGGCGCACCAGCGCGTCGTACGTGGAGCCCTGGTAGCGCTGCCACGTCTTGCCGTCGATCTCCTCGGTGGCCGACGTCTTGCGCGCGCCCTGCGTGGCCTGGTCGATGAACTCGGCGGGCTTGCCGGTGGACTGCTTGATCACCACGTACTCGCGCTCCGGGTCGAGAAAGCCCAGGTGCCAGCTGTGGTGCTCCTCGTCCTTGTACCGCACCGACGTCGCCATCCAGTCCTTGGACAGCCCCTTCGGCGCGAGCACCGGGTACGGCGCGACCCGCCGGGCGCCGACCAGCTCGACGCGGTAGTCCTTGCGCTCGACCGGGCTCTTGGAGTCGTCGTGCGGAACGAACACGTAGATGACTCCCGCGACGATGCCGATCACCGCCAGCGACCAGAGCATGTTCCGTACGGTCTGCTTGCCTTGTCTTCCTGCCACGCACCCATCGTCGCAGGTGGCCCGTGCTTCCCTTACCCCAGGTGCCGGGCCTGCTCATGCGTGGGGCCCACTGCTCATTTTGTAAGGCTGGCGATAGAGTCAGCCCCATACCCTCACCGGCCGCCCACCCGTCACCCGCCACCGCCCTAACGGACGCCCTGCGGGCGCGGCCTATTGGTCGTATCAGAGAAAGGTGCGCTCCGATGACCGAGCACCATCATCTTCCGTCCGAACTCGAGGTGTCCCCCGAGGCACCCGACCGCAACCTCGCCCTGGAGCTGGTGCGGGTCACCGAGGCGGCCGCGATGGCCGCGGGCCGCTGGGTCGGCCGCGGCGACAAGATCGGCGCCGACGGCGCCGCCGTCAGGGCCATGCGCACCCTCGTCTCGACCGTCTCGATGAACGGCGTCGTCGTCATCGGTGAGGGCGAGAAGGACGAGGCACCGATGCTCTTCAACGGTGAGCGCATCGGCGACGGCACCGGCGCCGAGGTGGACATCGCCGTCGACCCGATCGACGGCACCACCCTGACCGCCAAGGGCATGCCCAACGCGATCGCCGTGCTGGCCGCCGCCGACCGGGGCACCATGTTCGACCCGTCCGCGGTCTTCTACATGGACAAGCTGGTCACCGGCCCCGAGGCCGCCGACTTCGTGGACATCAACGCCCCGGTGTCGGTGAACATCCGCCGGGTCGCCAAGGCCAAGAAGTCCGCCCCCGAGGACGTCACCGTGATGATCCTGGACCGCCCCCGGCACGAGGGCATCGTCAAGGAGATCCGCGAGACCGGCGCCCGCATCCAGTTCATCTCCGACGGCGACGTCGCGGGCTCGATCATGGCGGTGCGCGAGGGCACCGGCGTGGACCTGCTGATGGGCATCGGCGGCACCCCCGAGGGCATCATCTCGGCCTGTGCCATCAAGTGCCTGGGCGGCACCATCCAGGGCAAGCTGTGGCCCAAGGACGACGCCGAGAAGCAGCGCGCGATCGACGCCGGGCACGACCTGGACCGGACGCTGACCACCGGCGACCTGGTCTCGGGCGAGAACGTCTTCTTCGTCGCCACCGGCATCACCGACGGCGAGCTGCTGCGCGGTGCGCGCTACGGCGCGGAGACCGCGACCACCGAGTCCCTGGTGATGCGCTCCAAGTCGGGCACCATCCGCCAGATCGACTCCACCCACAAGCTGTCGAAGCTGCGCGCGTACAGCGCGATCGACTTCGACCGCGCGAAGTAGCGCGGCGGGCACCGAGCGGAGCCGAGCACGACGAAGGGGGCGCCCCGTGCGGGGGGACGCCCCCTTTGTCGTGCGGATGCGCGTGATCAGCCGGCGGCCGCGTGGGTCGCCGGGCGGGCCGCCTTCTGCAGCTCCATCTCGCGCCGGCGCCTGCGGGCGAGCACGACGCGGCGCTCGGCGGCGGTGAGGCCGCCCCACACCCCGTACGGCTCGGGCTGGAGCAGGGCGTGCTCCCGGCACTCGACGAGGACGGGACAGCGGGCGCAGACGCGCTTCGCGGCCTCCTCACGGGAGAGGCGCGCGGCGGTCGGCTCCTTGGACGGAGCGAAGAAGAGCCCTGCCTCGTCCCGGCGGCACACGGCCTCGGTGTGCCAGGGGGAATCCTGGTCCCGATCACTCACTGGCATCACCGGCCCACGCTGCGCCGGAACGGCGGCGACCTGCAGGGACTGGTGCGACGGTTGCAGCACGGTCTACTCCTGACGACGGCTTCGCGAGCGAGAGACGATGCAGCAAGCTCTACCCGCTGTATGCGCGCCTATGCACTGAGTTCCGATGTACGGAAGTTCTCAGTCCAGTAATCCGGCCGGTAATCGCCGATCGAATTCCGGCCACCGGGAGTGCGCCGGGGCGTGCGCCCCGCCGCGCGCTCAACTCCCCAGGTGCTTGCGGAGCTTGGCGTGGAGATCGCGGATCAGCTTGCCGCGCCGGGGCTTCGCCTCGACGGAGCCGAAGAGCGCGAGCCCGTCCACGTACACCACCGGCGCGTCGCGCTCGGCGGAGTCGAGGGTGTCGACCTCGAAGGTGCCGAGCACGCCGCCGCCGTTGCCCCGCAGCGACACGTTCTGCGGGACGCGGACCTCGATCGAGCCGAAGAGGGCGACCGCCTTGATGACGACCTGGCGGTGCTCGAAGATCGCCTCGCTCAGGTCGAGTTCGACGTTTCCGAAGATCGCGTACGCGTGTGTCCTGCGGCTCACGCGCCAGTGACCCCTGCGGGAGGCGGCGCTGAGGACCGCCACCACATTCTCGTCGGCGACGGGGGGCATGGAGCCCTCCGCGGGGCGGACGGGGGCGGGCTCGTAGGCCGGGGCGGGCCTGCGCGTGGCCTGGTGCGCACCCGGCAAGTCCCTGATCAGCGGCGTCAGTTCGCCCTGGGTCTTGGCGCGGTAGACGCCGTCGATGCGCTCGGCGTGCTCCTCCGCGGTGAGGCGGCCCTCGGCGAGGGCCTCGCGCAGGATGTCGGCCACCCGGTCGCGGTCGGCGTCCGACGCGCGCAGACCCACGGGTGGCTCGGCGGTGTCTTGCTGAGGGCGCTTGTCCAGATCCACGTCCTTCAGCCTACCCACTCGCGATAGATCGCGACTAGGGGGCGGTGAGCCTTACCTCACAAGAACGGCGCGGAGCGCGCGCTCTACGCTGGATGGCGCGCTGCCAATGGAGGCCGCGCCGCTGTCTGCCGAGTGAGGAATGGCCGTAATGCCAGAGTTTGCGTACTCCGATCTGCTCCCGCTGGGAGAGGACACCACCCCGTACCGGCTGGTGACCGCCGAGGGTGTCTCCACCTTCGAGGCCGACGGGCGCACGTTCCTCAAGGTCGAGCCGGAGGCGCTGCGCAAGCTCGCCGCCGAGGCGATCCACGACATCCAGCACTACCTGCGCCCCGCGCACCTGGCGCAGCTGCGGCGCATCGTGGACGACCCGGAGGCGTCCGGCAACGACAAGTTCGTCGCCCTCGACCTGCTGAAGAACGCGAACATCGCGGCCGCGGGCGTGCTCCCCATGTGCCAGGACACCGGCACCGCGATCGTCATGGGCAAGCGCGGCCAGAACGTCCTCACCGAGGGCGGTGACGAACAGGCGCTGTCGCGCGGCATCTACGACGCGTACACGAAGCTGAACCTCCGCTACTCGCAGATGGCCCCGCTCACCATGTGGGAGGAGAAGAACACCGGCTCCAACCTCCCGGCGCAGATCGAGCTGTACGCGACCGACGGCGGCGCCTACAAGTTCCTCTTCATGGCGAAGGGCGGCGGCTCGGCCAACAAGTCGTTCCTGTACCAGGAGACGAAGGCCGTTCTGAACGAGTCCTCCATGATGAAGTTCCTGGAGGAGAAGATCCGCTCGCTCGGCACGGCGGCCTGCCCGCCGTACCACCTGGCGATCGTCGTCGGCGGCACGTCCGCCGAGTTCGCCCTGAAGACCGCGAAGTACGCCTCCGCGCACTACCTGGACGAGCTGCCCTCCGAGGGCTCGGCGCTCGGCCACGGCTTCCGGGACGAGGAGCTGGAGAAGAAGGTCTTCGAGCTGACGCAGAAGATCGGGATCGGCGCGCAGTTCGGCGGCAAGTACTTCTGCCACGACGTGCGCGTGGTGCGGCTGCCGCGGCACGGCGCCTCGCTGCCGGTCGCGATCGCCGTGTCCTGCTCGGCGGACCGGCAGGCCACCGCGAAGATCACCGCCGAGGGCGTCTTCCTGGAGCAGCTGGAGACGGACCCGGCGCGGTTCCTGCCGGAGACCGAGGACTCCCACCTGGAGGATTCCGGCGACGTCGTCAAGATCGACCTCAACCAGCCCATGGACGCCATCCTCGCCGAGCTCACCCAGCACCCGGTGAAGACCCGGCTCTCCCTCACCGGCCCCCTCGTCGTGGCCCGCGACATCGCGCACGCCAAGATCAAGGAGCGCCTGGACGCGGGCGAGGAGATGCCGCAGTACCTGAAGGACCACCCGGTGTACTACGCGGGCCCGGCCAAGACACCGGAGGGCTACGCGTCCGGTTCCTTCGGGCCGACGACGGCCGGGCGCATGGACTCGTACGTGGAGCAGTTCCAGGCGGCCGGCGGCTCCAAGGTGATGCTCGCCAAGGGCAACCGGAGCAAGCAGGTCACCGACGCGTGCGACGCGCACGGCGGCTTCTACCTGGGCTCGATCGGGGGTCCGGCGGCGCGGCTCGCGCAGGACTGCATCAAGAAGGTCGAGGTCGTCGAGTACGAGGAGCTCGGCATGGAGGCGGTCTGGAAGATCGAGGTCGAGGACTTCCCGGCGTTCATCGTCGTCGACGACAAGGGCAACGACTTCTTCCAGAACCCGGCCCCGGAGCCGACGTTCACGCACATTCCGGTACGGGGGCCGGGGCTGGCGTAGCACCGGCTCCTGCCGGAGCGGCCGGGGTGATGGATTTCGCCCCTCCGCCCCTGCCCGTCCCGCACCCGGGGCTCCGCCCCGGACCCCGTTCGGCCTGAACGGCCTCGTCCTCGATCGCCGGACGGGCTGGTGGCGCGGGACCGACACACCTATGGATCACCCTCCGCAGTCTTCCGATTGCGGAGGGTGATCTCGTGTCTGAGGGTGGTGCCATGTCCCGTAAGCACGCCCTGACCGCCGCCCTCAGCGTCGCCGTGTGCGGCGCGCTCGCCCTCGTGCCCGTCGCGGCCGCCGCGCCGAAGGACCCGACACCGCCGCCGGTGTCCACGCCCGGCGCCACCCCGCCGAGCCTGCCGCCGCTGCCCTCGCTGCCCTCGCCCACGCCCCAGCCGTGGGGCTGGCCGAACGCCGCGACGCCCACGCCCGCGGCCACTCCCACCGCCACGCCCACGCCCACGCCGACCAAGACCGGCTCGCCCCTCACCATCCAGGAGGACCCGCGCCGGGACCGCGAGCGGCTCGCGCAGAGCTGGCGGACCATCGGCAAGTTCGGCGGGGCCACCGGGTCGACCGCGGACCTCGCGGGGCTCGCCCTCGGCGGGGAGCGGGACGAGAAGAAGCTCGACGAGAGCGTGGCCGAGGCCAACCGCGGGCTCGACAACCTGCTCGCGATCATGCCGGGCGGCTCGCTCAGCCGGGCCAAGGAGCGCGGCTACGACATCAGGTCGACCATCGAACTGCTCAAGCAGGACAACCGCGCGTTCAAGGACGCCGGCGTCCGGGGTGACGTGGTGGCGATCATGACGCAGGCCGCCTTCACCATGTTCCACCTGGCGCTGCTCGCCTTCGACATCTTCTTCGGGCTCGGGCTGAGCTTCGCACAGGCGTTCCTGCCCTTCCCGCTGCCCGACTTCAAGCTTCCCGACCTGAGCAAGCAGGCCACCCAGACACCCACCCCCACGGCCACGCCCACACCCCCGGCCGAGCCCGCCAAGCCATGACCGAGGGGCAGCCGGGAAACGGGAAGCACAAACGGAACTGGCCGCGCCTCCTGGCACGGGTGAACCTGCTTCTGCTCGTCCTGTCCGCCGTGGCGACCGCCGTCTTCGCGGTCCGCTACCTCGGCGCGGACGGCGCCCCGGCCGGGCACACCCAGCGCTCCGGCTGGGCGCCGCTGCTCGCGAGCGTCGTCCTGCTGGTGCTGTTTCTCGCCGTGGCGCTCCTGAAGCCGTTCGGGCAGGCCGGCCTCTCCGGGAAGCGGTACGCGCTCATCTCCGGGGTCGCGGCGGTGCTCTTCGCGCTCGGCATCGGCGCGGTCTGGCAGATCGTCAGCCACGACCGCGTCACCGACACCATCGTCGGGCAGCCGCTCATGAACGACGGGGACAGCAAGGCGTATCTGAAGAAGACCTTTCCCACGGCGAAGCTGCGGCTCGTGCCCACCGGGGTCTTCATCCAGGGCGCGAAGTTCACCGACCCGCAGGAGGTCGAGGTCAGCGGGTACGTCTGGCAGCGCTATCCGAAGGACTACCCCGAGAAGGACATGGGGGTCGTCTTCCCGGAGGCGCCCGACGGCTACAGCCTCGACGAGGCGTACGACACCACGAACACCGCCGGGCAGCGGCTCAAGGGCTGGCACTTCAACCTGACGCTGCGCCAGCGCTTCAACTACCAGAAGTACCCGCTGGACAAGCAGAACATCTGGCTCCGGCTGTGGACCAACGCCGCCTTCACCAATGACGTGCTGGTGCCGGACTTCGCCTCGTACCCGCCCTGGAAGTACGGGGAGATCGGCCTCGACCAGGACATCGTGACCAGCGGCTGGTCCCCGTACTACACGGCCTGGAGCTACGGGCAGCACAACTACACGATGACGCAGGGCGTGACGGACTGGGACAAGCCCTTCGTGTCGGCGCCCGAGCTGTACTTCAACATCGGGATGGAGCGGAAGTGGGCCGGGCCGCTGACGGGCAAGCTGCTGCAGTCCTTCTTCATCGCCGCGATCATGTTCCTGGCGCTCTTCGTCTACACCAAGGACGACACCAAGAACCCGCGCTTCGGCTTCTCCACCTGGACCGCGATCTCCTTCGCCGTCTCGCTGCTACTCGTCGTGGTGGTGGACCAGACGCAGATCCGGGAGATCGCGGGCGACACGTCCCTGACGTATCTGGAGTACTTCGCGATCGCCCAGTACATCGTGATCATGGGCATCTTCGCCAACGCGATCCTGATCGGCTCCGACACCAACTTCCGCTCCCTGGAGTGGAAGGACAACCTGCTCCCGACGCTGCTGTACTGGCCGGTCCTGATCGGGCTCTTCTTCGCGTTCACGCTCTTCGTGTTCGCGAGCTAGCGCGGCGGGCTCAGCGCAACTGGCCGGCCCGCCGGTGCAGTTCGCGTGCCGTCCCGTCGAACATCGCGCCCCAGGCCACGTCCTCGAAGCCGGGCTCCGTGGGGCGCGCGCTGGTGACGCCGACCTGGACGTCCTTGCCGTCGCCGGTGCGCGCGTACCAGGGGCCGCCGCTCGCGCCGTTGGTCATCCGGCAGGGCTTGAGCTGCTCGCCGCCCACAAGGCGCCCGTCCAGCACGGGAGTTGTGGGGCCGGAGCAGTACTGCAGGGTCTCGCCGTCGTACGGCTTCACGAAGGGGTAGCCGAGCGCGGTCTTCTCGCCGGGCACGGGGGCGAAGACGGCCTCGCGGGCGCCGGTCACGTTCTGCACGGCGCGGCCCTTCTCGTCGGGCCCGAGCGTGACGAAGGCGAAGTCGGCCTTGTGCTCCTCGCGCTCGCGCCAGGCGTCGTCGATGCTGACGCCCTTGGCCACATAACTCCCGTACGGCTTCGCACCCTTGTCGTACGCGGGCACGAACAGCAGCATCTTCATCGCGCCGCCCGCCGCCTTGAGGTGCACACAGTGCCCGGCGGTGGCGATGACACCGCGGTTGTCGGCGTCCACGACGGCGGCCGTGCAGGTGGCCTTCTTGCCGTCGGGGAGCTCCATGAAGAGGCGCCCGACGTTGCGCACGGAGTCGGTGCCGTACGTCCAGGAGACGCCGTCGGGAGGGGTGTCCGGAGGGTCGTCCGAGGAGGCGGCGACCGCCTCCTCCATGGCCGCGGGGGTCCAGTACGCGCGTATCTCGTCGTCCTGGGCAGCGGCGGCGTGTGCGCTCGCCGGGGTGAGCGCGGCCGCGGCGGTGAGTGCCGCCGCGGCCACGGAGAGTGCTGAGATCATGCTTCGAACGTAAGGCTTAGGCGAAGCGCTGGCTCGCCGAACCGTTGCACCTCTGGAGCCGCAGCGGCTCCTTGGGCGCGGAGAGCCCCAGGCAGAGGCCGGTGTCGGCGGCCGGACGCAGGGTCCCCGATTGGCGTACGAACTGCTGGTTGGCGCCGCCGTGGCAGTTCCAGAGAGTGACGGCGGTGCCTTCCTTGTACGAGCCGTCCGGCACGTCGAGGCAGCGGTCCTGGATCAGCCCGGTGTGCAGCGACTCCTGGTTGCCCTCGCCGCCGTCGTACCACCCGAGTTGCAGGGGACGACGGGTGACGGGGTTATGCCTCGTCGAAGAGAACCTGCGACGTGTCGACGACGTGTACGGCCAAGACGATCAGCAGGCCGTCGCTGATCACGTACTCCAGGGCGAGCGAGTGCGTCAGAGCGATGGACCTCGTGTTCTCGTCGCCGGAGATGGGCGACGACACCTTGGTGCGGGGGTCCTGCGCCAGCGCGGCGGTACCGCGCGCGAGTAGCTGCTGCCGGTCCTCCGGGAGGCTGTCGCGGATACGCGCGGCCTGCTCGGAGAAGATCACGTTGTACGTGACGCGATGTGTCACGAGGGCCTCCGGGTCTTGCGTCGAGGCTGCCAATTCTGCCCGTACCTCGTTCGCGCGCCAAGACCGCAGGTCAGACCCGCCCGCCCGGCCGAGGTGCCCGCGCCTGCCAGCCCGCCGTGTACGTGCCCGCGCAGGCGCCCTGGCCGAGCAGATAGCGGGTGACGCAGTCGGTCATGACGGGCGAGAACTCGAGGTCGTCATTGGCCCCGATGACGAGCAGGATCGCCTTGATCTTTGTGTTGCGGGCCTTGACGGCGAGGTTGTCGGACTGGACCAGCTCGTCCGCGTACTGCTTCTGGCCGCCGATCCGGATGTTGACGGTCCGCGCGCCGGAACAGGCCACGTTGCAGGTGACGTCGGCGGGGATGCCGGTGCGGTGGATGGCGGCGTCCGGGGAGCGGTGGCACCAGTTGTCGGGGCCGTTGGTGCCGGGCTCATACGTCCCGACGCCCTCTCCCGAAATCTCGCTGTCGCCGAGCGAGATCAGCCCCGTCTTGCGGTCGGCGAGCGGGCGCTCGGCCGGGTCGCCGTAGAGCTTGGTGGCCTCGTCCGCGCGGATCTTCTCCAGGTCGGGCGGGAGCGGCTTGCTCGCCACGGGTGCCGCTTGTGCGGGCGCGGCCTGGGCGGGGGCGGTCGCCGCCACCCCTCCGAGGACGGCGGCCACGGCGGTGGCGGCCGCCAAAGTACATCGGAGCCTGGTCGATGCGGACGGTCTGGTGCGCTTCATCGCGCCTCCCCGGTGAGGTGTTACCCGCTGTTACCCACGGTTTTTACTGGCCAGTAGGGCCGGAAGGGAATACCTAGAACAAGACAAGTGCTCAACTTTTTAACGGGGTTGAACGGAGAGGTAGGTTCGGAGCATGGCCAGCGGCGAGAGTGACAAGCACCAGGACGGGTCCGGGGACGCGTACCGGATCGAGCACGACTCCATGGGCGAGGTGCGGGTCCCTGCACACGCCAAGTGGCGGGCGCAGACCCAGCGCGCGGTGGAGAACTTCCCCGTCTCCGGGCAGCGCATCGAGCGCGCCCACATCGCGGCGCTCGCGCAGATCAAGGGGGCCGCCGCGAAGGTGAACGCGGGCCTCGGGGTGCTCGACAAGGACGTCGCCGAAGCCATCGCGGACGCGGCCGCCGAGGTCGCCGAGGGCCGCTGGGACGAGCACTTCCCGGTCGACGTCTTCCAGACCGGCTCGGGCACCTCGTCCAACATGAACACCAACGAGGTGCTCGCCACCCTCGCCACCGAGCGACTGAACAGAGCGGGGGCGCGCAGCGCCTCGGTGAGGGGTGGTGGCCGGGAGACGGGCGGGCGCGACGTGCACCCCAACGACCATGTGAACGCCTCGCAGTCGTCCAACGACGTCTTCCCGTCCTCGATCCACATCGCGGCGACGGGCGCGGTCCTGAACGACCTGATCCCGGCGCTCGACCACCTGGCGGCCGCGCTCGAGCGCAAGTCGGCCGAGTTCGCGGACGTGGTCAAGTCCGGCCGCACGCACCTGATGGACGCGACCCCGGTCACCCTCGGCCAGGAGTTCGGCGGCTACGCAGCGCAGGTCCGCCACGGGGTGGAGCGGCTGCGCGCCTCACTGCCCCGACTGGCCGAACTCCCCCTGGGCGGCACGGCGGTCGGGACCGGCATCAACACGCCGCCCGGGTTCTCCGCCGCCGTCATCGCCGAGGTCGCACGCGCCACCGGGCTGCCGCTGACCGAGGCCCGCGACCACTTCGAGGCACAGGGCGCGCGGGACGGGATCGTGGAGACCTCGGGCCAGCTGCGGACCATCGCGGTGGGCCTGACGAAGATCGCCAACGATCTGCGCTGGATGGCGTCCGGGCCGCGCACCGGTCTCGCCGAGATCGCCCTGCCCGACCTCCAGCCCGGCTCCTCGATCATGCCGGGCAAGGTGAACCCGGTCATCCCGGAGGCGGTCCTCATGGTCGCCGCACAGGTCACCGGCAACGACGCGACGGTGGCGACCGCCGGGGCCGCGGGCAACTTCGAGCTGAACGTGATGCTCCCGGTCATCGCGAAGAACGTCCTGGAGTCGATCCGGCTGCTGGCCAACGTCTCCCGGCTGCTCGCCGACCGCACGGTCGACGGCATCACCGCGAACCGCGAACGGGCCCGCGAGTACGCGGAGTCCTCGCCCTCCGTCGTCACGCCCCTGAACAAGTACATCGGGTACGAGGCGGCGGCCAAGGTCGCCAAGCAGTCCCTGGCCGAGCGGAAGACGATCCGGGAGGTCGTGCTCGAGTCCGGCTACGTGGACCGCGGCGAGCTGACGCTGGAGCAACTGGACGCGGCGCTCGACGTGTTGGGGATGACCCGGCCGTAGGGGTCCGCGCGGCGGTCGGCGGGCGCCGGGCTCAAGGGTGGTGGGCGCCGAGCTCAAGGGTGGTGGGCGCCGAGCCCAAGGTCGGCGGGTGCCGGCCCAAGGTTGGCGGGCCTTCAACCCCTTCAACTGAACAGTCGGCGCGCACACCGCCCGCGCCACCTAATATCTGTGCATGACAGACCACGACGGGACGACGACGAGAAGCAGACCGGGGGCCGGGCCCGGCGCCGAGCGGTGGGCTCCTGGGAGTCACATTCTGTGGCGGTACCGGGAGAACGCGGGGTCCCGGTTCCACATCTGTCGTCCCGTCACCGTCGTGCAGGACACCGAGGAGCAGCTCGCCGTCTGGATGGCCCCGGGCACCGAGTGCGTGAAACCGGTCATCCTGAACGGGGACGTCGGTACCCCCGTCCACCACGAGCCGCTCGCCACCCGCTACACCAAGCCCCGCTCGGTCAGCCGCGACCACTGGTTCGGCTCCGGCGTCCTGAAGCTCGCCCGGCCCGGTGAGCCGTGGTCGGTGTGGCTGTTCTGGGAGCCGGGCTGGCGGTTCAAGAACTGGTACGTGAACTTGGAGGAGCCGCTGGTGCGGTGGTCCGGCGGCGTCGACTCCGAGGACCACTTCCTGGACATCTCCGTGCACCCGGACCGCAGTTGGCACTGGCGGGACGAGGACGAGTTCGCACAGGCGCAGCGGGCCGGGCTGATGGACCCGGCGACGGCACGGCACGTGCGCACGGCCGGGCGGGCCGCGGTTGACGTGATCCGGTCCTGGGGGCCGCCGTTCTCGCAGAACTGGCAGCAGTGGCGCCCCGATCCGGCCTGGTCGGTGCCGGTGCTGCCGGATGATTGGGACCGTACGCCCGCGCACGTGTCGTCATGAGACCCTTGATGCGCCCCCACGGGGGAAACGTAGGATCGTCCTCCGCAAGAGCGCACTGGAGCACCAACCGGCGGCGAGCGCACGGTGCTTGACTGACAGTCATCGAGGGGTGGCGGGAACGTGAGCGAGGTGCACGAGCCGTACGTCGGCCGCGGGAGGCCGGGGCGTACGGGACAGGCCGAAGGCGTCGGCGCCGACGGCCTCCAGCATGACGAGCCGTTCCCGGGACACACGATCCGGGTATCCGGTTACCTGCGGGCTCCGGCGACCGCCCCGCACCCCCCGTGCAACGCTTGATCGGCGCGCGCGGCGCGCAGCCCCGGACGGACGGATTCTGAACGCGTGACGGAGCAAGCCACCCCCCACGAGGGCCACACGGCGAAAGCCGGCCGGCCACCCGCCCCCGCGGACCCCCGCGGGGCGATGCTGCGCGCCCCGGACGCCACCCCGCCCACGTCCGGTGCCGCCGCCTTACCGCCACAGGCCCGCGCGGGCGAACAGGCCGGCGACGGCGCGGCCACGTCGCACGGCACGTCGCACAGCCCGTCGAACGGCGCCGAACACACCCGCCCAGACGTCGCCGAGGGAGTGCCCACGCAGCCAGGACCCGAACAGACCCGGCCCCCGGACGGCCAGGAGCGACGCACCGGCGAGCCGCGGCCCCCGGGCCCCGCGGCCATGCGCCGCGACGGCGACCGGCTGCGCTTCGTGGGCGCCGCCACCCGGCGCATCGCCCGCGGCATAGACCTGGACGAGATCGTGATGGGCCTGTGCCGGGCCACCGTGCCGACGTTCTCGGACGCGATCCTCGTCTATCTGCGCGACCCGCTGCCCGTCGGCGACGAGCGGCCCGTGGGCCCGCTGGTCCTTCGGCTGCGCCGCACCGACCGGCTCCGCATGATCGAGGAGGGCGCCGAGGAGCAGGACACCGAAGGCAGCCGCCTGGCCGCGCTGCCCGTGCAGGCGGACATCGTCGCGGGCGCCGAGCTGTGCGAGGTCCACCTCGGCGGGGCGCTCGCCGAGGTGCTGCGCGGGGTGCGCCCGGTCTTCGCGGACTCCGCGGCGGCCCGTGCCGCCCTGACCGAACTCCTCGGCGAGGGGCGGACCGTGCCGGGTGCGCGCCGGGCGATCCTGGCGCCGCTGCGCGGCCGGCGGCGGGTGATCGGCGCCGCCGTGTTCCTGCGCCGCCCGGACCGGCCCGCGTTCGAGGGCGACGACCTGCTGGTCGCCGCCCAGCTCGCCACGCACAGCGCCCTCGGCATCGACAAGGCCGTCCTGTACGGGCGCGAGGCGTACATCGCCGACGAGCTGCAGCGCACCATGCTCCCCGAGACGCTGCCCCGGCCCACCGGCGTGCGGCTCGCCTCGCGCTACCTCCCGGCCGCCGAGACCGCCCGCGTGGGCGGCGACTGGTACGACGCGATTCCCTTGCCCGGCAGCCGAGTTGCCCTCGTCGTGGGCGATGTCATGGGCCACTCCATGACATCGGCGGCGATCATGGGCCAGCTGCGCACGACCGCGCAGACCCTCGCCGGGCTCGACCTGCCCCCGCAGGAGGTCCTGCACCACCTGGACGAGCAGGCCCAGCGGCTGGGCTCCGACCGGATGGCCACCTGTCTGTACGCGGTCTACGACCCGGTCTCGCATCGCATCACCATCGCGAACGCGGGCCATCCGCCGCCCGTGCTCCTGCACCTGGGCGGCCGCGCGGAGGTGCTGCGGGTGCCGCCGGGCGCCCCCATCGGCGTGGGCGGAGTGGACTTCGAGGCCGTCGAGCTGGATGCGCCCGCCGGGGCCACCCTGCTCCTGTACACCGACGGACTGGTCGAGTCGCGCCTGCGGGACGTATGGACCGGCATAGAGCAGCTGCGCGAACGCCTCGCCGCCACCGCCCAGTTGACGGGTCCGGACCACCCGCCGCCGCTGGAGGCCCTCTGCGACGAGGTACTCGACATGCTCGGCCCGGGCGACCGGGACGACGACATCGCGCTGCTCGCCGCCCGCTTCGACGGGATCGCGCCCAGCGACGTCGCGTACTGGTTCCTGGAACCGGAGGAGACGACGCCTTCACGCGCCCGCCGCCTGGCCCGCAGCGCCCTGGAGCGCTGGGACCTGCAGGAGCTGTCGGACTCGGTGGAGCTGCTCGTCAGCGAGGTCGTGACCAACGCCGTGCGGTACGCGTCGCGGCCCATCACGCTGCGGCTGCTCCGCACCGATGTGCTGCGCTGCGAGGTCGGCGACGACGTCGGCCAGCTGCCCCGGCTGCGCCAGGCCCGCGCCACCGACGAGGGCGGGCGCGGGCTCTACCTGGTCAACAAGCTGGCACGGCGCTGGGGCGCGACGCGCCTGAGCAACGGAAAGGTGGTCTGGTTCGAGCTCAACCGGAGCTGAGCCGGACCCGACCGCCTCTGCCGCGCGTTCGCGCCGGGCGCTGCCGTCTGCCGAGCGTTCGCGCCGGGCGCTGCCGCCCGGCGCTCCCGCTCCGCCTCAGTTCTTGCCCGGCCCCCGGCGTGGATCGTCCGGCGGGTCCGGGATCCACGTCTGGGTCGGGTCGTCGGTCGGCGGCTCCGTCGTCGGGTCCTGCGTCGGCGGCTGCGTGGTCGGGGTCTGCGTCGGCGGCTTCGTCGTCGGCGTCTCGGTCGGCTTCGTCGGCGTCTCGGTCGGCTTCTGGGTCGGCTTCGTCGGCTCGGTCGTCGGGGTCTGCGGGGCCTGCGTCGTCGGCTCGGTGGTCGGCGCGATGGCGGCGCCCATGTCCGTGTCCAGGTCGAACTCGCTGGGCGAGCCCATCGCGTTGAAGGTGTACGCCGCCCAGATCTCCGCCGGGAAGCTGCCGCCGTCGACGCGCGGCAGTCCGCCGGCGCCCTTCATGGACACCTGCTGGCCCTGCTTGTATGTGCCGTCGCCCTTGGGCGCCTCGCCGAAGAGGCCGACCGAGGTGACGAGCTTCGGCGTGTAGCCGGTGAACCAGGCCGACTTGTTGTCGTCCGAGGTACCGGTCTTGCCCGCGACGTCCTGCTCGTCGTCGCGCACCGCGTGGCCGGTTCCGTCGTCGACCACGCCGGTCAGGACCGAGGTGATCGAGTCGGCGACACCGCGCTTGACGACCTGCTCGCCGATCGGGTCCGGCAGGTCGATCTGGCGGTCCTTGTGCTCGACCGACTTCACGATCGACGGGGTGACCTTCTTGCCGTGGTTGTCGAGCGTCGCGTACACGCCCGCCATCTCCAGCGGGCTCGCGCCCATGGAGCCGAGGGTCTGGGCGGGCACGGCCTGGAGTCCCTCGACGTCCATGCCGAGCTTGCCCGCGGTCTCCATGACGTTGTCCATGCCGACGTCGACGCCCATCTGCGCGAAGACGGAGTTGATGGACTTGTTCATCGCCTTCTGGACGTTGACCTGGCCGTAGCTGCGGCCGTCCTCGTTGGGCGGCGCGAAGCCGACCTTCTTGCCGTCCTTGACGACGGGGCGCTTGCTGGTGCCGTCGTAGATGGTGTTCGCCGTGATCGGGGTGCCGGACTGGGTCGTCGAGCCGTTCTCCAGGGCGGCCGCGAGGATCAGCGGCTTGAAGGTGGAGGCGGCCTGGTAGTCGCGGCGGGTGGCGTTGTTCGTGTAGTGCCCGATGTAGTTGCGGCCGCCGTACATCGCGAGGACCTTGCCGGTCTTCGGGTCCACGGACGCGGCGCCCGCCTGCACCCGGGCGTCGGCCTTGCTCTTCTTGTCGTCGAGCTTGGCGTTGAGCTTCTTGTTGACGGCCTTCTCGAGCTGCTGCTGCTTCTTCTTGTCGATGTTGAGCGTGATCGTGTAGCCGCCGGCCTCGAACTGCTTCTCCGAGAGGTGGCCGGCCTTCATGACCTCGCGCTTGGCCTCCTCGATGAGGTATCCGGTCTGGCCCTTGACCCCGCTCGGCGGCTTGGGCGTGTGCGGCGTCGGGAACTTCATGCCCGCGCGCTTGCCGGAGTCCAGCCAGCCCTCCTCGACCATGTTGTCGAGCACGTAGTTCCAGCGGGCCTTGGCGAGCTTCTTGCCGGTGTCGGACGCGAGCGCCCAGTCGTACTGGTTCGGGGCCTGGAGGAGGGCGGCGAGATAGGCGCCCTGCTCCACGCTCAGCTTCTCGGCGTCCTTGTTGTAGTACGCCTGGGCGGCGGCCTGGATGCCGTAGGCGCCGCGGCCGTAGTAGCTGGTGTTGATGTAACCGGCGAGGATGTCGTCCTTGGTCTTCTCGCGGTCCACCTTCAGCGAGATGACCAGTTCCTTGAGCTTGCGGGTGACCGTCTGGTCCTGGTCCAGGTAGTAGTTCTTCACGTACTGCTGGGTGATGGTCGAGCCGCCCTGCTTGCCCTTGCCGGTCACCGTGTTGAGGACGCCGCGGGCGGTGCCCTTGAAGTCGACGCCCTTGTCCTTGTAGAACGACTTGTTCTCGGCGGCGACGAAGGTCCGCTGGACGTCCTCGGGGACCTTGGACAGGTCGACGACCTCGCGGTTGATGTCGCCGGTGCGGGCTATGACCTCGCCGTTGCTGTACTTGTAGACGTTGCTCTGCTTGCGGGCCGCGGCGTTGCCCTCGGGTATGTCGATGACCAGGTAGAGCACGACGAAGCTGAGCATGCCGAGCAGGATCACGCCGAAGAAGGCGCCGAGGAGCTTCTTCCAGGTGAAGAAGCGGCGTATGCCGGTCTTCTTGGGCTTGGCCGCCCGCTTCCGGGCGCCCTCGCTCCGGCTCGCCGTCGCCGTCCCGGTGCTGCTCTTGCTGTCGGCCGCGGCGGTGCCGCTGCCGCTCGTGCCCGCCCCACCGCCGGACGAGCGCCCCCGCGCTGCCCGGCGCGCGCCGCGCTGCCGCGCTTGTCGGTCTTCCGCTCGGCCCATGGCTGTGAGTGCTCCGCTTCCGTGTCGTCCTGGTGTTTCTGGTGCTCCTGGCAAGTCAGCTCATGAAGCTAACACCGCACCTTGGGGCAAAGGTCTGCCGATCCGGTCTTTTCCGGACGTGACAATCAGCACCCGCCCCACTGGAACCGGTACCGGCCCCTATGAAACCGACGATCGCAAGGCCCGGAAGGTTGCCCCGTCGCGGAACCTGTGAGCTCTACACCGCGGGTATACATCGCGGGTATACACACCATGTACAGTGGTCGCCATGTCCATCGGTCACACTCTCCTCGGCCTGCTCGAATCGGGCCCCCGCCATGGCTATGACCTCAAGCGCGCCTTCGACGACAAGTTCGGCCACGACAAGCCGCTGCACTACGGGCAGGTCTACTCGACCATGTCCCGCCTCCTGAAGAACGGCCTGGTCGAGGTCGACGGAGTGGAGGCGGGCGGCGGACCGGAGCGGAAGCGGTACGCGATCACCGAGGCCGGCATCACCGACGTACAGCGCTGGCTCGCGACGCCGGAGAAGCCGGAGCCGTACCTCCAGTCGACCCTGTACACCAAGGTGGTCCTCGCCCTCCTCACCGAGCGCGACGCGACCGCGATACTCGACACCCAGCGCGCCGAGCACCTCCGGCTCATGCGGATCCTCACCGACCGCAAGCGCAAGGGCGACCTCGCCGACCAGCTGATCTGCGACCACGCCCTCTTCCATCTCGAAGCCGACCTGCGCTGGCTGGAACTCACCTCCGCGCGCCTCGGCAAGCTCGCCCAGGAGGTTCGCTCCGCATGACCCCCGCAGGTTCCCTCCTGGCCGCCACCGGCCTGCGCAAGGCGTACGGTCCGACGACCGCGCTCGACGGCGCCGACTTCTCCATCCACCCGGGCGAGGTCGTCGCCGTCATGGGCCCCTCGGGCTCCGGCAAGTCGACGCTGCTGCACTGCCTCGCCGGGATCGTCCGGCCGGACGAGGGCTCGATCACGTACAACGGCCGTGAGCTCGCCGGGCTCCCGGACGCCCAGCTCAGCGCCCTGCGCCGGAGCGAGTTCGGCTTCGTCTTCCAATTCGGCCAGCTGGTGCCGGAGTTGACCTGCGTGGAGAACGTGGCACTGCCGCTGCGCCTCAACGGCGCGAAGCGCAAGGACGCCGAGCGGACCGCGCTGACCTGGATGGAGCGCCTCGAGGTCGACGACGTGAGCGGCAAGCGGCCCGGCGAGGTCTCCGGCGGCCAGGGCCAGCGCGTCGCGGTCGCCCGCGCGCTCGCCACGAGCCCGCGCGTGCTCTTCGCCGACGAGCCCACCGGCGCCCTCGACTCCCTCAACGGCGAACGCGTGATGGAGCTCCTCACGGACGCCGCCCGCTCGACCAACGCGGCCGTGGTCCTCGTCACGCACGAGACCCGCGTCGCCGCCTACTCGGACCGCGAGATCGTCGTGCGCGACGGCAAGTCCCGTGACATGGAGCGACTCGTATGAGCGCCACCCGTACGCGCCCCGCGGCGCCGTCGGTGATCGAGGACACCGCCCCGAAGGGCGTCCGTGCCTGGGGCCGCGACCTGCTCATGGGCATGCGCTTCGCGGTCGGCGGCGGCCGCGAGGGCTGGATCCGCACCATCCTCACCGCGGTCGGCGTCGGCCTCGGCGTGGCCCTGCTGCTCGGCGCGGCCTCCGTGCCGGACCTGCTGCAGAACCGGGACGCCCGCGC
Source organism: Streptomyces sp. NPDC059009 (assembly GCF_042740175.1). Classification (NCBI taxonomy): domain Bacteria; kingdom Bacillati; phylum Actinomycetota; class Actinomycetes; order Kitasatosporales; family Streptomycetaceae; genus Streptomyces; species Streptomyces sp. NPDC059009. The sequence continues at coordinate 4,656 of NZ_JBHYJB010000055.1, read as the reverse complement.
CGACGCCCGCCAGGCCGCCGACGTCTTCAGCGGCAAGAAGGTCGACCGCACCGACTCCACGGTCCTCGTGATCGACGCGAACACCGACTACCGCGACTCCACGATCAACGGCCGCCTGCTGCAGGCCGAGGGCGGCCACCCGGTCCTGCCGCCCGGCGTGAGCAAGCTGCCCGCGCCCGGCGAGATGGTGGTCTCGCCCGCCCTGCGCTCCCTGCTGAACAGCCCGGACGGCAAGCTCCTCAAGGAGCGCTTCGACCGCTACCGCATCACCGGCACCATCGGCGACGCGGGCCTCATCGGCCCCAAGGAGCTCTACTACTACGCCGGTTCCGACGCCCTCCGGATCGGCGAGGGCGCCCACCGCACCGCGGACTTCGGCTCCCACGTCGACGGTGATCCGCTCGACCCGCTCCTCGTCGTCCTGGTCGTGATGATCTGCGTGGTGCTCCTCACCCCGGTCATGATCTTCATCGGCACGGCCGTGCGGTTCGGCGGCGAGCGCCGCGACCGGCGCCTGGCCGCGCTGCGCCTGGTCGGCGCCGACGCCCGCGGAGTGCGCCGGATCGCCGCGGGCGAGGCCCTCTTCGGCTCGCTCCTCGGCCTCGTCGTGGGCGCCGGGTTCTTCGTCCTGATCCGGCAGTTGGTCGGCGTCGTCGACATGGAGCGGATCAACGCGTTCCCGTCCGACGTGACACCGGTGCCCGCCCTGGCCGCCCTGATCGTGGTCGCCGTGCCGGTCACCGCCGTCGTGGTCACCCTGATCTCGCTGCGCGCGGTCAGCATCGAACCGCTCGGCGTCTTCCGGCACTCGGCGCCCCGCAAGCGCCGCCTGTGGTGGCGGCTCGCGCTGCCCGTGATCGGCATCGCGGTGCTGCTCTCCACGGACCGGGTGAACGCGGCCACGTACGACGTGAACGTCTTCACCATCGCGGGCGGCGCGACGCTCACCCTGATCGGCTTCGCCACGCTCCTGCCGTGGCTGGTCGAGGCGGTCGTGTCCCGGCTGCGCGGCGGCCCGGTGCCCTGGCAACTGGCCACCCGCAGGCTCCAGTTGAACAGCGGCAACGCGGCCCGCGCGATCAGCGGGATCACGGTCGCGGTGGCGGGCGCCATCGCCCTGCAGATGCTCTTCGCGTCCATGCACGACGACTTCAACAAGGTCACCGACGCGGACCCGCGCCGCGCCCAGATCAACGTCAACTCGCAGCAGGCCAGCGGCGAGCTCGCGCAGCGCATGATCGACGAGTTCCGCGCCACGAAGGGCGTCAAGAGCGTCATCGGCCGCGTCGAGTCGTACGTCGTCAGGCCGGGCCCGCTGAAGAACCCTTCCGAGGACATCCGGCCCACCACCGAGCTCTCGGTCGGCAGCTGCGCCACCCTGCGCGAGATCGCCCACGTGAAGTCCTGCAAGGACGGCGACACGTTCATCGTGCGCGGCGGCGACCGCGAGCAGAACGCGTGGATGGAGCAGACCGCGCGCCCCGGCAAGGAGATCGACCTCAACAGCAGCAGCTGGGGCGACTACGGGGGCAAGGGCCGCGGCAAGCACGTGCCGTGGACGCTGCCGAAGTCGACGAGCACCATCACCGCGCGGCCCGACCCGGTGGGCAACCGCTACGACGGCATCTACGCGACGCCCGGCGCCATCGACGTGAAGCGCATGGTCGGGGCCTCCACCCATGCGATGGTCCAGGTCGACCAGACGATGCCGGACGCGGAGGAGTACGTGCGCAACACTGCGGCCCGCATCGACCCGATGGCCTCGGCCTACACCATCAAGATGATCGAGCGTGACAAGCAGTACGCGACGGTCCAGCGGGGCCTGCAGATCGGCGCCATGGCCACCATGGTCCTGATCGCCTCGTCCATGCTGGTCTCGATGATCGAGCAACTGCGCGAGCGCAAGCGGCTGTTGGCGGTCCTCACCGCCTTCGGCACCAAGCGCACCTCGATGGCCCTCTCGCTCCTGTGGCAGACGGCGATCCCGGTGGCGCTCGGCCTGGCCGTCGCGGTCGGCGGCGGCCTGGCGCTCGGCCAGGTCATGGTCCGCATGATCCAGAAGACGGCCACCGACTGGTGGGTCTTCCTGCCGCTGATGGGTGCGGGCGCCGCGATGGTCGCGGCGGTGACGCTGCTGAGCCTGCCGCCGCTGTGGCGCATGATGCGCCCGGACGGCCTGCGCACGGAGTAACTCCCCTCGCCGCGCAGCCCGTTGCCGGTACGAGGTCGGCCGATCACGCGATCAGATCACTCGGTCACGCGATCACACGACCCGTACCGGCAGCGGCCGTACGGCCTCCCGCAGGGCCCCCGCCAGCTCCTCGTACTCCGCCGCCCGGGCGGCCCCGGTGCGCATCGCGAGCGCGATCCGCCGGGTGGGCGCGGGCTCGGCGAAGAAGCCGGTGAGCAGCTGACTGCTGCGGCTGGTCTCCACGCGTACGGCGGTACGGGGCAGCAGCGTCACGCCGAGCCCGCCGGCGACGAGCTGCACGAGCGTGGACAGTCCAGCGGCAGTAGTGGTGACGGGCGCATCGGCACGCCCCGCCTCCCGGCAGATGTCCAGGGCCTGGTCCCGCAGACAGTGCCCTTCGTCGAGCAGCAGCAGATGCAGCTCCTTCAACGCATCGCGCGGAATTCCCTCCCTCCCGCCGAGCCAGTGGTCGAGGGGCGTGACGAGCACGAAGTCCTCGTCGAACAGCGGCAGTTCGGTGATCCCGGGCACACCCAGGGGCACGGCGAGCAGCAACAGATCGAGCCGCCCGCCGGACAAGCCCTCCAGCAGCGACGACGTCTGCTCCTCATGCACCTGAAGATCCAGGTCCGGGTACTTCTCGTGCGCGAGGGTGAGCACGGTGGGCAGCAGATAGGGCGCGACGGTGGGGATGACCCCGAGCCGCAGCACACCGGTGAAGGGCGCCCGCACGGCATCGGCCTCCTCCAGGAGCGCGCCCACCTCGTCGAGCACGACCTTCGCCCGTACGGCGAGCCGCTCCCCCGCGGGCGAGAGCAGCACCTTGCGCGTGGTGCGCTCCAGCAGCGTCACCCCGAGCACGTCCTCCAGAGCGGAGACGGCGCCCGAGAGCGCGGGCTGGCTCATCCCGATCGCGGCGGCGGCGTCCCGGAAGTGCAGATGCTCGGCGACGGCGGCGAAGGCACGCAGCTGGGCCAGACTCGGCTGCCGCCCACTCCTCTTACTGGCCACCACTGATAACAACCTCCGATCAACTCTCACCACTCTAGCTATTTCCGCAATCAATGCACCCTGTGCCACCATCGGTTTCCGTCCAACCCACTGGAAAGCGCCCAAAAGGCACCTTTCCGCCTCGCAAGTTCGCAAGGAGAGCGCGTGCTCACTGTCGGTGACAAGTTCCCCGAGTTCGACCTGACTGCCTGTGTCTCGCTGGAGAAGGGCTCGGAGTTCGAGCAGATCAACCACAAGACCTACGAGGGCAAGTGGAAGATCGTCTTCGCGTGGCCCAAGGACTTCACCTTCGTGTGCCCGACCGAGATCGCGGCCTTCGGCAAGCTGAACGACGAGTTCGCCGACCGTGACGCCCAGGTCCTCGGCTTCTCCGGCGACTCCGAGTTCGTGCACCACGCCTGGCGCAAGGACCACCCGGACCTCACCGACCTGCCCTTCCCGATGCTGGCCGACTCGAAGCACGAGCTCATGCGTGACCTCGGCATCGAGGGCGAGGACGGCTTCGCGCAGCGCGCCGTCTTCATCGTCGACCAGAACAACGAGATCCAGTTCACGATGGTGACCGCGGGCTCCGTCGGCCGTAACCCGAAGGAGGTCCTCCGGGTCCTGGACGCGCTCCAGACGGACGAGCTGTGCCCGTGCAACTGGAGCAAGGGCGACGAGACCCTGGACCCGGTCGCGCTCCTCTCGGGCGAGTGACGGGGCTCAGGTAACTGACATGGCTCTCGACGAACTGAAGTCCGCCATACCGGACTACGCCAAGGACCTGAAGCTCAACCTGGGCTCGGTCATCGGCAACAGCGAGCTTCCGCAGCAGCAGCTGTGGGGCACGGTCCTGTCGTGCGCGATCGCCTCGCGCTCGCCGATCGTGCTGCGCGAGCTGGAGCCCGAGGCGAAGGCGAACCTCTCCCCCGAGGCGTACACGGCCGCGAAGTCGGCCGCCGCCATCATGGCGATGAACAACGTCTTCTACCGCACGCGCCACCTGCTCTCCGACCCGGAGTACGGGACGATGCGGGCGGGCCTGCGGATGAACGTCATCGGCAACCCGGGCGTGGAGAAGGTCGACTTCGAGCTCTGGTCCCTCGCCGTCTCGGCGATCAACGGCTGCGGGCAGTGCCTGGACTCCCACGAGCAGGTGCTCCGCAAGGCGGGCGTGGACCGCGAGACGATCCAGGAGGCCGTGAAGATCGCGTCGGTCCTCCAGGCGGTCGGCGCGACGCTGGACGCCGAGGGCGTCCTGGCGTAACTCTCCGCCCCTGCACGACAGTTGGCCCACCCGGCAGATTCCGGGTGGGCCAACTGCGTTTCCACTTCTTTCCCCAACCCCGCCCCTTCCCGAATCCGCCGCTCCGCGGCCCTGGGGCGCCCGTCCTGGGGCTTCGCCCCTAGACCCCCATCGGCGCTGAACGCGCCTCGTCCTCAAACGCCGGACGGGCTGGAACCACTCAGCC
>NZ_JBHYJB010000054.1:0-64545 GCF_042740175.1 Streptomyces sp. NPDC059009 | reverse complement strand
TGTATTGGTGGGTTGCTTCTTTTTTTTTTATGTGACATTGGCTTGGATGGGGGGGGTGGCTGGGCTGGGGGGGGGGGGGGCCGCGCACAGTCCTGTGCGCGGCCCGCGCTGCTCGTCGTCACGGGATCAAGGCGACGCCGCCCCACCCGGCCCGGTCGGTGAGCCTGCCGGTGTTCGCGTCGGGCCGCCAGCGGGGCCAGGAGGTGTAGCCGGGCTCCACGAGTTCGAGCCCCTTGAAGAACTCGACCGTCACGGACGGCTCGCGGAAGATGTACGGGATCGCGCCGGAGCTGTTGTACTCGTCCTGCACGACCTGGTGTTCCTCGTCGGCCGCGGTGGAGTGGCTCACCGACAGATAGCTCCCCGAGGGCAGCTTCTCCACCAGGCGGCGCACCAGGGACAGGGCGTCGTCCCACTCGACGATGTGCCCGAGCACGTCGTTGATCACCAGGGCGATGGGCTGGGTCATGTCGAGCGTCTTGGCCGCGCCCGCAAGCACCGTCTCCGTGTCGCGCATGTCCGCGAGGACGTAGTCGGTGGCGCCCTCGGGGGTGCTGGTGCGCAGCGCGTGCACGTGCAGCAGGACCAGCGGGTCGTGGTCCACGTAGACCACCCGGGAGTCGGGGGCGATGCGCTGGGCGACCTCATGGGTGTTGTTCGCCGTCGGCAGTCCGGCGCCCAGGTCGAGGAACTGCCGGATGCCGGCGTCCCGCGCGAGATAGGTCACCGAGCGGCGCAGGAAGTCGCGGGACTCCTGCGCGAAGGGCTTGATCTTCGGGTACTTGCCGCAGTACGCGTCCCCGGCGCGCTGGTCGGCGGGGTAGTTGTCCTTGCCGTTGAGCCAGTAGTTCCATACCCGGGCGCTGTGCGCCACGGACGTGTCTATCTGCGGGGGCAGTTGGGTCGGTTCGGTCACGCCAGTTCCTCTTTCGATCTGTGGGGATGGGGAGCTGCGGTGCAGGCGTAGTCGAGCAGCATGAGGTAGGCCGTCACGGTCTCGCGCGCGTCCCACACGTCGGCCGTGCCGGGCAGTCCGCCCTCGCGGACCACGTGGTCGGAGATCTCCGGCACCTCGACGCGGTAGACGGTCAGCGGCGGCTTGCCGGTGAGGGCGTGCGGCGGGGCGTCCAAGGGGTGCACCTGCAAGGTGACTTCGGGCCGCTCGGCGGCGGCCCGCAGGGCCTTGGTCTGCTCCGCCATGATCTCCGCGTCGCCCACCTGGGTGCGCAGGGCGACCGCCGACATCAGGGCCCAGACGCGCGTCTGCTGGGCGCGCAGCCGCTCTTGACGTTCCATCAGGAATTCGATGCGCCGGTCCTTGTCCGCGGGTGACAGGCCGGGACGCAAAGCGTCGTCGACGGCGCGGGCATAGGCCGGGGTGCGCAGCAGGACCGGGACGAGCGCGGGGTGCCAGGTGCGGATGATGCTGGCCGCGGACTCCACGCTCATCAGGTCCAGCTGCCAGGAGTCCATGACGGCACGCCACGGGTGCCACCATCCGGGACGGTTGGCCGCCGCCAACTTCCCGAGGAATTCCTCCGTTTCGGCGGGGCCCGCGCCGTAAGCCGCCAGAAGCGTGGAGACCTGGCCCGCGTCCAGGGACGTCTGGGCCTGTTCGATGCGGCGGACCGTCGCCGGGTGGGCGCCGAGCGCGTCGGCCGCCTCCCGGAATGTCAGTCCCGCCGACTCACGCAAAGTTTTGAGCCGGGTGGCCAGAACGAGGTGCGCGACGGTCCTGCCGGATCGTTCGCGGGCCACAAATCCCTCCCCCTTTCCCGCACTTACCGCAACTTGTGGATAGTGCACACCCTGTACCTTGCAATCCCTGCGCGCAACCCTTTCTATGGCATCACTGCCTGCTCGGCGAAACAGAGCCCGGACCAGCTCAGAAGGGGGACAGGTAGATGCCTGAAACGCCGTCAATGCGAACGGATTCCGGCTGGGGGCTGGTACGGCTCCTGGTGGAGCCGTATCCGCATGCCTGAGGCGAACAGCCCCTTAAACGACACGACGCGAGGCGACACGACCCGAGGCGACACGGCCCGCGGCACCCGGCGACGGCCGCCGCGCGGTCTCGCCTCCCGCCTCTCGGCCCTCCGGCGTCCCGCCCCGGCCGAACGGCCCTCGCCCCTCGCGCCCGACCCCGAGCTGTCGCCGGGTGACGAGCGCTATCTCCAGCGGGTCCACGACTTCCTGCATCTGCTCAACGGGGAGTGGGACTGGGACGTCCTCGTCGCCCTGAGCGCGGGCCCGCTCCAGTACACGGAGCTCCTGGACACGGTGCGGGAGCGCACCCCCGCGAGCAAGTGGGCCGCCGGGCCGCGCCGGTACCTCCAGGAGCGCGCCCTCAGCCGCACCCTGCAACGCCTCACGGGGACCGAACTCGTCCACCGCGAGCGCGAGGTGGACTTCCCGTACGCCGCCGCGTACCGTCTCGCGCCGCCCGCCGCCGCCCTGCTCGACGTCATGACCCCGGCCGCCGAGTGGGCCGAGGCCCACTCCGGCCTCCTGGGGCGGGCCCAGGAACGCAGACGGCGGGCTCCCGACGCCTGACGCGACCCGACACGCCCCGTCGACCGCGGGGCGCCCGACGCGACCCGTCAGCCGCGGGACAGAGGCGCGGTGACCGGGCCGTACACGGCCCGTACAGATTCGGTGGAGATTACGCCACCGAAACTTACCGATCCGTAAGAAATCTGTCCCGCCCCTCCCCTTGTGGCCCTATTTCACCCGCCTGACCAGCACTGATCGTCCGCGCCCCGGGCACCGTACCCCTCTCCCGCCCTGCGCCGGGGTGGGGTACGGTCACGGCGCTGTGCGGAGCGCCACAAGGAGCATCATTGCGCGAGTTCTCGAATCCTCCGACGGCGTTGGCGCCGCCGGTGGGCGGCCTGGCCGACGCCGTGTTCGACCATGCACTCGAGGATCCGCTCCACATCGCCCTCGGCCGCAAGGCCGACGACCGCTGGCAGGACGTGACCTCCGCACAGTTCCGCGACGAGGTCCTTGCCCTGGCCAAGGGGCTGCTCGCCCAGGGCGTGCGGTTCGGCGACCGGGTCGCCATCATGAGCCGCACCCGCTACGAGTGGACGCTCTTCGACTTCGCCCTGTGGACCGTCGGCGCCCAGGTCGTGCCGGTCTATCCGACGTCCTCCGCCGAGCAGGTCTTCTGGATGCTGCACGACGCGGGCGTCTCGGCCGTGATGGTCGAGCACGAGGACCACGCGATGACGATCGGCGCGGTCATCGACCGCCTCCCCCAGCTGCGCCGCCTCTGGCAGCTCGACGCGGACGCGGTCGGTGAACTCACGTACGCGGGCGCCGAGATCGACGACGAGGTGGTGCACCGCCACCGCCGGGCCGTCACCCCCGACTCGATCGCCACGATCATCTACACCTCGGGCACCACGGGCCGCCCCAAGGGCTGTCTGATCTCGCACGCCAACTTCATGTTCGAGGCGGACACCGTCATCGAGCGCTGGGAGCCGGTCTTCCACTCCAAGCGCGGCGACGAGGCGGCCACGCTGCTCTTCCTGCCGCTCGCGCACGTCTTCGGGCGCATGGTGCAGATCGCGGCGGTGCGCGGCCGGGTCAAGCTCGGCCACCAGCCGCAGCTCAACGCGGCGGCGCTCATCCCCGACCTGCAGGCGTTCCGGCCCACCTTCATCCTGGCCGTCCCGTACATCTTCGAGAAGGTCTTCAACGCGGCCCGCCGCAAGGCCGAACGCGACGGCAGGACCGGCCCGTTCGACAAGGCCGTCGAGGCGGCCGTCAAGTACGCGGACGCCGTCGAGGCCAAGTCCTTCGGCACCGGCCCCGGGCCGAGCGCCGCACAGCGCATGCAGCACCAGGTCTTCGACAAGCTCGTCTACGCCAAGGTGCGCGAGGCGATGGGCGGGCGCGTGCGGCACGCGATGTCCGGGGGCTCCGGCATGGACCGCCGCCTCGGCCTGTTCTTCGCGGGCGCGGGCGTCACGATCTACGAGGGCTACGGGCTGACCGAGTCCACGGCCGCCGCCACCGCCAACCCGCCCGAGCGCACCCGCTACGGCACCGTCGGCCAGGCCATCCCCGGCACCACCGTGCACATCGCCGAGGACGGCGAGGTCTGGCTGTACGGCGGCAATGTCTTCCAGGGCTACCTCAACGACCCCAAGGCCACCGACGCGACGCTGCACGACGGCTGGCTCGCCACCGGCGACCTGGGGGCGCTCGACGAGGACGGCTATCTCACGATCACCGGGCGCAAGAAGGAGATCCTGGTGACCTCCGGCGGCAAGAGCGTCTCCCCGGGCCTCCTCGAGGAACGGGTGCGCGACCACCCGCTGGTGGCCCAGTGCATCGTCGTCGGCAACGACCGCCCCTACATCGCGGCGCTCGTCACCCTGGACGCCGAGGCCGTGGAGCACTGGCTCACGATGCGCAACAAGCCCCAGCTCTCCCCCGCCGACCTGGTCCGCGACCCGGACCTGGAGACCGAGGTGCGCCGCGCCGTCGTGGCCGCCAACACACTGGTCTCGCAGGCCGAGTCGATCCGCACGTTCCGGATACTGGCGCACCAGTTCAGCGAGGAACACGGGCTGCTCACACCCTCGTTGAAGCTGAAACGGAAGGCCATCGAGCAGGCGTACGCGTCCGAGGTCGAGGCCCTCTACCGCGCCTGAGCCGCCACGCCGACGGTTTCTGACGCCTCATCAATTTCCATCGCAGCACTTATTGACGGTTCATCAGGTCGCGCACAGAATCAGCCCCACTTCGACGGAGGGGGCTCGACCGTGCCGCGATCGATCCGTGCCATCACCGCCACCGTGGCGGCCCTGCTGCTCGCCACCACCGCCTGCAACTCGGCGTCCACCGGCGGAAGTTCTACGGACAGCAAGGGCGGCACCAGCCGGGGCGTGACCGACGACGCCATCAAGGTCGGCGGCATCGTTTCCATGACGACCGCCAGCGGCTACAGCAAGAAGGACACCGACCTCGGCGCCCGGGCCCGCTTCGAGCGCGCCAACGCGGCGGGCGGCGTGCACGGCCGGAAGATCGACTACACCGGCGCCGAGGACGACGGCCAGGACCCCGCCAAGAACCTCGCCGCCGCCCGCAAGCTCGTCCAGCGCGACAAGGTCTTCGCGATCGCCCCGATGAGCTCGGTGACGTTCTCCGGCGCGGACTTCCTCCAGCAGCAGAAGGTCCCCACCTTCGGCTGGGGCACCATCCCGCCCTTCTGCGGCCCGAGTTACCTGTACGGCTTCGGCGGCTGCATGGTCCCGATGCCCGGCGGCACCATCACCCAGAGCTGGCCGGAGGGCCTCAAGAAGGTGATGCACGGCTCCCAGGGCAAGACCGTCGCGATCCTCGCCAACGACAACGACGCGGGCACCTTCGCCATCCGCACCTACAAGCAGAGCTTCGCCGCCGCCGGCTTCAAGGTGACGTACGCCAAGTCCACGGTCCCCGCCACCTCGGTGCCGAACGACTGGTCCGCGTACACGAAGGCGATCCTGCGCTCGAACGGCGGCAAGGCCCCCGACGCCGTCGTCTCCGTCATGCAGACCCCGTACAACATCGGCCTGTTCACCGCCGTCAAACGCACCGGCTACCGGGGCATCCTCACCGACCCGACGGACTACGACCCCGGCCTGCTCTCCAAGAGCGCCACGAAGAAGGCCCTGGACGGCGTGCACGTCCTCCTGGCCTTCCAGCCGTTCGAACAGAGCAGCCCGGCGATGAAGCAGTTCAAGGCGGACATCAGGAAGACGGCGGGGAAGGATGTCCCGCTCAACATGCACATGATGACGGGCTACATGTCCGCCGACCTCTTCCTCGCCATCGCCGACAAGGCGGGCAAGGACCTCACCGTCGAGTCCTTCCAGAAGGCGGCCGACGGCTACTCCGACACCGGCACCATGGTCGGCGACCGCGCCCTGCCCAAGGGCCAGAAGGAGGCGTTCGGCTGCGGCGCCCTCGTCCAGCTCAAGGGCGGCGCGTACCGCGTGTCGGCCCCCTTCAAGTGCTACGAACCGATCCCCTTCAAGTAGAGGGGGCCAGTCCCCATGTCGGATCTGCTGGGCTTCATCCTGAGCGGACTCGTCTCAGGCGCGCTGTACGCGCTCCTGGCCACGGGCCTCGTCCTGTCCTACTCCGCCTCCGGACTCTTCAACTTCGCCCACGGCGCCACCGCCTACCTCTGCGCCCTCACCTTCTACGAGCTCCACTCCGGCCTGGGCTGGCCCGCGGTGCCGACGGCACTCCTCCTGGTCTGTGTCGCGGCCCCGGCCCTCGGCTGGGGCCTGGACCGCCTGATGTTCCGGAAGCTGGCCCGGGTCGGCGAGACGGCCCAGATCGTGGCAACCATCGGCCTGTTGGTGGCCCTGCCCGCGCTCGGCCTGTGGGTGGTGGAGCTGCTTGAGGACGCGGGCGCGTCGGTGAAACCGGCGGAGAACCAGTTCGGCCTGCCCGGGGTGGGGCCGAGCCCGGCCACGTCATGGCAGCTCATGGACGGCGTCGGCATCGACTCCGACCAGCTGATCACGTGGGTGGCGACGGCGGCGGTGGCCGTGTCCCTGTGGCTGCTCATGCGCCACACCCCCCTGGGCCTGCGGCTGCGCGCGGCAGTCGACAATCGCTCACTGGTGGAGCTGCGCGGCATGAGCGCGGACCGGCTGTCGTCGGTGGCGTGGATGCTCTCGTCGGGGCTGGCAGGACTGGCAGGAGTCCTGGCGACTCCTCTCCTGGGCCTGTCGTCACACGACTTCACCCTGTTCCTGTTCGTGTCGGCGACGGCGGCGGTGCTGGGCCGCTTCATGTCGGTCCCGCTCGCCTTCGCGGGCGGGCTCGGGCTCGGGGTGCTGCAGAACCTGGTCGCCGGATACGCGGACTTCGCGGACCGGATCACGGGCTTCCGTACGGCGGTGCCCTTCTTGTTCCTGTTCGCCGGACTCCTGCTCCTCACCCGGCGGCAGCGGGCGGCGGGAACGGCGGCGGCGGACGCGCCACCGGTGGACTACTTGGCGGGGAGGTCGTGGGCGCGGCGGTGGGGTCCGTGGGCAGTGGCGGGCGTGCTGCTTGCCGTGTCGTTCTACACGGTCACGACCCCGTTCTGGAGCGGCGTCCTCGCCCAGGGGCTGGCCATCTCGTTGGTCTTCATCTCCTTCACGGTCGTGACCGGGCTCGGCGCGATGGTGTCGCTGGCGCAGGCCACGTTCGTGACGGGCGCGGCGCTGGTCGCCGGGCTCCTGATGAGCCATGGGTGGCCGTTCATCGCGGCGGCGCTCGTGGGGACGGGGTGCGCGGCGCTGCTGGGCGCGGTGGTGGCGCTCCCGGCGCTGCGGCTGGGGGGCAGGTCTCTGGCGCTCGCGACGCTGGCGCTGGCGTTCCTGGCGGACCAAGTCCTGTTCCAGATGGGGTGGTTGAGGAACGGCGACACGGGGTGGGAGATCCCGCGCCCGGTGTTCGGCCCCGTCGACCTGAGCGACGACCGGGCGATGGGGGTGGCGATGGTCGTCCTCGCCACGGCGGCGGTCGCGGCGCTCAGCGCGCTGCGGAACTCGGCGTCGGGCCGGGCGATGCTGGCGGTCCGCTCGGCTCCGGCGGCGGCGCTGGCGTCGGGGGTTTCGGTGATACGGACGAAGCTGCTTCTGTTCACGCTGTCGGCGGGGCTCGCCGGTTTCGGCGGGGTGATGTACGCGTCGTTCAACACCCGGATCACTGCCACGGACTTCACGGCGATGACGGGGCTCGTATGGCTGGCGGTGGTGGTGGCCGCGGGGGTGCGGAGGCCGCAGTTCGCGGTGGTGGCGGGGGTGGTGTTCGCGGCGGTCCCGCACGTGCTGAGCGACTACGTGACGGAGTCGGTTCAGGTGCCTGTGGTGCTGTTCGGCTTGGCCGGGCTGGCGTTGGCCAACGACCCGGACGGGTATTGTGCGGCGGTTTCGGTGCGGTTGCATCGGAGGCGGGTTTCGATGCCGCCTCCTGGGGCGGATCCAGCCCGTCCGGCGTTTGAGGACGAGGCGCGTTCAGCGCCGACAGCGGGGTCCAGGGGCGCAGCCCCGGGAAGGGCGCCCCAGGGCGACGGAGTCGCCGATTCGGGAAGGGGCGGGACTGGGGAAAGGACCGCCGAAGGCCCGGCCCTCGCCCTCCACGACCTCCACGCGGGCTACGACGGCGCCCCCGTCCTCCACGGAGTGACCCTCACCGTCCACCCCGGCGAGATCGTCGCCCTCCTGGGCCCCAACGGCGCCGGAAAGTCGACCACGTGCAAGGCGGCCGCAGGACTCATCCCGCCCACCGAGGGCCAGATCCGCATCGGCGGACGCGACGTCACACACACCGGCCCCGCCCACCGCGCCCGCTCCGGCATCCTCCTCGCCCCCGAGGGCCGCGGCATCTTCCCCTCCCTCACCATCGAGGAGAACCTCACCCTCCACCTCCCCGACAAGGACCAACGAGACGCCGTCTACGCCCGATTCACGGCGCTGGCCGCCCGCCGCAAGGTGGCAGCAGGCTCCCTCTCCGGCGGCGAACAGCAACTCCTTGCCCTGGCCCCACTCCTCCAGCGCCCACCGAAGGTGCTCATCGCGGACGAGCCGTCGCTCGGTCTGGCGCCCCGCATCGTCGACGAGGTGTTCCACCTCCTCACCGAACTCCGCGACGCAGGAGCCGGGTTGCTCCTCGTGGAGGAGAAGGCAGCGGAGGTCCTCGGGGTGGCGGACACGGTCGCGTATCTCGCACAGGGCCGCGTGTCGTGGTGCGGCCCGCGCGCGGAGGTCAGGACGGATCGGCTGACGGAGGCGTACTTGGGAATGACATCAACCACGACCGGGACAAGCAGAAGCACACACACCGACCCGACAACGGAAGGAGTGAGCCACCCATGACCCGCCCACACCAACACGTGCTCGCGGCCTCCGGCATCGGCGTCCGCTTCGGCGGCATCCGCGCCCTGGACAGCGTGGACCTCACGGTCAGCCCCGGCGAGGTCTGCGGCCTCATAGGCCCCAACGGGGCAGGCAAGACAACCCTCTTCGACGTCCTGTCCGGCATCCGCCGCCCCGACACGGGCCGGATCCTCCTCGACGGCACCGACGTCACACGCCGCTCCCCCGTCTGGCGGGCCCGCCACGGCATGCGCCGCACGTTCCAGCGCCAGCAGCTCTTCGGTCAGCTGACGGTCACCGACAACCTCCTGGTCGCGCAGGAGTGGCGAGGCGGCGGGGGCGGTTTCGCAGCGGACCTGCTCTCCGCACCGACCCGCCGCAAACACGAGGCATCCCGCCGCGAACGGGCCACGGCCGTCCTGCGCGAATGCGGCCTGGACACACTCGCAGCCGACTACGCGGGCGCACTCCCGGTGGGCCAGGCCCGCATGGTGGAACTGGCCCGCGCGGTGGCCGACCCCCCACGCGTCCTGCTCCTGGACGAACCGGCCTCCGGCATGACGGCGAACGAGAGAGCCCACCTGACGGCAGTCATCCGCCACTTGGCCGACGAGGAGGGCTGCGCCATCGTCCTCGTCGAGCACAACGTCGCCTTCGTCATGGAGCTCTGCGCCCGCGTCGTGGTCCTCGACCTCGGCAGGGTCCTGGCCCAGGGCACGGCGGCGGAGGTCCGGGAGGACCCGAGGGTGCGGGATGCGTACCTGGGGGCGGCGACGACGGCGTGACCTACCCCGGCGGGCCACCACCCTGTTGCGGCCACCGTCCACCGCCGTAGTAGTGGTGGTGGTCGCCGCCGTGCCCCGCCCTTCGGCAGCAGCGATAGGTGTCTTCGGGCTTCTGATCCCAGCAGAGACCCGGAATCTCGACTCCCCGCAGATGCACCTTCTCTTCAGTCATGCTCAACCTCCTGTGCGTAGGCGTCGAGTTCGCGGAGGCGGCGGCCGAGCTCGGCGACGTACACGGCCGCGGCCAGTGGGGCGTCTGCGGGGAGCTGTTCGGCAAGGGTGTTGTCGGCTGCGTCGATGACACGCTGCCGGTTCCACCAGTCGACGGTGCCGCGGTCCAATCCGTCCGCCTGCCTCTGCACCAGCGGCAAGCGTTCCTGCAGTGCGGCTCGGAGTCGCTCGTCCAGGGCACGCATGTCAGTTGTGCACGGCAGGGTGCGGCAGGCCGAGAGGGCTTCCTCGATGAGGTCGTCCACCGGGGAGAGTTGAGCGTTCATGGTGTCCCCGCATCCACGTTGATCAGGTAGGTGACCAGCGTGGGCCCCAGCCGGGGTCACAATGCTCACAGATTTGTGAGCGTTGCGAGCGGGACCTAGAGGCCGATCCAGGCAGCCATGTGGTTCAGCGTGTCGGGTGTGCGGCGTGCGAGGTGGACGAGACCGGTGATGGTTTCGCGGGCGCCGGGGTGGTAGCGGGTCTGCTCGGGTGCGGCGCGGCGGGCGTCGACGAGGGAGTGGAGCGCAGCCTCGGTGTGGCCGGTCTCCATCTCGGTGTGGGCGCGCTCGATGAGGAAGTGCGCTCGGCGGCTGGTGGCGAGAGCCGGCGGGAGAACCATCTTGCGCCCCTGCTTCAGGGCGTCGTCGTAGTGGCGCATCTCGACTGCGGTGGACATCCGGTGCAAGGCCACATTGGCCGGGCCGAAGGACAGCCAGTGGATGTCTGAGGCGTCGCCGGTGCGTTCGGCCAGCTGCTTGGCTTCGGCGAGGTGTCTGTTGACGGCGTGTTCGTCGTCGGCGCGAGCGGCGATGACGGATGCGCCGAGGTGCAGCTGCCCGGTGACAGCGAGAGCTTCACGTGTCCGGCCAGCCTGGTCGATGATCCTGTGTCCGGAGATGATGAGGCGTTGCCCGATCGAGTACTCGCCTTCACGGAAGTACACCAGTGCTCGCATGTATTGGCGAACCGCCGCGAGGCAGGGGTCGGAGGCGCGGGCGGCGGCCCAGTCCATCCGGTCGAGGGCGACGGCGGACAGGTCGTAATAGCCGAGTTTGACGGTGATGTCGTGGGCGGTCCGGTAGGTGGAGGCGAGCGCCCGCCAGAGGGCGGTGGAGGGTTCTGTCCACGCTGTGCTGGTGAGTTCGGCGATGACTCCGGGCAACGCCTGGGCCGCATTCCTCAGGTGAGTGGCACGGACCTCTTGGCACAAGCAGTCGGCGGCTTCGATGAGCTGCTGGGCCGGTCGGCAGGTGAGGTCGGGGTTGGCACCGAGGTCGTAGAGGTCGATGGCCTCACGGATGGGGCGGACCAGCGCAGCGAGGCGATCCTGCTGCAGCTCGGTGATATAGGGCTGTCCGTTCAGGACGGTGACGTCGACCTGGAGGGCACGGGCGACAGCCGCAGTGAAGTCGTCAGTTGCAGGGCGGGCACCGCATTCCACTTGGTTCAGCAGGCTGTAGGAGTAGGGGATCCGGTCCGCGAGTTGGACCTGTGTCAGGCGGGCCAGTTTCCGTTGCTCTCTGATGCGTGCGCCTGTGTGGTCGCCGTCCAGTCCGGGCATACGGGTCTCCATTCCTTGCAGCCACTTGGAACGGTACCCACGCCAGGGGGTGTTGGGCCTCGCTGCGCCCCCGACCTGTCCAGTTCTGGGGCGGTCGCATGTGATCGGATGGGGCGTATGACGTCTCGTGTGCTGTATCTCTTCGGGTCTGCTGCTCCTCCGGTCTTCGACGTGGCGAAGGTGATCGAGGATGCGCAGCAGCGGGGGTTCGATGTATGTCTCGGGTTGACGCCGACTGCGGCCCGCTGGTTGGAGGAGTCCCTGGATGGGCTGGCTGCGTTGACTGGGCATCCGGTGCGCTGGGAGTACAAACGGCCGGGGGAGCCGGATGCGTGGCCGAAGGCGGACGTGATCGCGTTCGCGCCCGCCACCTTCAATTCGATCAACTCGTGGGCTCTCGGGCTGACGCACGACTTCGTGATCGGAGTAGTCGCCGAGGGCATCGGCAAGGGCATTCCGCTGGTGACGATGCCGTGCGTGAACACCGCCTACGTTCAGCACCGGCGGTTCGAGCGGTCAGTGGTCGAGCTGCGCGAGATGGGCGTAGAGGTGCTGTACGGAGAGGGCGGGTTCGCGCCGAATCAGCCGGGCCAAGGGCGCCCGGACGAATATCCGTGGCCTCGGGTTCTTGACGCAGCAGAGCAGATCGTCGGCCCTCGGGCCTAGGCTGGCATCACGCCCCCGCGCGACCGCTCCAGGCGCGCTCGGTCATCCAGATAGTGAGGTCGCGGGCGATCTCGCCGACCTCGGCGGCAGTGGAGACCTGGTGCTCACGACGGGCGACATCACGACGAACCACCTCGTAGCCACCTTCCTCCAGGACGGCGACCGACACGAACCAGGCCGGGTCGGCCTCGTCGGGCTGAATGACGACGAAAGTGTTGTCCGCGTCGTCAAGGTCGTCGACCAGCATGAACAAGGCGTCCTCGGACGGATCGTCGACGCAGTCGCCGTTCTCGCTGTCGGCGCGGTAGTACGCAGCCCTCACCATGCCCGTCTCCCCTCAGCCGCTCCGGCCCTCACCCCACCGGAGGCAGCGCCAGCCACTCCCGCCACGTGATGTCCCGCCCCACATAGCGCGGCTGCTTGAAGGGCCACTCCGCGGCCAGCCACTGCGGCACCAGCGCGTCGAGCGCCCGCTCCGTCTCGCTGTCGACCAGGGCGTCCACCACCCACCAGGAAATCTCGGCGTCGGCGCCGACGCGCTCGGGCGGGTCGACGTAGACGCAGCCGAGGAGTGCCGTCTCCTGTTCGTCCAGGAGCGCGTAGTTGAACGACTGGTGGGCGGCGATCTCGCGCTCGTGGCGCAGGAGGTCGATGCGGTCCTCGTCGTAGGTCATCGACTCCTGGGGCCAGTCCCAGGCCGGGCCGAAGATCTTCCAGAGGCGCTCCCGGGAGCCCATCACGGCCGGGTAGTCGATCGCCGTGTCGGCCTCGCGGATCGGGCGGAGGTGAAGTGTGGTGCCGGGTACGGGGACGTGGACGGGGTGGACGAAGTCTTCGGGCAGCCAGCTCATAGGGAGCGAGGCTACATCTGGGGGGTGCGGGGGCTCGCGCTCTTTTCGGGACCCGCTCCCTTTCGGGGCCTCTCGCTCTTCTTCGTCGTCTACGGCGCAGCTCACGGCAGCCGAGGTGCGCGTCTGCCCGACGGACACCACGCGCGCCCCGGCCGCCGCCCGCCCTACCCGGAGGAGCCGCCGACCGGGTAGGACGCGCCGAGCCACGCCTCGTCGATCCGCAGCCGCTGGTAGCGGGTGGTGTCGGTCGACGCCGCGTGGGTGCCGGTCACCTCGAGCCGGATGTGGCGGGCCGTCGTCGGCGGGATGTCGAGGACCGCCACGCCCCGGTGGCTCGGCAGGGTCCCGGCCTTGACCGGGGTGCCCCAGTGTGTGCCGTCGGTGCTCGCGTACACCCGGTAGCCCTTGATGCGTGCCGACTGCTCCGTGCCGGAGCGGGGGTAACTGACCGAGTCCTCCCGTTGGTTGAGGGACAGGTAGCGCACCTTTCGCGCCGCCGTACCCAGGTCGAAGGTCAGCGACGTGGATGCCGTGCGGTCGCTGTCCCAGTACGTCTCGTAGTCGCCGTCGGCCGCCGCCGACGCGGGGTGGCCGCCCGCCGCGCTGCTCGCGCTCATCGTGTAGCCGTCACGCGGGATCGCGCCCTCCCGTCCCGCCGTCGTCACCTTGAAGACCGTGTCGTACGGGTCCCAGGTGCCGAGGGCGAGGTCCGTGAGCGTCAGCGTTCCGCCGGACTGGGAGAAGGGGATGCGCTCTCCCGTACGGAGGTCGGTGACCGCCGTGACCCGGTAGCCGTTGTCGCGGACCTTGAGCGTGGACGACCCCAGCGGTGTCAGTACGTGGATGTAGTGGCGGTCCAGGTCCGCCCTGCTGACCGTCGTCACCCCGTGTGCGCCGTCGTTCCAGAAGCCTGGTTTGAGGCCGCCGTACAGGTAGCCGCCGCCCTCCACTGCGCTCAGGGACTCCCAGATCCGGTCCAGGTAGCCGTCGGCGAAGGTGTTGAACGCCGCCTGCCTGGAGGGGAGTTCGCCGTTCAGCATGGCCGTCTCGGCCATCAGGGACTTGACCGAGGAGCCCACGTTCGTCACCAGGCGGCCCAGCGTGAGCTTGCGGTCCACCTCCGGGTCGCTGCCCGTGTACCACCAGGAGCCCGTCGAGGGGAGCTTGAAGTCCGCTTCGGTGAGGCGGGGTGCCGCCGTGTAGATGGCCTGGGGGTAGTCGTAGGGCGGGGTCATGCCGGTCTTCTGCTCGTTGCTGATCATGTCCATGATTGGCGTGTCTTCGTTGTTGTTGCTCAGGGTGTAGTGCGGGCGCCTCTCATAGATCTTGCGGTAGAGGTCGTGGCTCTCCCAGTACGCGTTGTCGTTGTCGATCCAGAAGCCGCCGAGGTCGGGGTAGCGGTCCATGACCTCGAAGAAGTTGTCGTACGAGAACTCGCCGAAGCCGTCGCGGGTGGTGAGGTCGACGTCGCGGCCCTTGTGGTCCGAGTACGCCTTCGAGTCGAGCCACTCGTGGCCGCCCTCGTCGTGCCACTGCGGGTCGTCGGTCATGTAGAGGATCGTCCTGAGGCCCTTGGCCTTGGCCGCCGCGATGAGTTCGCCGAGGAAGTCGCGGCGCGTCGAGCAGCTGCCGGGGATCGTGGAGGGCCAGGGGCGCGCGTAGCCGAGGCGGCTGTGGAAGGTGGCGAGGACCAGGTACTGGGTGTGCAGCTTCTGCGCCTCCTGCACCCAGCGGTCGGGGGTCCAGCCGCCCGCCGTGACGTCGTTCTCCCAGTCGCGGCAGTCGGTGTGGGCGGGTGCGGTGCGCTCGCCCCAGTGGAGGAAGAGGCCGCCGACGGAGGAGCGCAGGAAGTCCTGGCGCGGGTGGTGGACATCGGCGCGGGCCGCCGGGCCCGGCAGCGCCGGCACCCCGAGGAGGAGTGCCAGCGCGGCCAGGACCGACAGGAAGCGGCGCCGCACGCCCGTCGTGAGCGTCATCAGGGCCATGACGGACCCGTCATCAGTGCCATGACGGACCGCCCTTACCCGAGCGTGACCTTGAAGATCTTGTCCGAGCCGTCCGGCTCACCGCCGTTGTTGTCGGCGTTCGTCGTGGACAGCCAGAGCTCCTTCGCCCCGCCCGGCACGGCGGTGACCGCGCGCAGGCGCCCGTAGTCGCCCACGTAGAACGCCTTCGCCGTGCCGACGTCCTCGTTGTCGGCGTTGATGGGGATGCGCCACAGGCGTTCGCCCCTGAGGGCCGCCATGTAGATCGCGCCGTCCACGACGGCGACGCCGCTCGGGGATGCCTCGGCGACTCCCCACGTCTTCTTGGGGTTGGTCATGCCGGACGTGTCGCAGGTGCCCTCACATATCGGCCAGCCGTAGTTCTTGCCGGGCTTGATGAGGTTCAGCTCGTCCTTGGAACTGTTGCCCAACTCGGCCTCCCACAGGCGCCCTTGGGGGTCGAAGGCGATGCCCTGCGGGTTGCGGTGGCCGAGGCTGTAGACGTAGTTGTCGAAGGGGTTGCCGGGAGCGGGCCTGCCGTCCCTGGTCATGCGGAGGATCTTGCCGTTGAGGGAGTTCTTGTCCTGGGCGAGGTCGGGGGTCTGGGCCTCGCCGGTGGTGGCGTACAGATAGCCGTCGGGGCCGAAGGCGAGGCGGCCGCCGTTGTGGTACTTGTTCTTCTTGATGCCTTTGAGCAGCGCCTTGTAGTCGCTGAGCTTCGTCCCGTCGTACGTCATGCGGGCGATGCGGTTGCCCTCGGACGAGGTGTGCATGAAGTACACGTAGTGGTTGCTCGCCCAGTCCGGGTCGACGGCGACCCCCATCAACCCGCCCTCCCCGCCCGTGGTCTGGGCCTCGGGAACGGTGCCGACCTGGGTCTTGTTGCTGCCGTCCGCCGACACCTTCCACACCCGGAAGTCGTCCCGCTCCGTGACCAGCGCCGAGGAGCCGTCGGGCATCCAGTAGGTGCCCCAGGGGATGGTCCAGCCGGTGGAGATGGTGCCGATGTCCTTCGGCTCGCTGTCCTCCGCCGAGGGCCGCACGGGTGCGGCGGAGACGGACGGCACGTACTGGCTGACGCCGACGACGAGGGCGGCGGCCGCCCCTACGACGGCGGCACGGCGTCGCACGCGCGTGGTGCTGCTGTTCATCTCAACCTCCGTACTGGGCGACGATCTTGGTGAAGTCGTACGGCTGCTGCGGGACCCCGCTGCAGGCGTCCCCGTCGCCGCCGGACCCGCAGGCCCGGTCGCGGTTGACGGACCAGAAGGCGAAGCGCGCGATGTGGTGCTGCTGCGCGTAGCCGAGGATGGTCTTGAAGTCGCCGGTGGTGACGGTCTCGTCGGCCTCGTCGGTCTTGCCGTTCATGGAGGAGACGCCGATGTGCTTGAAGGCATCGGTGTCGCCGTAGCCGTAGGCGCTCTTGACCGCCGCCTTGAGGCCGTCGAGGGCGCTGACGGTGGCCTGGCCCATGGAGCCGCTGTGGCCGCCGAAGTCGAACGGCATGATCACCCAGGCGTCGTTGGCGAGCCCGGCCGCGGCGCCCCGCTTGATGAGGTCCTTGCCGGTGGCGTCGGGGCCGTTCGGCGTGGTCCCCATGGTCACGTACGTGACGATGCCCGGGTTCTTCTGCTTCACGATCTTCAGGGCGTCCACGACGCGCTGGCGGACCGTCGCGTTGGAGAACTCGGTGTTCTCGATGTCGATGTCGAACGCCTTCAACTTGTAGGCGTCGATGACCTTTTGGTAGGCGCCGGCGAGCGCTGCGGCGCTCGTGCACTTCTCGCCGAGCTTGTTGCCGCTCCAGCCGCCGACGGAGACGACGATGTCGCCGCCCGCGCCGCGTATGGAGTTGATGGCCGCCTCGTCGGAGCCGCCCTTGAGGGCGCGGCTGCCGTCCCACTTCGGGTTGCAGCCGCCGTCGGACAGGATGAAGGCGAGCGTGAACCACTTGACGCCGGTGGCGGCCATGACGTCGGTGGGCTTCTGCGGGTTGCCCCAGCCCAGGTACTCGTACGGGGCGGCGTGGAGGGTGCCCGCGGCACGCGGTGCGGAGGGCGCGGGGGACGCCTGGGCGGACGACGGCTCGGTCACGAGGGTGAGCGAGGCGGCGGTGAGGAGGCCGGTGGCGGCCAGGGCCGTGGTGACTCTGCGGGGGGTGTGGGCCATGGGGGCTGTGTTCTCCTTCTCGGTGTTAGGAAGAGTTCCTAACAGTGGATGGGCAGAGGTGTCCCAACGCGTGCAGTGCGGAACGGAGTTACGTGAGCTGGTAGCCGCGCAGGTCGGTGAGGAGCATGTACGTGTTCTGGAGCGAGCCCGAGGTGTCGCCGAGGGAGCGGTAGATGCCCCACTTGGGGCGCACCCGGTCGGCGAGGAAGGTGTCGACGCCGGACTTCGACGTGTCGATGACGGTCGTGGCGCCGCTCTTGAGGATCCAGCGCAGCGAGCCCGCCGAACCGTTGCCGATCTTGATCTGGAAGTCGACGTCGATCCACTTGTCCTGCAGCGGCTCCAGGTCCGTGCGGCCCACCAGGACGTCGTCGGTGAACTGCTTGAGCTCGATGGTCTGCCGGCCGTCCACACGGCGCAGCGACTGCACGACGATCGGTGAACTGCCCTGGCCCGGCTGCTTCATCTGC
Source organism: Streptomyces sp. NPDC059009 (assembly GCF_042740175.1). NCBI lineage: Bacteria > Bacillati > Actinomycetota > Actinomycetes > Kitasatosporales > Streptomycetaceae > Streptomyces > Streptomyces sp. NPDC059009. The sequence goes on along the minus strand of NZ_JBHYJB010000054.1, from coordinate 46,969 downwards.
ATGATGTGCGTGAAGGTCGTCGTCGCCTTGAGCGAGCTCGGTATGTACATGCGGTACGTGACCCGCCAGGTCTGTCCCGACTGCCACTTGAGGTACGAGTCCCCGGTGCGCAGGCCCGTGACCTCCTGGCGCTGGCGGTCGGTGTGGGTGTCCCGGTCGACGGTGTGCATGGTGAAGCGGAAGGCGTCCCCGTCGGGCTTGATGTGGGGGCGCCCCGCCGGGTGCGAGTCGGCGCGGTCGTCCTCGATCGTCTCGAAGGCGCGCAGGCCGTCCGTGCGTGCGGAGGGCGACCAGCGGAGCTGCCAGGACGCTGCGGGCGCCCCGCCGACGGGCGCCCCGGCGGCGACCCGCGCCCCGGCGGCCGCCGCCACCGTGCCGCCGAGTGCCGCTCCCAGCACGGCCCTTCGTGATGGAGTCATGTGTTCCTATCCCTTCTCTCTGGGCTCTCTGGGCTCTCTGGGCTCTGTGAGTCCTCTGAGCTGCTCGTTCATGATCAGAAAGGCGCCCAGACCGTGGAAGTCGTTGGTCTCACGGGGGCGCGCGACGTAGAAGGCGTAGTCGCCGACGTTGGTGCCGATGGAGATGTCGGCGAGGTCGGTGCGGCCGTCGGAGCCGAGGGAGATCTTCTTCAGGACGCCCTCGTAGCCGCGCCGGGCGACCTGCGCGTAGTGCGGGTCCACATAGCCCCGCTGGGCGGCCCGGGAGAGCGCGTAGGTGAACATGCTGGAGCAGGACGTCTCGGTCCAGTTGCCGTCGCGGTCGCCCTTGTCGACGACCTGGAACCAGCGGCCGGTCGCGGGGTCCTGGTACTTCTCGATCCCGGCAGCCAACTTCTGCACTGTGCCGATGAGTTGGGCGCGTCCGGGCTGGTCCGCCGGGACCGCGTCGAGGACGTTGACGGCGGCCATCGAGTACCAGCCGATGGCGCGGCACCAGTGCTCGGGGGCGAGCCCGGTGTCCCGGTCGGCCCAGGAGGCGGTGCGGGACTCGTCAAAGGCGTGCCGCAACAGCCCGTTGCCGACCTGGAGATGGCTCCCGTAGACATTGAGCTGCTGGACGGCCTCGGCGTTCGCGTAGGCGGCGTCGCCGAACTCCTTGCCGTACTCGACGAGGAACGGATTCACCATGTAGACGCCGTCCGACCAGAGCTGGTGGGCGCGGCTGTCGGTGTCGGCGTGCCAGAAACCGCCGTCGCCGGTGCGCGGGTAGGTCTTCAGGCGGTCGCGGATCTTGCGGGCGGCGACCTGGTACCGCTGCCGGCCGGTCTCGTGGTGCAGGATCACGAGGAGCCGTCCGGCCTGCATGCTGTCGAGGCTGTTGAACTTCTGGCCGATGTTCCCGGAGCTGTCGACGAAGCGGTCCACGTAGCTCTTGATGTACGTCAAGTAGCGGGCCTGGTGCGTGCGTTGATAGGTGCGGTACTGGCCGTAGAGGTAGAGCCCGACGGGGTAGGACCAGCCGCCGATCTTGTCCGGTGTGAAGCGGGCGGTGGTGGAGTCGACCATGGCGGTGGACCAGTCGACGGACCGGGCGGGGGCGGCGCTCCGGGACGCCTGCGCGGGACCTGCCACGGCCGTGGGGGCGGCGGCGAGCAGCGCGGCCACGACGGCGGCGCACAGCGCCTTGAGTCTTCTCACGTCCCTCCTTCGCATCATGTCCCTCCTTCGCGATAGGCGTACGCGGGGACCGGCGCCGGGTCGCGCGGGGCGTCGACGAGGGCGCGGATCACGGGGTGGTCGGGTGAGCGGTGGCAGGCGGGGTCGGTGCGTGCGGCGTCGCCGGTGAGGGCGTACGCCTGGCAGCGGCAGCCGCCGAAGTCCGTGGCGCGCAGCTCGCAGCTGCGGCAGGGCTCGCGCATCCAGGACTCGCCCCGGTACCGGTTGAAGGCGTCCGACTCCCGCCAGATCCAGGCGAGTCGGTGCTCCGTGACGTTGGGCGCGGCCGCCCCGAGGAGCTCGCCCGCCGCCGGGCACGGCAGCACCGTGCCGTCCGGGGCGACGGTCAGGGAGAGGGCGCCCCAGCCGCCCATGCAGGGCTTCGCGGTGCCGTCGACGTAGTCGGGCGCGACCCAGACGAGCTCCATGCGCCCGGTGAGCCGCTCCCGCCACCGCTCGACGGCGGCGCGGGCGGCGGCGACCTGGGCGCGGCTCGGCAGCAGCGCGTCCCGGTTGCGCAGCGCCCAGCCGTAGAACTGGGTGTTGGCCAGCTCGATCCGGTCCGCACCCCACGCAAGGCCCAGTTCGACGAGCCCGTCCAGTGCGTCGAGGTTGGCGCGGTGCAGCACGGCGTTGAGCCCGAGCGGAAGGCCGGCCGTGCGCACGAGCCGTGCGGCCCGCTGCTTGGCGGTGAACGCCCGTGCGCCCGCGATGAGTTGGCCCTCCTTGGGGTCGGGGTGCTGCACGGACAGCTGCACGCTGCGCAGGCCCGCGTCGACGAGCACGGCGAGCCGCTCGCGGTGCAGTCCGACGCCGCTGGTGACGAGCTGCGTGTGGATCCCGGCACTGTCTGCGGCGGCGACGATGTCGGCGAGGTCGCGGCGGAGCAGGGGCTCGCCGCCGGAGAGGTGGGTCTGGACGACACCGAGGTCGGCGGCCTGCCGGAAGACGTCGCTCCACTGGGCTGTCGTCAACTCGGCGGATCGGGCGACGAGTTCGGTGGGGTTGGAGCAGTAGGCGCAGCGCAGGGGGCAGCCGTGGGTGAGTTCGGCGAGCAGCGCCCACGGAGGATCGGGAACCCGGGTCACCGGAGCCACCCCTCCCCCCGTAACTTCTCCAGGAACACGGGGACTTCGTCGGCGACGGGCGCGTCCGGGTGCCGGTGCGCGAGCTCCGTCACGATGGCGTCGACGTCCCGCTCGCCGTCGCAGAGCCGCAGCACCTGCCCGGCCGCCCCGCGCAGCACGACGACCCGCTCGGGCAGGACGAGGAGGTCGACGTCGCGCACCCGGTCGTGGCGCAGGGTGACCGAGCGGACGAGGGCGGGACGCCAGCGGCCCCGTAAGTGGGAGGCATGCGTGGGGACGTCCGTCATGCCGCTCCCTCCCCCCGGTCGACGGCGTCGAGCAGCGACCACAGCACGTCGCACTTGAAGGCGAGCGCGGCGACGGCACGCTCCTGCTGCTCGCGGGTGCGCGCCCATTCCAGGACGAGCGCGAGCGCCTCCTGCCCGTCGCGGCCCCCCTGTCCCACCCGGGTACGGAAGTAGGCGAGCCCGTCGGTGTCGAGCCACGGGTAGTGGCGTTCGAAGGCGGCGATCCGGGTGCGCATCAGGTCGGGCGCGGACAGCTCGGTGAGGGAGGCGGCGACGGCGTCGAGGGCGGGCCGCAGCCGGCAGAAGTTGACGTAGCCGTCGACGGCGAGCCGCACGCCCGGCAACACCCTTGAGGTGTCGGTGAGTTGCCCGCGCGACAGCCCCGCCGCCTCGCCGAGCCGCAGCCACCTCTCGATGCCGCCGTCACCGTCCTTCTCGCCGTCGTGGTCCTGGATGCGGCGCAGCCAGCCGCGCCGCAGCGCCGGGTCCTCGAACTTGGCGAGGATCAGGGCGTCCTTGACGGGGATGTGCCGCTGATAGTGGAAGCGGTTGGCGATCCAGCGCCGCACTTCCGTGCGCGTCAGGGTGCCTTCGTGCATGCGTACGTTGAAGGGGTGCCGGTCGTGGTAGCGCTCGGCCGAGACAGCGCGCAGGCGTGCGGTGAGCTCGTCCGGGGTCCAGGGGGCGGGGGGCTCGGAGTTCTCGCGGTACAGGGAAGGGGCGGCCGTCACAGCTCGATCACCATCCGGTCGGCGGCGGCCTCGAGCCCCCACTCGGCGAGCTGCTTGTGCTGCTCGGCGTGCGGGTCCCCGAGGGGGTTGGTGTTGTTGAGGTGGGTGTAGAGGACCCGGCCTGGGAGGCGGGCGAGGCGGTGGGCGGTGCCGCCGGGGCCACTGATGGGGAGGTGCCCCATGGCGGTGGCGGTGCGCGTGGTGAACCCGGCCCGCACGGGCTCGTCGTCGTCCCAGAAGGTCCCGTCGGCGAAGACGAGGTCGGCCTCGCGCGCGGCCCGCTCGAAGGCGTCGGTCCAGACGGCGAGGGCGGGGGCGTAGAGGACGGTGGCGCCGGTGGCGGGGTCGTGGAGGCGGAGGGCGACGGACCAGGTGGGGGTGTCGGGGCCGCCCGGGCCGGCGGCGTAGCGGGGCCGTTTGGCCGAAACAGGCAGGGCGGAGACGCGTATCCCCGAACTCCCGTCCAGCACCAGCGGGTTGACGCCTTCCGCCCCCGTCGCGTCCGGCAGTTCACGCCACCGCACAGCGGTGTACGGACCGAGCACGGCGTCGAGGCGCAGCCCGTCGCGCACCGCACGGCGCACGGGCGCGGTGGCGAGGATCTCCACGCCGTCGCGGGCCTCGCGCAGCCGGGCGATGCCGAGGGCGTGGTCGAGTTCGGCGTCGGTGAGGACGACACCGGCGAGCGGGGTCCTGCGGGGTTCCGGCCCCGGGTGGAGGGCCGGACAGTCCTCGATCTGGGCACCGAGGTCGGGGGTGGCGTTGACCACGTACCAGTGGCGCTCGCCCGCGCGGACGGCGAGCGAGGCGTGCAGACGGCGGCGCTCCGGGTGGGCGCGTGCCCCGGTGCACCCGGGGCACGCGCAGTTCCACTGGGGCAGTCCGCCGCCCGCCGCGGTGCCGAGCACCTGCAGCAGCATGGCGGTGGGTCTACCGGTCGGCGAGACGGTAGGCCGTGACCTCCAGGGCGGTGTCGACGACCACGTACTCGGGGGTCTCCCAAGGGGTGGGGGCCGCGGGGGCCGTGCCGTCCTGGGTGACGCTCTCGTGCTCGGTCATGTGCGTGCCTGCCTTCCTGACGGGGGTGGGGGTTCAGGAGGGTGTGCGCAGAACTCGCGCAGCGTTCACATGAGTGACCTGGATTCACTCACGTGCAATAGAGTCGCGGCATGACGGGACGCGGTCAATGGTGCAGACCGTTCTGAAGCCGTGCGCGTCGCGAAACCACCCCCAGGAATGCGACAGCACGGCTGATCGTTGACCATGGGAGTACCAATCCTGCCTTCGTTGGCAGCAACCGACTTAAGGATCGAGAGCTCGTGAGCAAGGTCCCCCCGATCACTCTGAACAACGGCGTCGAGATGCCCCAGCTCGGCTTCGGCGTCTGGCAGGTGCCGGACGACGAGGCGGAGAAGGCCGTCGGCACCGCGATTGAGGCCGGGTACCGCAGCATCGACACCGCGGCCATCTACGGCAACGAAGAGGGCACCGGCAAGGCGATCGCCGCGTCCGGCGTCCCCCGCGAGGAGCTCTTCATCACGACGAAGCTCTGGAACGCGGACCAGGGCCACGACGCCACGCTGCGCGCCTTCGACGCGTCCCTGGAGAAGCTCGGCCTCGACTACGTGGACCTGTACCTGATCCACTGGCCGCTGCCCTCCAAGGGCCTGTACGTGGACACGTACAAGGCGTTCGAGAAGATCCAGGCCGAGGGGCGCGCCAAGTCCATCGGCGTCTCGAACTTCCTCCCCGAGCACCTGGAGCGGCTCCTCGCCGAGACGTCGGTGATCCCCGCCGTCAACCAGATCGAGCTGCACCCGCACCTGCAGCAGCGCGCGTCCCGCGAGGTCCACGCGGAGCAGGGCATCGCCACGGAGGCGTGGTCGCCGCTGGGCCAGGGCAAGGGCCTCCTGGAGGTCCCCGCGATCGTCGCCATCGCGCAGAAGCACGGGCGCACCCCCGCGCAGGTCGTGCTGCGCTGGCACGTCCAGCTGGGCAACGTCGTCATCCCGAAGTCCGTGACGCCCTCGCGGATCAAGGAGAACATCGATGTGTTCGGCTTCGAGCTCGATGTCGAGGACATGGCGGCGATCAGTGCGCTGAACGAGGACCGGAGGCTGGGGCCGGATCCGGCCACGTTCGACGTGGCCTGAGCCCCGGCTGGTCCGGCCTGCACGGCCCGCCGCGCGTGTGCGTGCGGCGGGCCGTTCACGTTCGTGTGGTGGGCCGTTCACGTCAGATGAGGTTGTGCAGCTTCTCACGGACGGCCAGCACTTCGGCCGCGTCGGCACCGAAGAGGTTGACCCGGGTGTCGAGCACCTGCTGGTAGTACCTGATGGCCGCGGCGCGGTCACCCAACTTCTCGAAGACCTCACCGAGTTGGTCACGGGCGCGGAGCGTGTCCGGGTGATCCTCGCCGAGCTCCCAGCTCCGGGAGTCCGCCAGCTGCTCGTACATGTGGCGGGCGTCTTCGTGGCGATCGGCATCCGTGTACGCCTGGGCCAGGAGTTCCAGGGTCCGGTCGATCTCGGCGCCGGGGCGTGACTGTGCCGACCTGCCTTCCAGCAGCTGCTGGTAGAGGTCGATCGCCACGTCCAGGTATCCGGCCGCCTGCTGGGCCCGGGCCAGGCCCTCGCGGCTGTGGAGCGTGTCCGGGTGCGACTCGCCCTGCGTGGCGGCCCTTCTGGTGTACGTGAGTTCGTAGATCTCGACCGCCGACCTCGGCTCGTCCTGCGCCAGATGCACCTCTGCGACGTGTTCGTAGGTACGGAGGGTCAGCGGGTCGGTGGGCCCCAGGAGCCGCGTCCGGGTGGTCAGCGTCTCGTCGAGCAACCGCATGCCCTGCCCCAGCTCCCCCAGCGCCAGGTGCGACAGGCCCGCACCCTCGCGCGCGTCCAGGGTGTCCGGGTGCTCCTCGCCCAGCGTCCTGACCCTGGTGGCGAGGACGTCGTCGTACGTCGCGGCGGCCCAGTTGACGTTGCCCGAGAGCAGGTACAGGCGGGCCACCTCGGCCTTCACCACCGTGGTGAAGCCATCGTCCGCGGCGAGGCCCCGGCGGCACGCGGCGAGGAGTCGCTCCAGCTCGCGCATCGCCCCCTCGGTGTCACCTGCCTCGTGGCAGGCGCGAGTGAGGTCGAGCCAGCGGGTGAGCGTCGTCGGGTGCTCGGGGCCCAGAGTCCTGCGGGCCTCAGCGAGCCGTTCCTCACTCTCCGCCAGATCCAACTGTGCGTCGAACGCCTCGGGTTGGAGGTCCATGGTGGGGCGGTCACCGGACGCCGTATCCTCGACCGCGCTCAGGATCTCCAGGAACCGGGCGTCGGCGTCCGCCTGCAGCCTGCGCTTGCGCTCACGCGTCTGCCGGCGCAGCCGCGAGGGCGACCGCGCGACGTCCTTGACCAAGGCCCACAGCTCGGAGTGGTGCACGCCGAGGACCGGCCCCAAGGGATCCAGCGCGTCCGCGTAGACGGCGAACGACGCCTCGATGTCTCCCGTCGCCCCGAAAGCCCGGGCGAGCGCCCCCACCGTTGACAGATACTCCGGGTCCACGGGTTCGAGGAGCCGCCGCTGACACGCCATCGCCCGCAGCAGCCAGGAGATGGCCTTCTCCGGGTCGCCTGATCCACCGACGCGCTCCGCGGCCACCACCATCAGGCCGGCGAAGGCAAGACTGTTCTCCTCCCTCTGCGCGACGTCGGCCAACTCCTCGATGTGCGGGCGGATTTCGCGCCACTCGGCAACCGTGTCCGCATGCTCCGGCAGCTGCTCGGTCGAGCCCTGCGACAGCGCCCGGCGAAGACAGAGAGTGGCCAGGTCCCGCGCCTCCGCCACAGCCTGCTCCCCCTGGGCCGGATCATCGGGGTCCGGCACCCGCGCCGCCCTCCGTACGTGGTCGTGCACGCGCACCGTCGCCGCGTCCTCGCCCTCGCCCTCGTCCAGCACGACGAGCTTGACGCGCGCCAGGCCACGCAGAGCGCGGTCCCGCTTCGGCGCCGACTCCAGGAGCGAAAGCAGACGCAGCGGCACGGGCTCGGACCCGAACCAGGCCAGGACGAGCAGGATCCGGGTGGCCAGGCGGTTGTCGACGGCCTGGAGGGCGAGGGTCACGAACGTCCGTGCCTCCGGCGGGAACCCGCCCGGGCCCGGTTCGCTCGCCGTCTGGGCGGCCATGCGGGCGAGTTCGGCACGGTACTCGATGATGGTGGTGCCCTCGGCCTGCCGGAGGTGGGCAGCCGCCATGAAAACGGTGAGCGGGAGGCGGCCGAGGTCCTCGCAGAGCTCCTCGACCCCGTCGGCGGCGGCCCCCGTGAAGCCGGACTCCTCGTTGAACAGTTCGACCGCTGCGGGGAGTTCGAGCGGTCCGACGTTCACCGTCGTGTCCGGCGGGCACCATTCGCCGCCGAGCCGCCCCAGGACCAGGAAGCTGCCGCGTGGCCCGGCCCGGGTCAGCAGGGTGCGGATGTCCGCGGGACCCGCCGCGCTGTCCACGACCACCAGGCAGTGGTGCGCCTGCAGCCACCCCAGGGCCCACTCCCGCAGCAGCTCGGTCGGCATCGCGTCCAACGGCCGGACGTTCTGCGGCAGTTCGGGGTGGACCGCGACGGCCAGCGCGGCGAGGCCCTCGTCGAGGGTGTCGGCGGTGTCCCCGTCGATCCACCACACCCCCTCGTACACGTCCTCTTCCTCGATCTCCCGCACCCACTCCACGGCCACGGCCGTCTTGCCCACGCCCCCGAGTCCGGTGACGGCGACGACGGAGGGTTCACGCGTGGCGGCCCGAATGAACGCCTCATCCAGCAGGGCGAGTTCACGCTCACGGCCGATGATGTTGCGCGGCGGCGGGGTGTTCGAGAGGCCGGGCGGGCAGGGGATGAGAGCGGGTTGCTCCAAGATCGCCAACGGCCGCACATCCACATCCGCGTCTCCCGCCTCCACCTCGCTCTCGGCTTCCGCCGCCACCCCACTCCCGGAGCTCTCCGCCTCCGCCGGCTTCCCCAGCTGCGCGGCCACCGCTTCGTCCGAGACCAGAATGACGCCCTCCGACGCGACGACGGGCGGCGCCGCCACCAACCTCCGCTCCGACACAGCCACAGCAGTGTTCCGCAGCAGCCCCAACGCCTCCTCGCTCACCAGCGCGAACGGCTCTCCCGCCGTCCCGAGCCCCCGGCTGCCCGTCCCCTCCTCCACCGGCACGACCGCACGGAACGTCTCACTGCGCGCCCCCGTCCGCGCGGCGATGCCCTCGCCGATCCGGCCGAGGAGCTCGGCGGCGGCGAGCGACTCGGGCCGAGGCAGCGTCTCCAGCAACGCTCCCCTCGCGCCCGGCACGAACTCGTACAACTCCCGCTCCCCGTCGACCGGTTCGAGGAGCCCGCTGAGCAGCACCTCGGCCAGGTCGCTCGGTGGCGAGTCGACGGTGACGTGCTGCTGGATGAGCCTCATCACGGGGAGGGCAGGGACCGAGAGGGCGATGTGGGCGGCGAGGTCGGCGGCGGTGGGCGACGCGGCGGACAGGAAGCGCAGCAGCCGCTCCTCCAGGGGCAAGTCACCCTCCACCAGGGATGGTTGGCCATCGCGCCTCCGCACCTCCCGCACTATCTCTCGCGCACACACGTACGTGACCGCCGTGTCCCGCCGCCGGTCCCCCGTCGCCATCACGAGCCCCGCCCAGTCGGCCAGCCACTCCGGAGACAGCTCCAGTACGGGTACGGGAAGCGTGCCCGGATCCCTCTTCGTGCGGCCGTCGTGCGGGGTGAACCGGAGGGCCGTGTTGGGCGCGCCCGCGCGCGAGGCGATGGCCCGGCCGGGCACGGCGGGGGCCGCGGTACGGCGCCACAGGCGTTCGGGCAGCGGCTGGAGGATGGCCGTGGGCCCACTGCGCGCCCACCGGTGCAGGACGGGCCCCACCCGCCCGGCCCACCAGTGCGGCCCGGAACAGTCGCTGAGGACGAGGGCGAGGTCCCGCCCTGTGGGGTCGACGAGGGCGGCCGGTTCCCTCGCCGGGCCGGTCGGGGACGGGCGGACGGCCAGTCCCCGTCCCAGGTCCGCCAGGTACCACACCCGCACATCCCGGAACGCCCCCGTCCGCCGCATCGCCTCCCTCAACTCCCGTACCAGCGGCCGCCATACGCCCATCGCGGGGCCGGTGTCGACGACGAGGGAGAGAGTGAGGAGGCGGTCCGTGGTGGGGACCATCACCGGGGTCCAGGGGCGCCGGCCGGGGCGGCGGGCGGCGCGGGTCGCCGTGGCGTCCTCGTCGAGGCGGCGGCGCCTGCGGTCGGGGACGCGCTGCTTGAGCGGGCGCAGGGCCCGCTGGATCGCGAGTTCGTGGCGGAGCGCGCGCGGCGCGGGCACCAGCAGTTCGTCGGCGTCCGAGCCGGACAGGCCCGCCCCGCGCGGCAGGTGCAGGAGGCGGCCGCCTGCGACGGTCCCCTCCTCGTCGGCGCCGTCCCGGGGCTCGTCCTCCTCAGCGGCCGCATCCTGATCGTCGTCCGGTCCGTCCCCGCGCACAGGGTCCTCGAAGGCCAGGTCCATCACGGCCCACGGGTCGGACCAGCTGCCCGCCACGCGCTGCCCCCCAGGCCGTCCGCCGCCCTCCCCCGGCGCGCACTCGTCCTCCCCCTCCCCCGGCAACCGCTCCGCGAGCCACAGCATCTCCGCGAGCTCCAGCGGCGTGACCGGCGGGCCCAGCGCTTCGAGGGCGTCACGGAGGCGCTCGACGGTCATCGCGGGGCGCCGCCGTCGTCGTCGAGCCCGGCCGTGTCGCGGCTCAGGTACGGCATGACCTGGTCCGCCAGTTCGGCGACCGTCTCGGGGGATTCGCTGAACGACGCGTGGTGGCACATGTAGATCGCGTTGAGGAGCTGGTCGTTGGCGAGCAGCCCCTTGCTGCGGCGCGCGAAGAAGCGCTCGATGATCTCCCTTGCCCCGTCGGGGAGTTCACCCTCGGTGCCCTCGCCGTGGTCCGCGCCCACCACGCCCCCGAGGTGCTCCCGCACGATCGCCGTCAGCTCCTCGACGGTCGCGGGCTGCTTCAGGTCCACCGTCACGCAGCGCCGCAGGAACGCGGGCGGGAACTCGCGTTCGCCGTTGCTGGTCATCACGACGAGCGGGAAGGCGCGGCAGGTGACCGTGCCGTCGCGGATCTCCACCCGGTCGGTGGTGCTGTCGGCCGTCATGACCCTGGCCGTCGGCTCCGCGCGCCGGGCCAGCTCGACGAGTTCGTAGGAGCCCTTCTCGAAGATGGTGAGGAGGTCGTTGGGGAGGTCGATGTCGCTCTTGTCGATCTCGTCGACGAGCAGGACCCGCGGACGCTCGTACGGGAGCAGGGCGGTGCCGAGGGGGCCGAGGCGGAGGTAGTCGCCGATGTCGTCGGGCCCGGTGGCGCCCCGCGGCCCGTCCTCGCGGGCGCGCTCCGCCGCGTACAGCCTGGTCAGCGGGTCGTACTCGTAGAGCCCGTCCCGCAGCGCGACGCGGCTGGTGATGGGCCAGTGCAGCACCTTGCCGAGGCCGAGTTCATGGGCGACGGCGTAGGCGAGGGACGACTTGCCGGTGCCTGGGGCGCCGGTGACGAGGAGGGGCCTGCGGAGGTAGAGCGCGGCGTTGACCTGCCGGACGGCGTCGCGGCTCGGGCGGTAGCTGGCGGCGGCGTGCCGGTTCCCGGAGTCGCCGGGCGGGACGGGCAGGGGCGGGCCGCCCGTGAAGGTGCGCCACGGCGGCGGGTCGGGCAGCCGCTCGATCCCCTCGTGCGGGACGCGCTCCCCGGTGTAGAGCTGCCAGTCGGTCGGCGCGGCGGTCTCATCAGACGCCATCTCACGAACTCCCCATCGCCAAGGGTGGATCGGGCTTGCGCTCCGGGTCGTCCCAGAACAGGGTGAGCCGGTGCCCACAGTGGTCGGCGCTTCCCTTGTGCGGGGAACGCGCCTCCTTGCGGAGCTTCATGACCTCGGTCGGCAGCAGGTCGGGGGCCACGGCGCCGACGGCCGCGACGAGCACGTCCAGATACGCCTCGGCGGCACAGCGGACGTGTCCCTCGCCCCCGTCCGCCCCGCACTCGCGCCGCCGCCACAGCATGATGGGCACGCCCGTGTCGAGCGCGGCCGACAGCCAGTCCGGCCGGGGCGTCGCCGCATACGCGAGCGCGCACAGGTCGTCGTCGGCGTCGAGCCAGTCGTAGAACTCCGCGTAGTCGTAGGGGCTTCCGCAGCGCACCGGCTGCGGCCGGGTCTCGCGCCGGGCGCGCACGGTCTCCCAGCGCTTGCGGGTGAGACGGGCCGCCGTCACCGGCTTGAGCCGCTCGACGTGGCGGACGACGACGGGCACGGAGCGCAGGGGGCGGGGTCTGGCCGCGCCGGGCTCGTGGATGCGCCAGTCCTCGAAGGGCTGGTTCATGAGCCCTTCCGGGACGACGAACTCCAGCATCCAGTCCAGGTCGTGGACCTTCGCGACCTGCTCGGCGAGGAGCGCCTCGACCTTGGCGGGGACCTGGGCGCGGCGCACCCGCTCGGGCCCGGCGCCGCCGACCCGGACGCCGTCGACGACGGTGGAGACGGTGAGTTCGAGGCTGGCGCCGCGGGTGAGGGGTTCGAGCCGCACGATGACGGAGCCGGTGGACCGGGCGGCGGCACCGACCGCGGCGGTCCCCCGCTCGGCGTACCCGACGAGCCAGCACCGCATCCACTCCTCCACGCCGTCCCGGGCGGGCGTGGGGAGTTGGGGGACGAGGACCCGCAGCAGCCGCTCGAGCCGGTCCTCGCCGCCGGGCATATGCTCGCCCACGTACCGGATGGCGTCCCATACGGAGGCGAAGGCGGGCAGGGGCCGCCGGAAGGCGGGGAACGCCTTCCGGACGATGACCTCAAGACCGATCCGCGGCTCGACTCCCGCACACCGCAGGCGTAGTTCGCGGCGCGGCTCGGGGGCGAGCCAGTCGAGGTCCAGCAGGTCGTCGAGGTCTTCCCAGTGCCGCCGCATGGAGGCGAGGGGCAGCATCCGCCCCGTGTACCCTCCCTGCTCGCCGCCGAGCACGGCGTCGGTGACGATCCCCACGACGCGCTCGGTGGTCGGGTCGTAGACGGGGGCCCCGCTGAACCCCTCGTCCAGGCGCCGCAGATGGGCCTGGACGACCTCGACCTCCAGCCACTCCGCGCGCAGCAGGCGGTCACCGCTGGTGCGGAGGGTGACGTGCGTGCCGTCCTGCTCGTGCCCGAGCGGATAGCCGAGAGCCGTCAACTCATAGGTGAGCGAGCCGTTCTGGGGTACGAGGGCATCAAGCGGGGCGAAGACGCAGGCGCGCTCGGATTCCAGTGGTGTGTCGAGTTCGAGAACCGCGATGTCCCCGAGGTCGTCGAGCCGCTCCCACCCCGTGCCGCAGTCGCGCACGGTGGCGGTCAGGTCTCCGGCCACCCCGGGCAGCGCCACGACCACCTTACTGAGGCCGTGGACGACATGGGCGCACGTGACGATGCGCCGACCGTCGACCAGCACCCCGGCCCCCACCGGCCGGCCCCCGTCCGTGGCGATCCGCGCACGCCAGTGCATGTCCCCCATTATTCGCCTCTGTGTCCGCCTCTACTCGCCCTGCGCACCGCCCTGTTGACCCTGTGCGGGCACCCCGGGCGCGACCTCTCCAGCATCCCCTCGTGACCGCGTCCACGACAGCTTCACGGTCAGATGCCCCTCGGCGGAGGTCTTCGCGATGACGGCCCCGGCCGCCGCGTTGAGCTTCACACCGAATTCGAGCTCGATCTCGTCGGGGTTGAGCACGGTGGTCCGAAACGCCCGCAACGCCGCCTCGGCGGCCCCGCGCACACTGTCCAGGGCGTCCTCGAACCGCCCCTGCACATCGTGGATCTCCCCATCGGGGTGCCGTCGCGACACGGACCGGAATCCGGGGTCCCGCGTGTCCACCTCGACGACGACGGGGCCGTCGTCGGACTCCCAGCGCATCAGCTCGCTCATGTAGGAACGTTAACGTCAACAGGGGCCCCGTCAGGGGGCGTTGGGAATTACCGCTCGCGATACGTCGCCATGGCCCGCTCGTAGACCCGGTTCACGGCGTCGCGGCGCGACTCGGGGCCCGTCACCAGGATGAGGTGGTAGCGGCCCTTGGAGAGGATGGCGAGGTTGCGGACGTAGACCTCCCGGCCGGTCTCCTCCTGCCAGGTGTAACGGCCTTCCGCCATGGTCAGACCTCGCGTTTCGATCTGTCGGAGGCCGGTGACCGAGGACCACGACGAATCCCGGAACGGTTTCAGTTCCGGCTCCCCCTCGTTCAGGTACTTGATCGGTTCCTTCCCGTACCGGTCAGCCGAATCCCGGCCGGGCACGACGGTGAGCCGGTAGTCGCCGCCGGTGAACAGGTACTGGCCCTCGCTGTTCCTGTCGTGCCGCTCCCACCGGTCCGGCACTTCGATGCGGAACGAGCTCTCCTCGACGAACCGGTACCCCTTGGCCGCCGCTCTCTCCTTCGCCTTGCCCTGCGAGGGCCGGGGCGAGTGCGGGGCAGGGGGCGAGTGAGTGACCGACGGTTTGTCCGACGCGCCCTCGGGAGACGACCCGTCGCCGTCCGTGAGCTGCCGGACGGTCAGGGCGGCGACGGCGACCAGCACGGCCGCGACGACGGCGTAGGGGACGACACGGCGTCGGTCGCGTGCCGGGCGCCGCGGTCGCGGCCGGGCCCCCGCTCCCTCCGCCGTCCGGAGCACGGCCGGTGCCGGTGCCGGGGCCGGTGGCTCCGCCACCATCCGCAGCACCTCTACGACCGCCTCCGCCGACGGCCGCTCCTCGGGCACCTTGGCCAGCAACTTCCGTACGAGTGCGCCCAGTTCACGGCCCTTCTCGACCGGCACGCTCTCAGCGGTGAGCACGGCCGCGACCGTCCCCTCCAGCGTCTCCCGCCGGAACGGCGACCACCCCTCCAGCACCCGGAAGAGCAGCACCCCGAGCGACCACAGGTCGGACGGGGGCGCCGGACGGTGGCCGCCCATCCGTTCGGGCGCCGTGTACTCCAGGGAGCCGACGAACTCGCCGGACCGGGTCAGCGGCTCGTCGCCCTCGATGTAGGCGATGCCGAAGTCGGTGAGGACGACGCGCCCGTCGGCGCCGAGGAGCACATTGGCGGGCTTCACGTCGCGGTGCAGCACGCCGCGCGCGTGGGCCGCGCCCAGGGCCCTGGCCACGTGCAGGCCGATGCGGGCCGCCTCGGGCTCGGAGAGCGCGCCCTCGCGGGCGAGCAGGTCGGCGAGGGACTCCCCCTCGATGCGCTCCATGACGATCCAGGGAAGCCCGCCGTCCGTGATGACGTCGTGCACGGTGACGATGGCGGGGTGGCGCACCCGTGCCGCCGCGCGGGCCTCCCGCAGGATGCGTTCGACGCGGGCCGCCTGGGCGGCGGGTTCGATCGAGAGCAGTTCGGGGAGGTGGGCCACCTTGACGGCGACGTCCCGGTCGACGAGGTCGTCGTGTCCGAGCCAGACGGAGCCCATCCCGCCCGCGCCGATGCGCTCGACGAGCCGGTAGCGACCGCCGATCACCTTGCCCTCGGTGCCGCCGGTCCCGGCCCGTTCCCCTGTGGTCATGCGGGCATCATGCCTGTCAACAGGTGCTCCGGTACGGCGTGTTCGGCAGATGCGTACGCCACTGGGACCGGGTGAGGCCCCCGTGGGCGTGCGCGCACGCCGCCGCGGCGGCGCTGTCCGGGGCGACCGCGAGGCTACGGGTCACCGAGCTCGGGGTCGCGACGCGGAGTGTGCCGCCGGCGAAGCCCAGGGCCAGGACGGGGCCGTCCGCCGCCGGGTATTCCGCTCCGGCCAGGCGCGGTGTGGACGTCTCCCACACGCGGACGGAGCCGTTCTCGCGGCCCGCGGCCAGGTGGCGGCCGTCCGCGGAGAAGGAGAGGACGGGGATCCCCACGGCCCCGGTGCTGTCGTCCTGGGAGCCGGGTGCGAGCACGCCGAGGACACGCGTTCCGCGCCCGTTCCACAAGGTGGTCTTCCCGTTGTGGTCGACCACCGCGAGGTAGCGCCCATCGGGGCTGAACTCGGCCGTCTCGACCATGTCCTCGCCGCGCAGCACGTGCGCCGTCCGGCCGGTCGCGAGGCCGGTGAGCACGCCGTCCCAGGTCAGTGCGGACCGGCCGTCGGGAGTGAGCGTGGCCTGGATTCCCGCCGTCGCGCGACGCAGGACGCGGTGGCGGGTGTGTGCGTCGACCTGCCAGGTGTCGATGCGGCGGTCGTCGCTGTCGTGGCTGCCGACGGGGCCGCCCGTCGTCACGAGCGGCGCGCCGGCGTCGGGCACCACCACGCCGTCCACCCGGGACGGCACGGTCTGCCGCAGCGTCGCCGCGCGCCGCCGCAGGTCCCAGGCCCGCAGGGTCGTGCCGTCCGCCCCGTACTGCGCGTAGGCGACCGTACGGCCGTCCGGCGAGAACGCCATCGGTTCGCTGCAGTCCGCGCAGGTGCCTCCCGGAAGCACGGCCGTGGCCCGGCCGTCGCGGGCGCGCCGGAGTGTGAAGTCCCCCTTGTCCCCGTGGGGTTCGACGGTGGCGACCGTGCGGCCGTCCGGGCTGAACCGTGCCGCCTGCAGGGGCCTCGGCAGGCCAGGGGCGGCCGACAGCTCCGCGCTCACGTCGACGGTCCGTACGATCTCGGGCCCGGCGAAGTGGCGGACGACGCCGTCCGCCGCGTCGAGCCGCACCTCCCCGGCGCCCGCGTCCTCGCGGGCATGGCGCAGCAGCGGGGCGTCCGGACGCGCGGTGCGCCAGAGGGCGAACTCGTCCCTGCCGAGAGTGACGGCGAAGGCGCCGTCCGCGCTGAACGCGACCTCCGGCTCCTCGGTGCCCGGCACCTTGATCCTCGGGCGCTCGCGTCCGGACCGTACGTCCCAGGTGCGGACGGAGCCGTCCGCGGGGACGACCAGCGCCCGGCCGTCCGGTGTGAAGGACACGTCCTGGGCGGTGCACGCCCGTGCGTCGAGCGCGCGCGGCCAGGTCTTCCGGAGGGCGCGCCCCGTCCTGATGTCCGTGACGGTCAGGCCGCCGTCGTCGTCGAGGCAGGTCGCCAGGAGCCGGTCGTCGGGGCTGACCGCCGGGGCCGGGCTGCTGCTGGAGCGCGCGTCCTCGGCCTTGGCGAGGAGCCGGTGCCGGCGCACGTCCCACACCTGGACCTCGTCCCGGTCCTCGTCGACGACGACGAACGTCCGCCCGCTCGGCCCGAACTCCCCTTCCACGCTCCCCCGGTGGGACGGCCCGAAGCG
Organism: Streptomyces sp. NPDC059009; assembly: GCF_042740175.1. Lineage (NCBI taxonomy): Bacteria > Bacillati > Actinomycetota > Actinomycetes > Kitasatosporales > Streptomycetaceae > Streptomyces > Streptomyces sp. NPDC059009. Next base: position 29,957 of record NZ_JBHYJB010000054.1, on the reverse strand, counting down.
CTGCCCGACCGCCCGCTGCCGCCGCAGGTCCACGACCTGCACGCCCCGCTCGCCCCAGACGGCCAGCAGCCGCCCGTCCGCACTGACCTCCGCAGCGGCGTCGGCCTCGTGCCGGATCGCGTAGGTGCCGATGCGGCGATGGGTGCGCAGGTCCCACCGGGCGACCCGGTCCCGGTCGACCGACGTCAGGACGCGGCCGTCCGCGCTGAGGAAGCGCGTCGCGTCGGGCACCGTGCCGTCGTCGAGGCCGGCGAACGTGTCCCGCTCCCGCCGGGCCCCCGCCGTCCGCACCGCCTCCCGTGTCTCCGGCAGGTCGGCGAGGCGCCAGGCCGCCACGCTCAGCCGCGCCGCCGTCACCGGGTCCGAGGTGCGCAGCGTCTGCGCCACGCCCACGATCCGGCGCGCCTCCGCCTCCGCCCGCTGCCGCTGCCCGGTGCGGTTCTGCTGCCATGCCACCGCGCCCGCGACGGCCGCGAGGCAGAGCAGCACGGCGAGGGCGGACACCAGCACCCGCGACCTGCGGGCCGCGCGGGCCAAGGCGCGTACGCCGTGATCGTGCGCATCGACGCTCGCCCGCAGGAACTCCCGCTCCAACCTGCTCAGTTCGAGGCCATCGACACCTCCACCTCCGCCCAGACCTCCGCCTCCGCCTACACCTCCACCTCGGCCTCCGCCTCGACCTCCGCCGCCACGTCGACCTCCACCTCTGCCTCCACCTCCGGCGGCGAAGGCGTCCCGCGCCGCGGTGAGCCTTGCCCCGCGGTACAGCGCCCCGGCGTCCCGCCCCAACTCCTCCCAGGCGTACGCCGCTTCGGTCAGCGCGCGCCGCAGCCGCAGCCGTTCGCGGTCCGCCTCGACCCAGCCGCGCAGCCGGGGCCAGGCGCTGAGCAGGGCCTCGTGGGCCAGGGCGACGGTGGTGCCGTCGGCGATGAGCAGCCGGGCACGCACCAGCCGCTCCAGCACCTCACTGCTCCCACCGGCCTGCCCGATCCCGCCAACTTCCTCGGTTCCGTCAACCTCCCCGGTCCCGCCAGCCTCTCCCCTCCCGCCCGGCAGTTCGGCGCGCTCGACGGGGCGACGGGTGTCCTGCGTGCCGTCGCCCGGCTCGACCATGCGCAGCAACAGGCTGCGGGCTGCCGCCGCTTCATCCTCCGTGAAGCTCGCGAAGACCTCCTCGGCGGTGTGCGCGACGGCCCCGTGGACACCGCCGATCGCCTCGTACGCGGCCTCGGTCAGCGTCTTGCCGCTGCGCCGCCGCCACACTTCGCGCAGCGCGTGCGCCATCAGGGGCAGTCCGCCCGGCTCGTCGGCCACGTCGGCGACGATGCGGGCGGTCAACGCCCGCTCCACGACGAGGTGTTCGGCCGCGGCGGGCCGGACGACGGCCTCCCGGAGGCGGGCGGGCGTCATCGGTCCGACCAGGAGACTCGCGCCCCGCAGCGCGTCGGCGAGCGGGGCGTGCTCGGCGCAGTGGCCGTAGAAGTCGGCGCGGACGGCGAGGATCACGCGGAGGCGGCGGGCCGGTTCACGGGCGGCGAGCAGCAGTTCGAGGAAGCGGGCGCGCTCGGCCGGGTCCCGGCAGAGCGCGAAGGTCTCCTCGAACTGGTCGACGACGAGAAGCGTGTCGCCGTCTCCGTCGGCCGGGGTGAACAGGGCACGGTGCGTACGGGCCGGCCGGTCGCCGGGGGTGAAGAGGCGGATCACGACGGGCGTCGGCGGTGCGCTGTGCGTGCCTCGCGCCGGGGCCGGGGCCGAGGGCGAGGGCGGGGGCGAGGGCAGGGCTCGGCCCGGCGGGTGTTCCCGCAGCGCCGGGATGAGGCCCGCCCGCAGCAGGGACGACTTGCCGCTGCCCGATGCCCCGAGCACCACCACGAGGCGATGGCGCGCGGTGAGGCCGAGGAGTTCGTCCACGAGGTCGTCGCGGCCGTGGAAGCGGGACCGGTCGCCGGGGCCGAAGCGGGCGAGCCCCGGGTAGGGCGACTCCTGTGACTCCGCGCCCTCCGGGGCCGGTTGGGCGTTGGCGGCGACCGTCTCGTGCCACCGCCGCTCCCACTCCCCCGCGTCGCCGTCGCACGCGGCGACGTACGCGAGGAGCACGGCAAGGGAGGGGAGCCGTTCCCCGGAGGCCGCGGCGGACAGGGTCGGGGCCGAGTAGGGGACGCGCTGCGCCATCGACCGGTAGGTGGGGGTGCCCGCGTCGACGCGGAGCTTGCGGAGCTCGTACGCGAGGCGCTGGACAGGGCCCGCCGTCGGCTCCAGCGGCTTCTCCCTGCGCCCCACCGGACTCCCCCCTCTCCGTCCTCGCCCGCCCCTCCACCGGCGAAGATCCCAGCCACGCTAGCAATTGATTGACGGCCCGGAACAGGGCTGCCCATCAATCCCCGCTCGGCTGAACTCGGCCTTTCGGGCCCTGTGCAGGGCCCGGTCACCACCGATCCGTCCGTACGGGGAGCCCGCCATCACCACCGCCCTCCAGACCCAGCGCACCACCCCACGCCCCGCCCGCGCCCCGGCTCCGCCGCGAGCCCTTCAGCGACCGCTGTGGTCGGCCGCCCTGCCCGGCGCACTCCTCGCTCTCGCCCTCGGCCTGTGGGGAGTGCGGCGCGAGGGCCACCTGTGGCGGGACGAGGCGGTGACCGTCGACGTCGCCGGCCGTGAACTGCCCGACCTCTGGGACACGTTGGGAAACGTGGACGCCGTCCACGGCCTGTACTACCTCTTCATGCACGGCCTCTTCCGGACGGTCCCGTACGGCGTCGATCTCACGCTCGTGCTGCGCATCCCGTCGGTGCTCGCGACAGCGGTCGCCGCGGCCGGGGTGGCGCTGACCGGTCTGCGGCTCGCGGGGCCCCGGACCGGGCTGCTCGCCGGGCTGGTGTTCGCCGTGCTGCCGCCGGTGCAGCGGTTCGCGCAGGAGGGCAGGTCGTACGCGATGGTGTGCGCGGCCGTCGTCTGGGCGACGTATCTGCTGGTGCGAGCCGTCCAGTTGGGCGGTCGTCGGCGGTGGGCGGGGTACGCGGCGGTGCTGCTCCTGGCCTGTCTGCTGCACGAGTTCGCGGTGCTGGCGCTCGCCGCGCACGCGCTGGTCGTACCGCGCGCGGCCCGGCGCAGCTGGCTGGTGGCCGCGGCCACCGTGGTCGCCGGGCTCACCCCGCTGGCGGTGCTGAGCCAGCGGCAGTCGGCACAGGTGGAGTGGATCGGCGGACCGGGCCGGACAGCGGCCCAGGCACTCGCCGTCCTGGCCGGGATCGGGGTCGCCTGCGCCGCGTTCCTCGCCCGGGACAGCGGGTGGTGGGGCACGGTGCACCGGGGCGGGAACCAGGGCCGGGGCCGGAGTCGGAGCTCGGGCCAGGACACGGGTGGCACGACGGGCATCGGTGAGGGGGGCGCCTTCGTGCGGCTCGGGGTCGGGCTGGCCGTGTTGCCCTCCGTGCTGCTCCTGCTCGCCTCCCTCGTCCGCCCCCTCTACATGGACCGGTACGTCCTGTACTCCCACGCGGGGCTCGCCCTGCTCGTCGGCGGGGCCCTCGACCGGGCGGCGCGGGGTGCCCGGTGGCGCGCGGTCGTGGCGGCCGGGGTGGCGGGGGCCGCCCTCGTCTCCCTGGTCCCGCTCTCCGTCCGGCTGCGCGCTCCGGAGAGCCGCGTCGACGACACCACGGCCGTGGCACGCGCCCTGCGCGACACCGGCCGGTACGGCGACGCCGTGCTGTATCTGCCGCTGCGCCGGCGCGCCTGGTCACGTCCGTACCCGTGGGCGGCCGCGGGTCTGCGCGACATCGCGCTCGACCGGGATCCGGTGGCGGCGGACAACCTGTATGGGACCGAGGTCCCCGCCGACGTCCTGCGCGCCCGGCTCCTCGCCCAGTCCCGCCGGTCCCGTGTCGTCGTGGCCACCGACCCGCACGGGCCGACCGACGCCGCGGCCGACACCACGGCGGGCGAGGCGGTGAAGCGGTCGGTCCTCGACCGCCACTTCGAGAAGTGCCGCACCCGGAACGTCGACGGGGCGCGCGTCATCCTCTACGCGCGCCCCGGTCACTGCTGAACTCTGCGAGCCTCCGCCGGCCTCTGACGGCCTCCGCCGGCCAGTCGGCCTCCGCTGAACTCGCCCTCCCCACCGACTCGTTACTCCTTGACGGCCACGTGCACCGTGTGCGCCGCCAGCAGGAACAGGTCCGGGCGGCGGCTCAGGCCCTGTGGGTCATCGGGGTCGAGCAGGCGGTCGAGGGTGCCCTTGTCGTCGGGGGCGAGGGCTTCGGCGAAGCCCTCGCGGAAGCGGGTGAACTGGTCCATCACATGGGCCCGGGCCGCCTCGGACAGGGGCGCGGGGAGGTCGAGCAGGAAGGTGCGGGTCGCCACGTGCCGCAGGCCCGCGGCGTCGAGGAGGGTCGGCCAGTCCTCGACCGCCTCCCGCGCGCCGGGCAGGCCCGCGCGCATCTGCGCGAACCACTCCACCTCCGTCGCATCGAGCCGGGCCTGCAGGCCGGGGCGGCCGAAGCCGAGGTCGCGCGGGAGATAGCGGGCGGGCAGGCCGCCCTCCAGGACGGCGAGGGCGCCGCCCGGCGTGAGCCGCCCGCCGAGCGCGGCGAGCGCCGCGCCCTGGTCGCCCACGTGGTGCAAGGAGCGGGCCGCCCAGATCAGGTCGGCGGGGGGAAGCTCGCCGATGCCCTCGGGCAGTTCGGCGCGCAGGGTGCGCAGGCGGCCGTCGAGCCCTTCGCGCGCGGCGCGGGCGGCGGCCCGCTCGAGGAGCGCCTCCTCGGGGTCCATCGCGATCACCTGCGCCCCGGGGAACTCCTCGGCCAGCAGGCAGGACACCACGCCGGGGCCGCTGCCCGCGTCGACGACCGTCGCGGGCGCGGGGCGCAGCTCGCGGAGCCAGGCCGCGGCGTCCCGGTACAGGGGCGCCGTGACCTCGGCGTTCTGCTCCAGATGCGGGATCATGGCGGCCCAGTCCAGCTCGGTGTCGTGACCGTGATGACCGTGACCATGCCCCTGGCCGTGGCTCTGGGTGTGCGCGCTGCCCTGCTGTGCGCCGTGGTGGTCGTGATGGCCCATCGTCGCCGCCCTTCCGTAGTTCTCGGTCCGCGGGGTTCTCGGCCCGCGGGGCCGGTGGTCCGTGGCCCGTCGCCGGACCGCTGTCAGCGTGCGCGCACCCTCGCCCCTCGGGCAAGCCATGTTGCCGATTCAGCAAGGAGAGGGCGGCTCTGCACCCGCCGCGGGCAAGGGCGCATCCGCCTCCCCCGTCTCCCTCCTCCTCGTGGGACTCGGCCCGCCCCCGTAGAACCCGTACAGCCTCCGCACCGTCCCCGCCAGCCGCTCCCGCAGCTCCGCCGGCGCCAGGACCTCCACGCCCGCGCCCAGGCGCAGAAACGCGTCGTGGGCGTGCGGGACGTTCTCGATGGGCAGCACGGCCCGGGTCCAGCCGTCCCCTTCCAGGCGGCCCGTCGCCTCGGCCGCCCGCGCGGCGGCGCCGGTGAGGCGGGGCAGCGTCTCGGGGGCGAGCCGGACCACTGCCTCGCCCTCGTGCAGCCGGGCGTGGAAGGACTCCTGGTACGCCCGCCAGTACGCGGCGAGGTCGAAGCCGTCCGGGACCGTGAACTCCTCGTCCGCCACGTCGAGTCGGAGGATCTGGTCCACCCGGTACGTGCGCGGGTGCTCGCCCCCGGCCGCAGCCGCAGCCCCGGACCCGGACCCGGCAGATGCCGCCGCGATCACGTACCAGCGGCCCGCCTTGAGGACCAGGCCGTACGGGCGCAGCCGCCGCTCCACCTCTGTGGGCGCGCGCCAGCGGCGGTAGCGGACGTCCAGGACCCGGCCGTTCCACACCGCGTCGGCGACGGCGGGCAGGTGCGGCACCGGATCCTCCTCCGCGTACCAGCCGGGGGCGTCGAGGTGGAAGCGGGCGCTGATCCGGTCGGCGTGGCCGCGCAGCTCGGGCGGGAGCGCCGCCCGGACCTTGAGCTGGGCGGCGGCGAGGACCGGGCCGAGGCCGAGCTCGGCGGCGGGTCCGGGCGCGCCCGCGAGGAAGAGGGCCTCGGCCTCGCCGGTGGTGAGGCCGGTGAGCCGGGTGCGGTAGCCGTCGAGCAGCCGGTACCCGCCCGCGTGGCCCGCGTCGCCGTACAGCGGGACCCCGGCCGCGTACAGCGCCTCGATGTCGCGGTAGACGGTGCGCACGGAGACCTCGAGCTCGGTGGCGAGCCGGGCGGCGGTCATCGGGCCACGGGTCTGGAGCAGGAGCAGGATCGAGACGAGTCGGCTGGACTTCACCGCGCCATTTTCGCCGAATCGTCGCCGACTTCACTGACACAGGATGTCAGTGAAGCGGCTTTAGCTTCCTGCCATGCCCTTCCAGGAGAAACTGATCACCGTGCGGCCGCCGTTCCAGGTGTCCGGCCGGCACATCAAGCGCTACCACGTCACCACGGACCCGGCGGGCATCGCACCGGAGGTGGCGGAGGCGGCGTACGCGATCCTGCCCCGGCTGCTCCCCGAGCCGGACGGGACGACGCCGCCCGCGACCTTCGTGGTGCTGCACCGGGGCGGCGACAGCGGCGCCTATCTCAACGCGTACAGCTGGGTGTGGGACAACGTCCTGCACTTCAAGGGCGCGGCGGCGGGCCAGCCCGCGCTGGGCTGCCCGGACACGGACCCGACGCACTTCATCACCCCGGACGTGCCGTGGATCGGCTGTGTGTGGGAGCTGCCGCCGATCCAGCACGAACGCGACGCGTGGATACGGCACGTGCTCGCCCCCGACGTTCCCGACCTCGACGCCTATCTCACCGACTCCCGCCCCGGCGCCACGACAGGAGACCTCGCCGCATGAGCACCGCCCACGACTTCGACTTCTTCTTCGGCGACTGGGACGTGGCGCACCGCCGCCGCCTCGACTTCCTTGATCCGCACAGCGGTTGGGAGGAGTTCTCGGCGCGGAACCGGTGCTGGAGCCTGTTCGGCGGGGCCGCCAACATCGACGAGATGCCGGTGCCGGAGCAGGGCTGGACCGGGCTCACGCTGCGGCTCTTCGACCCGACGACGCGGAAGTGGTCGCTGAACTGGTCCACGGACCGTACGGGGCGCCTCTTCCCGCCCGTGTTCGGGGCGTTCGGCGAGGACGGGCGCGGCGAGTTCCACGGCGACGACACCCACGACGGCAAGGACGTGCGCGTGCGGTTCGTCTGGTCAGGCATCTCGCGCACCACGGCCCGGTGGGAGCAGGCGTTCTCACTGGACGGCGGGGAGACATGGGTGGAGAACTGGTCGATGGCGTTCACGCGGCGGAGCTAGCGCCGCCCGGGGCCAGGCGCCCGCAGGGCGGCGGCTCAGGGCTTCGCGTACGCGTGCAGCGTGAACTCCGGGTCCGGGCGCGGGACTTCCTGCTCCGGGAGGCGGGCGAGCTCGGCCGCGAAGCGGCGGCTCAGGGGGGCGTCGGGGGCGAGCTGCGTGAACCAGCCGCGCCGCAGGTCGGCGACCGTGGAGCGCGGGGAGCGGCCCTGCCCGTGGCCCCGGAAACGGGCGGCTCCGATCCGGTGGAGACCGTGACCGGCCGCGTGCCCGGCGACCAGGGCCGCCGCGTCGGCGGAGGGGCGCCGGGGCCGGTCGGCGAGGACCGCGTCGATGTCGCTGCCCACGTCGTGCGCGGCGGCCTTGTCGACGGTCGTGACGAAGACCCCGCCGGGCCGCAGCACGCGCGCACACTCCCCGACGACCGTGGCCGTCTCCTCCTCCCCGGAGAGCAGGTGCAGCAGCCACACCGCGCAGACGGCGTCGAAGGAGGCGTCGGGGAAGGGGAGTTGGCGGCTGTCGCCGATGACGACGGCGCCGGGAAGGCGTCCTGCGGCCATGCGCGCCATGCGCTCGGTGGCGTCCACCCCCGTCACGGCCAGGCCGTTCCTGGCCAGTCGGCGCGTGACGAGGCCGGTGCCGCAGGCGACGTCCAGCAGGGTGCGGGCGCCGGGCGGCACCAGGCCGAGCACGGCAGCGGCGGCGGCCTCGGCGCGGGGTTCGCCGCCGCGGCTCGCGTCGTAACGGTCGGCCTCTTCGGCGTAGTCGAGCACGGTCGCCCCGGTCGTCTCAGTTGTCTCGGTCGTCTTGGTCGCCTCGGTCGTCCTGGTCGTCCTGGTCGTCCTGGTCGTTCACTCAGCGCCGTGTCCGGGCGCCAACTCCTGGACCCGGTGCGCCAGTTCGAAGTCGAGCTCGGTCAGGGCGCCGCCCGCGCTGTGCGTGTTCACGGACAGGGACACGGTGTTGTAGCCGAGGGTGAGGTCCGAGTGGTGGCCGAGCTCCTCCTGGACCTGGGCGATGTGCACGACCATCGCGGTGGCGGCGAAGTGCGTGCCGAGACGGTAGGTGCGGCTGAGCCTGCCGTCGTCGGCCGACCAGCCCGGCAGCTCCGCGAGCCGGTCCTCGATGTCCTTCTGCGACAGCGGTTCGACTGCCATGCTCACCGCTCCTTCCAGGTCCGCGCACATGTGGAGCTCTCAGCCTGCCCCACACACCCACCGCACGCCACTCCTCGACTACGGTTCTCGGCATGACAACTGCCGCGCGCGCCAACGGAAAAGCGAAGGACGCGAGGGATCCGGCCACAGGTGTCGGGCCGCTGCTGCGCGGCTGGCGCACCCGGCGCCGGATCAGCCAGCTGGACCTCGCGCTGCGCGCCGACTCCTCGGCCCGCCACATCAGCTTCGTGGAGACGGGCCGGTCCCGGCCGAGCGAGGAGTTCCTGCTGCGTCTCGCCGACCACCTGGACGTGCCGATCAGGGAGCGCAACGACCTTCTCCTGGCGGCGGGTTACGCGCCGCGCTTCACCGAGACCTCGATGGACGACCCCGCCTTCGAGACGCTGCGCGAGGGCATGGAGCGCCTGCTGCACGGATACGAGCCGTACCCGGCCCTGGTCGTCGACGCCTCGTACACGGTGGTGGCCGCCAACCGCGGCATCGCGATGCTCATGGACGGCCTCCCGGAGCACCTCCAGGAGCCGCCCCTCAACGCGATGCGCCTGACCCTGCACCCCGAGGGCCTGGCGCCGAAGATCCTGAACCTGCGCGAGTGGCGCGGCCACCTGCTGCACCAGATGGAGCGGCAGATCGCGCTGCAGCGCTCCGACGCACTGCGGGCGGTGTACGAGGAGGTGGCGGCCTACCCGGTGGCGGACCCGGGCGAGGACGCCTTCGCCGACGGCACCGACGTCCCGTACTTCGCGCTCCCGCTCCGCGTGCGCCACGAGGGCCGCGAGCTGTCCTTCGTGTCGTCGATCTCGACGTTCAACACGCCCATGGACGTGACGGTCGCCGAGCTGGCCATCGAGACGCTGCTCCCGGCCGACCCGGCGACGGTCAAGTACCTCCAGACCCTCACGCCCTGAGCGCCGGGCCCGCCGGGCCGGCCGCGCCCGCCGCGTTCGCCCGCCCGGCCCGCAGCGCCCCGTGCTGGACCGCGGCGAACCCGGCCACGACCAGGGCCTGCAGCGGGATCCACACGGCCCCCGCGGCGCTCGGCGACAACCATGCGGCCAGCGCGACGACGCTGAGCACCGCCCAGACGGCGTTGATCTCGACGACGGCCCGCACGCCGAGCACGGGCGGCCGCGTCCGGGCCGCGAGCACGCCGACCCCCGCCGCGTACACGACGAGGCCGAGCCCGAGCGTGAGCAGCAGCTCACCGTCGACGCCGAGCAGCCGTCCCAGGGGCCCGGACGCGGCGGCGTAGGCGAGCCCGTTCACGCCGGTGACGACGGCGTCGAGGCCGAGGAAGCGGCGCAGCATCGCCGTGGGGTCGGTGGTGCGGGCGAGGGCGGTGAGCTGGAACGTGGACGACGCAGACGGTGCAGACATGGCGGATCAGCCTCCTTGCCGGGTTCGGGGCCCGGGTCCGGTCCGGAGTGCGCCGGACCGGACCCGGTGACATCACTGTGCCGAGGCGCGGGCTGAGGGTCGATTACGTCAGAGGTAAGACCGCGCCCCGGTCAAACAACCCATACGGCCCTCACAGGGGTGTGCCCCCCATTCCCCGCCCCTAGGTTCGGCAAGAGGCAGACCTAGGGAGCCAAGGGTGACTGAGACGACCGAGCCCGGTGCCGCACTCCTGCGTGCGGGGAAGTTCTTCCGCCGCGGCACCGCCGCCCCCGACCTGCACAGCGTGTCCCTCACCGGTGGCCGGGAGGCGGACGCCTTCTACCGGGACCGGTGGAGCCACGACAAGGTGGTGAACTCCACGCACGGGGTGAACTGCACCGGTTCCTGCCGCTGGAAGGTGTACGTCAAGGACGGCATCATCACCTGGGAGACCCAGCAGACGGACTATCCGAGCGTCGGCCCCGACCGCCCCGAGTACGAGCCGCGCGGCTGCCCCCGCGGCGCCGCGTTCTCCTGGTACACGTACTCGCCGACCCGCGTCCGGTACCCGTATCTGCGGGGCGTGCTCGTGGAGATGTACCGGGAGGCGAAGGCCCGCCTGAAGGACCCGGTCCTGGCGTGGGCGGACATCCAGGGCGATCCCGAGCGGCGCAGGAAGTACCAGCAGGCGCGCGGCAAGGGCGGCCTGGTGCGGGCGAGTTGGGACGAGGCCGTCGAGATCATCGCGGCCGCGCACGTGCACACCATCAAGACGTACGGCCCGGACCGGGTCGCGGGCTTCTCCCCGATCCCCGCGATGTCGCAGGTGTCGCATGCCGCGGGGGCCCGCTTCATGGGGCTCATCGGCGCGCCCATGCTGTCGTTCTACGACTGGTACGCGGACCTCCCGGTGGCCTCGCCGCAGGTCTTCGGGGACCAGACCGACGTACCGGAGTCCGGTGACTGGTGGGACGCCGCCTACCTGATGATGTGGGGCTCCAACGTCCCCGTCACGCGCACCCCGGACGCGCACTGGATGGCGGAGGCCCGCTACCGGGGCCAGAAGGTCGTGGTGGTCTCCCCGGACTACGCCGACAACACGAAGTTCGCCGACGAGTGGGTGCACCCCCACCCGGGCACGGACGGCGCGCTGGCGCTCGCGATGGGGCACGTGGTCCTCAAGGAGTGCTTCGTCGACCGGCAGGTGGACTTCTTCACCGACTACGTACGGAAGTTCACGGACCTGCCCTTCCTGGTCACCCTCACCGAGAGGGACGGCGGCTACGTCCCGTCGAAGTTCCTGCGCGCCAGCGACCTGAACCAGCCCGGCGAGGGCGGCGAGTGGAAGACCGTCGTGCTCGACGAGGCGACCGGCCAGCCCGCCGTCCCGAACGGCTCGCTCGGCTTCCGCTGGACGGAGTCCGGCAAGGGCAAGTGGAACCTCGAACTGGGCAACATCAAGCCGCAGTTGTCGCTGCACGACGCGGACGTCGCGAGCGGCGTCGAGGTGCTGCTGCCCCGCTTCGACACGGAGGGCGGCGAGCACGGTCAGGGCCGGGGCGAGGTGGTGCGCAGGGGCGTGCCCGCGACCCGGCTCGGCGGGCAGGACGGGCCGCTGGTCACCACGGTCTTCGACCTGCTGCTCGCCCAGTACGGCGTCTCGCGCCCGGGGCTGCCGGGGCAGTGGCCCGCGTCGTACGAGGACGCGGAGACGCCCGGCACGCCGGCCTGGCAGGAGGCGCACACCTCCGTCCCGGCGGCCCAGTGCGTGAAGATCGCGCGGGAGTTCGCGGCTACGGCGGAGAAGTCGCGCGGGCGCTGCATGATCCTGATGGGCGCGGGGACGAACCACTGGTTCCACTCGGAGACCATCTACCGCGGCTTCCTCGCGCTGCTCCAGCTCACCGGCTGCCAGGGCCGCAACGGCGGCGGCTGGGCGCACTACGTGGGCCAGGAGAAGTGCCGGCCGATCACCGGCTGGGCGACGCTGGCGAGCGCCAACGACTGGAGCAGGCCGCCGCGCCAGATGATCGGCACCGCGTACTGGTTCACCAACACCGACCAGTGGCGCTACGACAAGTTCTCCGCCGACGTGCTGTCCTCGCCGCTGGGCACCGGGCAGTTCGAGGGGATGACGGGCGCCGACTGCCTTGCGCTGTCGGCGCGTTCGGGCTGGATGCCCTCGTACCCGACCTTCGACCGCAGCTCCCTGGAGCTCGGGGAGACCTCCGACCCGGTGGCCGACACGGTGGCCGAACTCAAGGCGGGCACGCTGAAGTTCGCCTGCGAGGATCCCGACGCCCCGGAGAACTGGCCGCGTGTGCTGACCCTGTGGCGGGCCAATCTGCTCGGCTCGTCCGCGAAGGGCGCCGAGTACTTCACCAAGCACCTGCTGGGCACCCATTCGTCGCTGCGGGCCGAGGAGGCCGCCCCCGACGAGCGGCCCACCACGGTCACCTGGCGGGACGAGGCGCCCGAGGGCAAGCTCGACCTCCTCGTGTCGCTGGACTTCCGGCAGACCTCCTCGACGCTCCTGTCGGACGTGGTGCTCCCCGCGGCGACCTGGTACGAGAAGCACGACATCGCGACGACGGACATGCACCCGTACGTGCACTCGTTCACCCCGGCCGTCGACCCGCCCTGGCAGGCCCGCTCCGACTTCGACGCGTTCCGTGCGATCGCCGACCGGCTCAGCGAGCTCTCCGTGGACCACCTGGGCACCCGCAAGGACCTGGTGGCGACGCCGCTGCAGCACGACACCCCGGGCGAGATCGCCCAGCCCGGCGGCGTGGTCCTGGACTGGCGCAAGGGCGAGTGCGAGCCGGTGCCCGGCAGGACGATGCCGGGGCTCGCGGTGGTGGAGCGGGACTACACGGCGATCGGCGCGAAGTTCATCGCGCTCGGCCCGAACGTGGAGCAACTCGGCCTGCCCGCCAAGGGGATCATGCTCCGCCCCGACCAGGAGGTCGAGGAGCTGCGCGAGCGCAACGGCGTGGTGCGCGGCGGCCCCGCCGACGGGCGGCCCGCGATGGACACGGCGGTGAAGGCCGCCAACACCATCCTCGCCCTGTCGGGCACCACCAACGGCCGCCTCGCCACGCAGGGCTTCCACACCCTGGAGGCGCGCACCGGGCAGGAGATGGCGCACCTGGCCGCCGAGCACGAGGGCAAGCGCGTCAGCTACGCGGACACCCAGCACGAGCCGGTGCCCGTCATCACCTCCCCGGAGTGGTCGGGCAGCGAGTCGGGCGGGCGCCGCTACGCGCCGTTCACCCTCAACACCGAGCACCTCAAGCCCTGGCACACCCTCACCGGGCGCCAGCACTTCTTCATCGACCACGACTGGATGCACGAGCTGGGCGAGGCGCTGCCGGTCTACCGGCCGCCCCTGGACATGAACCGCCTCTTCGGCGAGCCACGGCTCGGGCCCGACGGGACGAAGGAGGTGACGGTCCGCTACCTCACCCCGCACAACAAGTGGTCGATCCACTCCGAGTACCAGGACAACCTGTTCATGCTGTCGCTGTCGCGCGGCGGCCAGTGCATCTGGATGGCGCCGCAGGACGCGGACGCGATCGGGGTCAAGGACAACGACTGGATCGAGGCCGTGAACCGCAACGGCGTGGTCGTGGCCCGCGCGATCGTCTCGCACCGCATGCCCGCGGGGACGGTGTACATGCACCACGCGCAGGAGCGCACCGTGAACGTCCCGAAGGCCGAGGCCACCGGGAAGCGCGGCGGCATCCACAACTCCCTGACCCGCGTGATCCTCAAGCCGTCCCATCTCATCGGCGGCTACGCCCAGTTGTCCTGGGCGTTCAACTACCTGGGCCCGACCGGCAATCAGCGCGACGAGGTGACGGTCATCCGCCGCCGCTCGCAGGATGTGGAGTACTGACATGCCCCGTGGCGAAGCCACTATCGGACGCGTCATGGCACAGGTCGCGATGGTGATGAACCTCGACAAGTGCATCGGCTGCCACACCTGTTCGGTCACCTGCAAGCAGGCGTGGACCAACCGGGACGGCATGGAGTACGTCTGGTTCAACAACGTCGAGACCCGCCCCGGGCAGGGCTATCCGCGCCGCTACGAGGACCAGGACCAGTGGAAGGGCGGCTGGGAGCTCAACAAGAAGGGCGCCCTGAAGCTCAAGCAGGGCGGCCGCATCAAGTCGCTCCTGGAGATCTTCTCCAACCCGAAGCTGCCCGAGGTCAAGGACTACTACGAGCCCTGGACGTACGAGTACAAGAACCTCACCGACGCCCCGCTGGGCGACGACTACCCGGTGGCCAAGCCGCGCTCGCTGATCTCCGGCAAGCCGATGAAGATCGAGTGGTCGTCGAACTGGGACGACAACCTGGGCGGCGCCCCGGAGCACGGCGACCTCGACCCGATGGTGGCCAAGACCCGTGAACAGGCCGCCGAGAAGGTCAAGTTCGCCTTCGAGCAGACCTTCATGTTCTATCTGCCGCGGATCTGCGAGCACTGTCTGAACCCGGCGTGCGTCGCCTCCTGCCCCTCGGGCGCGATGTACAAGCGGTCCGAGGACGGCATCGTCCTGGTCGACCAGGACCACTGCCGCGGCTGGCGCAAGTGCGTCACCGGCTGCCCGTACAAGAAGGTGTACTTCAACCACAGGACCGGCAAGGCCGAGAAGTGCACCATGTGCTACCCGCGCGTCGAGGTGGGCCTGCCCACGGTCTGCTCGGAGACCTGCGTGGGCCGCCTCCGCTACCTCGGGGTGATCCTCTACGACGCCGACAAGGTCACCGAGGCCGCCTCCGAACCGGACGAACACAAGCTGTACGAGGCCCAGTTGGGCGTCTTCCTCGACCCGGACGACCCGGAGGTGCAGCGCGCGGCCGAGAAGGCGGGCATCCCGCACGACTGGGTCGAGGCGGCCCGCCGCTCCCCCGTGCACGCCCTCATCAGCAAGCACAAGGTGGCGCTCCCGCTGCACCCGGAGTACCGCACGATGCCGATGGTCTGGTACATCCCGCCGCTCTCCCCGGTCGTGGACGCGCTGACCGAGACCGGCCACGACGGCGAGGACGCGGACAACCTCTTCGGGGCGATCGACACCCTGCGCATCCCCCTCGAATACCTCGCGTCGATCTTCACGGCCGGTGACGTCGGCCCGGTCCGCTCCTCCCTGGAGAAGCTCGCCGCGATGCGCTCGCACATGCGGGCCATCAACCTCGGGGACCGGCCGGACCGTTCCATCGCGGAGTCGGTGGGCATGTCGGCCGCGCAGATCGAGGAGATGTACCACCTGCTCGCCATCGCCAAGTACGAGGACCGCTACGTCATCCCGACGGCCGCGATGGGCGACGCGAAGGCGCTGGAGGAGTCGGCCCTGCCGGACTCGTGCAGCCTCGACTACGAGGACGGCCCCGGCATGGGCGGCGACGGGCCGTTCGGCCAGGACTCGGGCCGCAAGCAGCTGCCCCTCGTCACGATCGAGAACTTCCACGCGCTGCGCGAGCGGCAGACCGCCGACAAGGAGCCCGAAGTGGAGGAGCGCCCGTGACCAGGCCGAGCCGGTCGAGCCGGTCCAGCAAGTCGAGCAGGTCGAGCAGGACCGCGGCGCGCAAGGCGTCCCCGGCGCCGTCGCACGCCGTCCTGTACCAGGCCGCGGCGCTCTGCCTGGCCTACCCCGACGCGGAGTTCCACGAGCGGCTGCCCCTGCTGCGGGCTGCGGCCCCGAAGCTCGCCGACTTCCTCTCCTACGCGGAGTCCACTCCCCCGCAGGAGCTCGCCGAGGACTACGTGCGGGTCTTCGACTTCAAGAACCGGCACAGCCTGTACCTGAGCTGGTGGCGGGACGGCGACACGCGGCGGCGCGGGATGTCCCTGGTCCGCTTCAAGCAGATCTACCGGGAGCACGGCCTGGAGTTCACCGGCGAGGAGCTGCCGGACTTCCTGCCCGCCGTCCTGGAGTTCTCCGCGCAGGCGGGCCCGCTGCTCCTGGAGGAGCACCGCAGCGGCCTGGAGCTCCTGCGCCTGGCCCTCACCGACCACGGCACGCCCTACGCACGCGTGCTGGAAGCGGTCTGCGCGACGCTGCCGGGGCCCTCGCCCAAGGACCGCGCCGAGGCGCAGGCCCTGGCCCGCTCCGGGCCGCCGACCGAGGAGGTCGGCCTCGAACCGTTCGGCGCCACCCGGCTGCTGCCCGTACTGACCGGAGACCGATCATGAACACGCTGCTGTGGGGCGCCCTCCCGTATGTCGCCTTCGTGCTGCTCGTCACGGGCCTCATCTGGCGCTACCGCTACGACAAGTTCGGCTGGACGACGCGCTCGTCGCAGGTCTACGAGTCGAAGCTCCTCAACATCGCGTCACCGATGTTCCACTACGGCATCCTCTTCGTGCTGGTGGGCCATCTCATGGGCCTGTTCATCCCCGAGTCGTGGACGGACAAGGTCGGCATGACGGAACTCGCCTACCACCGGCTGTCCTTGTGGGGCGGCACGGCGGCGGGCGCGCTCGCGGTGCTCGGCATCTTCATGCTCATCTACCGGCGCCGCACCAACGCGCCCGTGTTCCGCGCGACCACCACCAACGACAAGGTGATGTACGTCTTCCTGCTCGCGGCGATCATCATGGGCATGTGGGCCAAGCTCACCAACTCGGGCCTGGACGAGGGCTACAACTACCGCGACTCGATCGCCCCGTGGGCGCGCAGCCTGTTCACGCTGCAGCCGAAGGTGGACGCGATGGTGGGCGTCCCGCTCACGTTCCAGATCCACGCCGTCATCGGCATGGCCCTGTTCGCCCTGCTCCCCTTCACCCGCCTCGTGCACATGTTCAGCGCCCCGGTCCAGTATCTGTTCCGGCCGTATGTGGTGTACCGCAGCCGCGACCCGAAGCAGATGGGGCCGCGGCCGCCGCGGCGGGGGTGGGAGCGGACGGGGTCCTGATACGGACCACCTTCGCGTCCAGGTCGACGTGGAAGGGCGGATCTTCCGCAGGTCTGACGTTCTTGCGTACGCGTTCCTGCTCCATGGCGCGCTTCTGGGCCTGCGCCCCGGGCGTGATCTCCTGCAGGAAGTCCGCGCCCATGGACGACAGGCCCTTGCGCTTGCGCCAGTAGATCCAGCCCCGCCTCTCGGCCCATAACAGGACGCGATCCGCGGCGAACAGAGCCGCACCCAATGCGCCGGCTCCGCTGACGACCAGCCACACCGTACTCATCATGTCCGGTGAACTCGCCGACTCCAGCTGATCGTTCCCGCACCAGCAGCGGGTTTCTGGTTCGTCCCGCAGGCCCTAGCCCTTCGCCCCTCCCTCGCCCTTGCCGTCCCCCTTGTCCCCCTTGCCTTCCTTGTCCTCGTCGACGATCTCCGCGTCCACGACGTCCTCCTGGGCCGATGCGTCCTGCGGCGGCTGCTCCGTGGCCTGCGCGGACTGCTCGGACTGCGCGTTCGCGTACATCGCCTGGCCCATCTTCTGGCTGACCGTCGCGAGCTTCTCTGCCGCCGCGCGCATCGCGTTCGTGTCCGTGCCGTCTTTCAGAAGAGCCTTCAACTCCCCTGCGGCCGCCTCCACTTCGGTCTTCGTGTCGACCGGGACGCGCTCCTCGTTCTCGCGCAGGAAGCGCTCCGTCTGGTAGACGAGCTGCTCCGCCTGGTTGCGCGTCTCGGCGGCCTCGCGGCGCTTGCGGTCCTCCTCCGCGTGCTCCTCCGCCTCCCTGACCATCCGGTCGATGTCCTGCTTGGGGAGCGCGGAGCCGCCCGTGACCGTCATGCGCTGCTCGCGGCCCGTGGCCTCGTCCTTCGCCGAGACGTGCATGATGCCGTTGGCGTCGATGTCGAAGGTGACCTCGATCTTCGGGACGCCGCGCGGGGCGGGCGGCAGGCCCGTGAGGTCGAAGACGCCGAGCTTCTTGTTGTACGCGGCGATGTCGCGCTCGCCCTGGAAGACCTGGATGCCGACCGAGGGCTGGTTGTCCTCCGCCGTGGAGAAGGTCTCCGAACGGCGCGTGGGGATCGTGGTGTTGCGCTCGATCAGCTTCGTCATGATGCCGCCCTTGGTCTCGATGCCGAGGGACAGCGGGGTCACGTCGAGCAGCAGGACATCCTTGACGTCGCCGCGGATGACGCCCGCCTGGAGCGTCGCGCCGACCGCCACGACCTCGTCCGGGTTGACGCCCTTGTGCGGGTCCTTGCCGGTGAGTTCGCGCACCAGCTCCGTGACGGCGGGCATCCGCGTCGAGCCGCCCACCAGGATCACGTGGTCGACGGCGGACAGCTGCACGCCCGCGTCCCGGACCGCCTGGTGGAAGGGCTCCTTGCAGCGGTCGAGCAGATCGGCGGTGAGCGCCTCGAACTGGGCCCGGGTCAGCTTCTCCGCCAGGTGCAGCGGGCCGTCCGCGGAGGCCGTGATGTAGGGGAGGTTGATGTCCGTCTCACTGGACGAGGACAGCTCGATCTTCGCCTTCTCGGCGCCCTCGCGCAGCCGTTGGAGCGCCATCTTGTCCTTGGCGAGGTCGATCCCGTACGCGTTCTTGAACTGCTGCACGAGGTGCTCGACGATCCGCTGGTCCCAGTC
Source organism: Streptomyces sp. NPDC059009 (assembly GCF_042740175.1). Taxonomy (NCBI): domain Bacteria; kingdom Bacillati; phylum Actinomycetota; class Actinomycetes; order Kitasatosporales; family Streptomycetaceae; genus Streptomyces; species Streptomyces sp. NPDC059009. The sequence continues at coordinate 11,567 of NZ_JBHYJB010000054.1, read as the reverse complement.
GTCGCCGCCGAGCTTGGTGTCGCCGTTGGTGGCCTTCACCTCGATGACACCCTCGCCCATCTCCAGGAGCGAGACGTCGAAGGTGCCGCCGCCCAGGTCGAAGACGAGGACGAGCTGTTCGTCGGCCTTGTCGAGGCCGTACGCGAGGGCGGCCGCCGTCGGCTCGTTGATGATCCGCAGCACCTTCAGGCCGGCGATCTCCCCGGCCTCCTTGGTGGCCTGCCGCTGGGTGTCGTCGAAGTAGGCGGGGACGGTGACGACCGCGTCGGTGACGTCCTCGCCCAGATAGGACTCGGCGTCGCGCTTCAGCTTCTGCAGCACGCGCGCGGCCAGTTCCTGCGCGGTGTAGCGGGTGCCGTCCACGGAGCCGCTCTCGGGAAAGCGCCAACCGCCCTCACCCATATGGCGTTTGACGGACCGTGCGGTGCGCTCCACGTTGGTGACCGCCTGCCGCTTGGCGACCTCGCCCACCAGCACGTCGCCGTTCTTGGCGAAGGCGATGACCGACGGAGTGGTGCGTGCCCCCTCCGCGTTGGCGATGACGGTGGGCTCGCCGCCCTCCAGGACCGCCACCACCGAGTTCGTCGTCCCGAGATCGATCCCGACCGCACGAGCCATGTCCCGTCCCCTCTCCCGGTTGTCCGCACCCCGCTATCCAGGTCTCCAGCACAAAACTTGAGTGGGCTCCTGTCAAGACCGCACAGCACGACTGCCGCGCCCCTTCGAAAGGGGCGCGGCAGTCGGTGAGGTGCGGCGGTGCGGCGTCAGGCGAGCTTCGCCGACAGCGTGATGGTCGTCCCCGAAAGGGCCTGGCTGACCGGGCAGTTGGCCTTGGCGTCCTCGGCGGCCGAGACGAAGGCGGCCTCGTCCAGGCCCGGCACCTCACCCTCGACGGTGAGGTGGATGCCGGTGATGCCGGTGCCCGGCTGGAAGGTGACGTCCGCCGACGTGACGAGCTTGGTGGGCGGGGTGCCCGCCCCGGTCAGACCGTGCGAGAGGGCCATCGAGAAGCAGCTGGAGTGCGCTGCGGCGATGAGCTCCTCGGGGCTGGTCCTGCCATTGGCCTGCTCGGCGCGGGACGGCCAGGACACCGCCTGCTGGCCGATGCCGGAGGAGTCGAAGGTCACGGTGCCGGAGCCCTCGGTGAGGCTGCCTTCCCAGACCGTGTGCGCGGAGCGCGTGGTAGCCACGATGCGGATCCCTTCGGTGGTGTTCGGTGAGCGACGTTCCGTAAGCACCCATCCGACCACACCGCACGGCGAGCCGTGTGCAGGACCGGCCACGGACGCCTGGGACACGTCGGGGCGGCAGATCCTCACCGGGCCCCACCGGCGCCTCTCCCAAGTGACCGCCGTACCACCCCGGATGCGCCCTCCACCGGGACACCAGGGGCGCACGATATGCCCGTTGCGCACGCCAGATGTCTGGAATGCCACCTGTCCAAGCACCCGTCGCGGTGACACTTTGAGGCCCCTCTCACCCCAGGGAGAGCCAGGGGTGAGAAGTCCACTGCAGGGGGTTAGGTCATGCGCATGAATTACGCGGACCGGGGTCCGTCTCCGCTTCAACTGGAGAAACCCGGAGCAGCCGGTGACCGCGACTCGACGTTCGGCTGGTGGGGGGCTTTCAGCATCCAGAAGTTCGTCAACCAGGCGACTCTCTACCACACGCACGAGGACGCCACCGGCTGGCTGGCGTACCTCCAGCAGTTCTACGACCGCAACTTCTGGTTCGCGGACGGCGGCGCGCAGGTGTGGGCGTACGAGGAGACGTACGACAACTGGCAGGACCGCTACGGGATGGACGCGGTGTGCGCCGTGTACCACTCCGGGCACGGCGGCATGGACGGCAACGGCGTCTTCTTCGCGCCACTCGGCGCGGTCTGGGACGGCCGCAGCGACGCGATCTCCAACCGGATGTCGCTGGGCAACGAGAAGGTCAACTACATCTTCTGGTCCACCTGCAACTCGCTGCGCGTCCTCGACGGGCACTCCCCCATCCGTACCTGGGGCGGGCCCAACATCGGCTTCCGGATGATCTTCGGCTTCGAGACGACGAGCATCGACAGCCCGGACTACGGCAAGAAGTTCTGGGACAAGTGGCGGGCCGGGCAGACGTTCTGCGACGCGTGGCTCAACGCGAGCTGGGACATCTACCACGGCCAGGCGCCCTCCGTGGCGGCCGTCGGCGCGACCCAGGCCGAGGCCACCAACCGCCTGAACACCGAGCGGAACTTCTACCGCGACCACGTCTCCGACAACTGGTACGCCTGGCGCTGGTACTACGCCCGCGCCACGCTCACCGACCCGCTGACCCAGCTGCCCGGCGAGCAGCAGGTCATCCAGCTGGCCCCGCGCGACCCGAGCGAGGAACTCACCACCCTCGGCCGCATCACCGGGTTCCCCTCTGCGGCCCTCCAGGACGTGCAGGTCGAGCGGCAGGGCGTGCTCAGCGCCTCCTCCGGCGACCGGCTCATCTCCACGGCGCCGCACGCCATCCGCTGGGTGCAGCTCGCCGAGCCCAACCACCGCAACATCACGCAGCTGCCCACCGACCGCGCGGTCGAGACGGCCCGCGAGTTCGCCGAGCGGTACGCCGAGGGCGCGGAGCTCGCGGTCGAGAGCGTGCACGACCTGATGCAGAACTCCGGCACGAAGGACGGCGCGGAGATCGGCGAACCAGTCTCGCTCCAGACCCATGTGACGTTCCGTCAGGTCTTCAACGGGGTGCCGGTGATCTCCCCGGACCGCGGCCTGATCCGGGTGGGTCTGGACAACGACGGCACCGTCGTCCAGGCGCAGATCTCCACACGCAAGGCGACCGGTGTCACCCGCGCCCCGCACGCGAGCGTCGCGCCCGAGCCCTCTCAGGGCGCCCGGCCGACCGTGCAGGAGAGCGACCCGCGCCGCGCCCTGGACAACGCCCAGCAGCGGATGCTGGCCCGGCTGGCCGCGGTCACCGCGGACGAGCCCGGACAGAGCGCCGCCGCGCAGGCCGAGCCCGAGGTCCGCGAGGTGCCCGGCACCTTCCAGGTCGGCTACGAGATGCAGGGCAACGAGGCGTACCTCGCCGCCCGCAGGCTCGTCGAGATCGGCCCGGCGGACGGGATGTTCAAGACCCAGCGCTGGGTCGTGGCCCCGCTCGCCCGGTAAGACCTGCCAGGCTCAACTCGTGGTGGCGGTCCGCTGCTTGCGGGCCGCCATCCACGCGTACACGAGGACGCCCACGAAGAGGAACAGCACGCCCTGGTAGACCGCCGCGTAGCCGGAGCCGGCGACCAGCCACATGGAGAAGGCGAACGCGACGCCCGCGAGGGTGCCGTCGCGCACCAGGCGGGAGCGGTTGACGCGCTCGCCCTGCCCGGAGACCAGGAAGTAGATCTGCGCGGCGGTGGCGAGCAGATACGGCACGGTCGCCGTGAACGTGGTGATCAGAACGAGGGACTCGAAGACGCCGCCGGAGCCCGCCGTGTAGTTGTAGACCGTCAGGAGCGAGGCGAGCACGACGGTGACGGCGACGCCGATGGTGGGCACGCCGCGCTGCTTCTTGGCGAAGGCGCCCGGGAAGAGGCCGTCCTTGGCGGCGGCGTACGGGGTCTGGGCGCTCAGCAGCGTCCAGCCGTTGAGGGCGCCCACCATGGAGACGAGGGCGGCCAGGGCGACGGCGGTGCCGCCCCAGGACCCGCCGAACATGACGTTCACGGCGTCCGAGAACGGCGCGGTGGAGGTCACCAGCTTGTCGTGGGCGACGGTGCCGAAGACGGCGAGGGTGCCGAGCAGGTAGACGAGGGCGGCGCCGAGGGTGCCGAGGATGGTGGCACGGCCGACGTTGCGGCGCGGGTCGCGGACCTCGCCCGCGCTGACGGCGGCGGACTCGACGCCCAGGTAGGAGAAGAGCAGGATCGCGGCGGACGCGGAGACGGCGCCGATCGCGGAGTCGTCCGTGGCCTGGAACGGCCCGAGGTTCGCGCTGTCGAAGAAGAAGAGCCCGCCGACGGCGACGAGGAGCAGCGGCAGGAACTTCAGGACGGTGGCCACGAGTTGGACCGCGCCCACGTACCGCGTGCCGGCGAAGTTGGCGAGTGCGGGCAGGAGTTGGAGCACGAGGGCGGCGACGCAGGCCGACCACTTGTGGTCGTTGACGGGGATCAGGACGTTCAAGTACCCGACGGCGGCGACGGCGAGGGCCGCGTTCGACACCCAGGTGGTGATCCAGTACGCCCACGCGGCGAGGAACCCCGCGAAGTCCCCGAACGCTTCGCGCGCATACACATACGGCCCGCCGGTGCGCGGATCGCGCTGGGCGAGGCGGCCGAAGACGAGGGCGAGGGCGATGGCCCCGGCGGTGAGGACCGCGAACGCGACGAGGCTGACGGTGCCGAACGGGGCGACGGAGGCCGGGAGCAGGAAGATGCCGCCGCCGATGATGTTGCCCATGACCAGGCAGGTGGCGATCGGGAGGCCGAAGCGGCGGGCGTGCTTGCTGTCCTGCCCGGGCTCTTCCTGACCCACCCCAGTCGGTGCGGCTTCGGTGTCGTGCATGGGGTGGTGGTGCCTCTCGTCGTGCCCGGGCCCGGGATCGCCGGACGCAGGCCCATGGTCAGGTACGCATAAGGCTCCGCCAAATCAGAGTGTTTTGTCCTGCGCGGCACGGCGGACGACCGCAAAAGCTGTGTCGCCACCCTGCTCTTCCCGGGGAATCTGCGGCCCGCTCTCCTCGCCCAGCCACCCCCGCAGCACCTCGTGCACCCGCTCCGCGCCCACCAGTTCGGCCCCGTCGGCCCCGTCGGCCACGGGTGGCCGGAGGGTGAGCGGGGAGAGCAGGAAGGGGTGGGACTGGGCGCCGCCGAGCCCGCCGTGCGAGCCGATCTGCTCCTCGAAGGCGAGCACTTCGCCCTCGTCCGGGTCGTACCAGGAGTTGACCATGATGTCGGCGACGTGCGGGAAGCCGTCGGTGCGGCGCACCGCGTCGGCGGCGCCGGGCCCGAAGTCCGCGAGCGGCCCGGGCTCCGCGGGCTCCCTCGGCTCCTCGTCGAGATAGACCTCGGCGCCGCGCGCGCCCAGCACGACGGGGCCGCGCTCCGCACTGCGGACGAGGAGGAAGCCGATGCCCGGGTGGTTGGCGAGCGTCGGGAGCAGCGCCGGGTGGCGGCGGTCGATCTCCTCACGCGTCATGCGGTGCGGTACGTCGCCGAAGGAGACCAGGCCGAGGTTGCCGGAGGCGAGCACGACCGGCTCGGCGCGGCGCTCGGGCCGGTGCTCGCCCGCGCCCTCCTCGACGGGCCTGCGCAGCGCGGCCCGCACCGCCGCGCGCGCCTCGGCGCCGCTGTGGGTGCGCTGCGCCTTGCGCGGCACGGGCAGGCCGCAGCCCGCCTTGACGAGGTCTTCGAGCGTGAGCCCGTACCGCGCCTGGAAGGTCTCGCCGGGGCTCTGCCCGTGGTCGGACAGGAGCACGATCCGGTAGGCGCGCGGGGCGTGTTCGGCGACCTTGGCGAGCAGCGCGAGGGAGCGGTCGAGGCGGGCCAGGACCTTCTCGGCGTCGCGGGAGCAGGGGCCGGAGTGGTGCGCCACTTCGTCGTACGCGACGAGGTCCGCGTAGACCGCGCTGCGCCCGGCGAGCATGTCCCCTATCACCGCGGCGACCACCACATCGCGCTCGACGACGGTCGCGAAGGCCCGGATGAAGGGGTAGAGCCCGCCCCGGCTCACCCGTGGGCGGCGCCGCTGGAACCGCGCCCGGGTGGACTCGCCGATCTCCCGGCCGACCTCGGCGACGAAGGACAGGGCGGTGCGCACCGCGTTGGCGGGGTCGCGGAAGTAGGCGAAGTACCCGGCGCGCGAGCGGTTCTCCTTGCCCCGGCGGGCGGCGATCGACAGGACGAGGGCGAGCTGTTCGGCGCCGCCGCTGAAGAGGTTGCCGCGGCTGGCGCCGTCGACGGTGAGCAGTCCGCCGTCGCCGGTGCGCTCGATGGCGCGGCGCTGCAGCTCGGCGGCGGAGGCGGGCCGGTTGGAGACCATGACCTCGCCGGTGTCCTTCTCGTACCAGCGGAAGGCGGGCACGTCGAAGTTCGAGCCGTGCAGGATGCCGAGCTGGCTGGCGCCGGTCTGGCTGGACCAGTCGGTGCGCCAGGGGGTGAGCCGGTGGGTGGCGTCCCTCCTGACAGGGCCTTCCTTACCGGGGCCTTCCTTGCCGGGGCCTTCCTTGCCGGGGCCTTCCTTGCCGGGGCCTTCCTTGCCGGGGCTCTCCTTGTCCGTGTCCTCCGGGCCCGCGCCGAGCCAGTGCGCGACGGTCGGCATCAGCCCCTTGTCGACGGCCGAGCGCAGCACGTCGTGGCCGACGCCGTCGAGCTGGAGGAAGACAGTGCCGGGCGTGACGGGGCCCTCGCTCACCTCGACGCCGCGTCTTCGGCGGTCGGCGAGCCGGTACAGGCGGCGCCGGTAGGCGTCGTCGTCCCGCACCGCGAGGGCGGCACCGGTCGCCGACGCGACCGCCGACATGACGGCGGCGACCACGACGGCGGTCTGCGCGTTCGCCTCCCCCCGCCCGTCCGGGATGAGGCTCAGGGCGAGCAGCAGCAGCGATCCGTTGAGGAAGAACGCGAGCAGGCCGAGGACCAGGGCGGGCACCAGGAGCAGCGCCCGGACGAGCAGCGGCCACACCACGGCGGAGAGCAGACCGAAGGCTCCGGCGCCGGACGCGGCGGTGATCGCGACGCGGGTCGCGCTGTCGCCGTCGTCCGACTGGAGCTTGAAGTCGGGCAGTATCCCGGCGAGCGCGAGCATGGTCAGGGTGCTGACCGCCCAGACGGCGATGACCCTCCACAGGGTGCTGCCCACCCGTCGCCAACGGCCTGCGGCCACGTGCCACCCCTCGGGAAACTGGACGAACTGGGCACCCAGCCTGTCACAGGCTCCCTTTTGGGTGGGGCGCCCTCTCGGGGGCTCCGCCCCCGGACCCCCGCATCGGCGCTTCGCGCCTCGTCCTCAAACGCCGGACGGGCTGGCTGGCGGCCGGGCTGATCAGCGGCCGTCGTAGCCCGCCGTCGGCATGGACAGGCGGCGGTGGACGTGCGCCTTCATCTCGCTGTCGTACGCGGGCTCCGCCAGACCCGCCGTCTCCACGCGGACCCCTCGTCTCGCGCACTCCGCCGTGAACGCGTCCGCGTTGCTCAGCGCGCGCTCCAGGACACGGCGGCTGGGGACCACGAAGAGGTCGACGAGGCCCGCCTCGACGTCGGCCCACAGCGCGGCGTGGTCGAACCGCAGGCCCCGTACGACGAGTTCCTGGGTGACGACGAAGCCGCGTGCGGCGGCCCACTGGGCGCACATCGCGTGCTGGCTGCGCGAATCGACGAGGAACGGATCCGCCTCCAGCTCCTCCAGGGGCGTCAGGCTGGCGATCGCCGTGACCCGCACCGCGGGCGGGGCCGCGGCCCGTGCGGTGTCTCTCATGACCTCCCCCTCACCTCTGGCGTCGGACCTCCGGTGTCAGCCGAAGACCCTACTCCTGGCCGTAGGCTCGGAGACAGTCTCGCGAAGGAGGAACCGGGTGCCGGTGGAGGTCACGTGGTGGGGTCATGCCACCTGCACGGTCGAGGACTCGGGCGCCCGGGTCCTCACCGACCCTCTCTTCGCCGGGCGCCTGGCACATCTGCACCGGCGCCGCGGTGCGCTGCCGCCGCCCGCGGCGGCCGTGGCCGACCTCGTGCTCGTCTCGCATCTGCACGCCGACCATCTGCATCTGCCGTCCCTGGCCCGGCTCGCGCCCGGCACCCGCGTGCTGGTGCCGCGCGGCGCGCCCCGCGCGGTGCCGGGACTGCGCCGGCTGCGCGGCCTGCGCCTGACCGAGGTGGTGCCGGGCGACGAGGTCCGCGAGGGGCCGCTGACCGTCCGGGTGGTGCCCGCGCTGCACGACGGCCGCCGGCTGCCCATAGGCCCGCACCGCGCCCCGGCGCTCGGCTACGTCGTCAGCGGTGCGGCACGCACGTACTTCGCCGGGGACACCGGGCTCTTCGACGAGATGGCCGACTGGGTGGGCGAGGTCGACGTGGCGCTGCTGCCGGTCGGCGGCTGGGGCCCGTACCTGGGGACCGGGCACCTCGACGCGGGGCGGGCCGCCGAGGCGCTCGCCCGGCTGCGGCCGCGCAGCGCGGTCCCGGTGCACTACGGCACGTACTGGCCGATCGGCATGGACGCGGTGCGGCCCCATGAATTCCACACGCCGGGCGACGAGTTCGTGCGCCGGGCGGCACAGCTCGCGCCGGACGTGGCGGTGCACCGCCTCGAACACGGCGAGAGCGTACGGCCGGAGGCCGCCCGATGATCACTGCCGCGGCCCACGCGGCGACGCACTCGGTGCCGCCGGAGTCGACGCAACAGGCGGTCGGCTACCCCTCCCTCTTCCTCCTCGTCTTCATCGGCGCGCTGGTGCCGGTGGTGCCGACGGGCGCCCTGGTGAGCTCGGCGGCGGTGGTGGCCTTCCACCAGACGGCGCCGTTCGCGCTGCTCCTGGTCTTCGGGGTGGCGGCGCTCGCCGCGTTCCTCGGGGACGTCGCCCTGTACTGGCTGGGGCAGCGCGGCATGCGCTCGAAGAACGGCAGCCGCTGGCTGTCGGCGATCCGCGACCGGGCCCCCGAGGAGCGCCTCACCCAGGCCCAGGACAAGCTGCGCGACCACGGCGTGCTGGTCCTTGTCCTGTCCCGCCTCGTCCCCGCGGGCCGGATCCCGGTGATGCTGGCGTGCCTGATGGCCCGCATGCCGCTGCGCCGGTTCGCCCGCGGCGACGTCCCCGCGTGCCTGGCCTGGGCGGTGACGTACCAGCTGATCGGCATCCTCGGCGGCTCCCTGTTCAAGGAGCCGTGGGAGGGCGTGGCGCTCGCGGTCGGCCTGACGGTGCTGATCAGCGCGGCGCCGACGGTGTGGCGGCGGGTGCGGAGGTCTTCGCCGGCGGCTTGAGCCCCGCCCCCCTCGCGAGGGGATCTTGCGTGACGAACGTCCCACACACATGGGGCCATCAGCGCACAGATGGTCAAAGATCGGCAAATAGGCTGAGGTCCATGGACATCAGCGCGGCCAACAAGAAGGGGCTCAGCCTCTTCGCCCTGATCATGATCGGTCTGGGGTCGATCTTCGGCTCCGGCTGGCTCTTCGGTGCCGGAAAGGCAGCTCAGGTCGCGGGTCCCGCGGCCCTGGTCGCCTGGGTGATCGGAGCCGTCTTCATCGGCATGATCGCCATGTCGTACGCGGAGGTGGGCGCCGCCTACCCGCTGCCCGGCTCCATGGCCCGCTTCGGGTCCATATCCCACGGGCCCGTCCTCGGCTTCATCACCGGGTGGGCCGTGTGGATCGCGATCGCCGCGCTGATCCCGATCGAGTCGATCGCCGGCACCCAGTACATGTCGTCCTGGAACTTCGGCTGGGCCCGCGGCCTGGTGTCGGAGGGCTCGCTCACCGGCACCGGCATGGCGATGGCCCTGGTCCTCACCGTCGCCCTGTGGCTGGCCTGCTACTGGTCGGTGGCGCTGCTCGCCCGCGCCAACAACATGCTCACGCTGGTCAAGTTCGCGATCCCCGTGCTCGCCGTGATCGCGCTCATCGCCTCCGGCTTCCACACCGGCAACTTCACCGACCACGGCGGCTTCGCGCCCAACGGCTGGTCCGCCGTGATGACCGCCGTCACCACCTCCGGCGTCGTCTTCGCCTTCAACGGCTTCCAGGCCGTCGTCAACCTCGGCGGCGCCGCGAAGAACCCGGGCCGCGCCATCCCGCTCGCCCTCGTCGGCGCGCTCTGCCTCGGCCTGGTCATCTACATGGCGCTGCAGATCGCGTTCATCGGCTCCGTGCCGCCGGAGAAGCTCGCCGAGGCGGGCGGCTGGAGCGGCATCAACTTCGCGTCGCCGTTCGCCGACCTCGCCAAGATGCTGATGCTGCACTGGGTCGTCACGATGCTCCAGTTCGGCGCGTTCATCTCGCCCTCCGGCGCCAACATCGGCAACGTCGCCTCCGCCTCGTACATGGCACAGAACCTCGCCGAGACCGGCTTCTTCCCGAAGAAGATCCGCGAGACCCACCCCAAGTACGGCACCGCGCGCCCCGCGATGTGGCTCAACCTCGGCTTCTCCGTGCTGCTCCTGGTCACGGTCGGCCACAGCTGGGAGGCGCTCGCCAGCGTCGTGTCGGCGGCCATGGTCGTCTCGTACCTCATCGGCCCGATCGCGGTGGGCGTCTTCCGGATCACCAAGCCCGAACTGCCGCGCCCCTTCCGGCTTCCGGCGGCGAAGGTGCTCTGCCCGATCACGTTCGCCTTCGCGGCCTGCGCCCTGTACTGGTCGAAGTGGCCGGACACCGGCAAGGTCGCACTGCTGACCCTGGTCTCGGCGCCGATCGCGGCGATCGTGCTGCGCCGCAAGGGAGAGAAGAACCTGGCACGGCAGTTCGCGCCCGCCTGGTGGATGATCGGCTTCCTGCTGTGGATGGCGACGCTGTCGGCCCTCGGCAGCTCGGAGTTCGGCGGCTACGGCGTGATCCCGGGCGGCGTGGACATCGCCGTCGTGGCGGTCTCGGCGATCGGCTTCTACTTCTGGGCGGTACGGGCGGGCGTACGGGCCCACGAGGCGGGGCTGCCCGCGCCGGATCCCGTACTGGACGCGCCGCAGGAGTCGGAGACGGAGGCCGGGGCGGAGCCGGAGAAGTCGCCCTCCGACCACCCCGACCGGGAACTTCAGTCGGCGTAGCCGAAACGACGGGGCGCCCCTTCAACGGGGCGCCCCTCTCTCCTCCACCCCCTCCATCCCCTCCGCCACCACCAGACAGGGAAACGCCCCCATGGCCGTCTCGGTCTTCGACCTGTTCTCGATCGGCATCGGCCCGTCCAGCTCCCACACGGTCGGCCCGATGCGCGCCGCGCGCATGTTCGCGCGGCGCCTGAAGGGCGAGGGCCTGCTGGCCCACACCGCCTCGGTGCGCGCCGAGCTCTACGGCTCCCTGGGCGCGACCGGCCACGGCCACGGCACCCCGAAGGCGGTGCTGCTCGGCCTGGAGGGCGAGTCCCCACGCACCGTCGACGTGGAGACGGCCGACGAGCGATTCGAGACGATCAAGGAATCGGGCCGCATCAGCCTGCTGGGCGCCCACGAGATCGCGTTCGACTTCGGCAAGGACCTGGTCCTGCACCGCCGCAAGGCGCTGCCGTACCACGCCAACGGCATGACGCTGTGGGCGCAGGACGCCGACGGCGAGGAGCTGCTGGAGAAGACCTACTACTCGGTGGGCGGCGGCTTCGTCGTCGACGAGACCGTGCTGTCCGGCGAGGGCACCGCGGGCGAGAACCCGATCGTCCCCGACGACACGGTCCTCAAGTACCCCTTCCGCACGGGCGACGAGATGCTGCGCCTGGCCCGGGAGACGGGCCTGTCCATCTCCTCGCTGATGCTGGAGAACGAGAAGGCATGGCGCACCGAGGACGAGATCCGTGCCGGCCTGCTGGACATCTGGCGCGTCATGCAGGCGTGCGTCAGCCGCGGCATGTCACGTGAGGGCATCCTGCCCGGCGGCCTCAAGGTCCGCCGC
>NZ_JBHYJB010000053.1:21679-68651 GCF_042740175.1 Streptomyces sp. NPDC059009 | reverse complement strand
ACGACGCGGCCGCCTGCGGCGTTCTCCTCGTTGACGGCCATGGCGTAGAGGGTGATCCATTCCATGGCGCGGGCCTGGGGGTCGCCCTCGGCGCGCAGCTGGCGGGCGGAGGTGGCGGCGCGGCGGCGGACCTTGAGGCCGCCGGGCAGGATGCCCTCACGTGACATGCCGCGGCTGACGCACGCCTGCATGACGCGCCAGATGTCCAGCAGGCCGGAGCGGATCTCGTCCTCGGTGCGCCATGCCTTCTCGTTCTCCAGCATCAGCGAGGAGATGGACAGGCCGGTCTCGCGGGCGCGGGTCAGCAGCTCGGCGCCGGTGCGGAAGGGGTACTTGAGGACCGTGTCGTCGGGGACGATCGGGTTCTCGCCCGCGATGGCGTCCTCGTCGACGACGAAGCCGCCGCCCACCGAGTAGTAGGTCTTCTCCAGCAGAAGCGTTCCGGCAGCGTCGTGGGCGGCGACGGTCATGCCGTTGGCGTGGTACGGCAGCGCCTTGCGGCGGTGCAGGACCAGGTCCTCGTCGAAGTCGAAGGCGATGTCGTGGGCGCCGAGGACGTTCAGGCGGCCGCTGCGCATGATCTCCTCGACGCGGTCGTCGGCCTTCTCCACGTCCACCGTGCGGGGCGACTCGCCCTCCAGGCCGAGCAGGACCGCCTTCGGGGTGCCGTGGCCGTGGCCGGTGGCGCCGAGGGAGCCGTAGAGCTCGGCGCGGACGGTGGCGGTGCGCTGGAGCAGGTCCTCGTTCTTGAGGCGGCGGGCGAAGAGGGCGGCGGCGCGCATCGGGCCGACCGTGTGGGAGCTGGACGGGCCGATGCCGATCGAGAACAGGTCGAAGACCGAGATGGCCACGGGGAACTCCAAGGGTGGTTGGTAGACGCCGTTGTCTGCCGGGGTCGTGCAGAGGTGACGCTCAGGCGGTGCATGGGGTGCATGGGGTGCATGGGCAGGGGCACCGCGCACGCTGGTCTCTCTGATTCCAGTGTGCGCGGTGCCCCGAAGGTTCGTACGTACGCAAGGGTACGTAATCCTTGCGGAACCCTTACAGGCCGGGGTAGAGCGGGTGCTTCTCGGCCAGAGCGGTCACCCGGGCGCGGAGCGCGGCCGCGTCGTAGGACGGCTTGAGGGTCTCGGCGATCACGTCGGCGACCTCGCGGAAGTCCTCGGCGGTGAAGCCGCGGGTGGCGAGGGCCGGGGTGCCGATGCGCAGGCCGGAGGTGACCATCGGCGGGCGCGGGTCGTTCGGGATCGCGTTCCGGTTGACCGTGATGCCGACCTCGTGGAGGCGGTCCTCGGCCTGCTGGCCGTCGAGCTCGCTGTTGCGCAGGTCGACGAGGACCAGGTGCACGTCGGTGCCGCCCGACAGGACGTCGACGCCGACGGCCTTGGCGTCGTCCTGGACCAGGCGCTCGGCCAGGATGCGGGCGCCGTCCAGGGTGCGCTGCTGGCGCTCCTTGAACTCCTCCGAGGCGGCGACCTTGAAGGAGACGGCCTTGGCGGCGATCACGTGCTCCAGGGGGCCGCCCTGGAAGCCGGGGAAGACCGCGGAGTTCAGCTTCTTCGCGAACTCCTTGTCGCGGGCCAGGATGACGCCGCCGCGCGGGCCGCCGAGGGTCTTGTGCGTGGTGGAGGTGACCACGTCCGCGTAGGGCACCGGGTTCGGGTGCAGCCCGGCGGCGACGAGACCGGCGAAGTGCGCCATGTCGACCCACAGCTTCGCGCCGACCTCGTCGGCGATCCGGCGGAACTCGGCGAAGTCCAGCTGGCGCGGGTAGGCGGACCAGCCCGCGATGATCACCTTGGGGCTGTTCTCCTTGGCGAGGCGCTCGACCTCGGCCATGTCGACCCGGCCGGCCTCGTCCACGTGGTACGCGACCACGTTGAACTGCTTGCCGGAGAAGTTCAGGCGCATCCCGTGGGTGAGGTGCCCGCCGTGCGCCAGGTCCAGGCCGAGGATCGTGTCGCCGGGCTGGGCGATCGCGAAGAGGGCGGCCTGGTTGGCGGAGGCGCCGGAGTGCGGCTGGACGTTGGCGTACTCGGCGCCGAACAGGTCCTTGATCCGGTCGATCGCGATCTGCTCGGTGACGTCGACGTGCTCACAGCCGCCGTAGTAGCGGCGGCCGGGGTAGCCCTCGGCGTACTTGTTGGTGAGGACCGTGCCCTGGGCCTCCATGACCGCGACCGGAGCGAAGTTCTCCGAGGCGATCATCTCCAGGGTGGACTGCTGGCGGTGGAGCTCGGCGTCGACGGCGGCGGCGACGTCCGGGTCCAGCTCGTGGAGGGGGGTGTTCAGAAGCGACATGCCTATACGTCCTTAGGAGGCAGGAGACTCAGGAGCCGGAGAACTCGGTGTACTCGTCCGCGGAGAGCAGGTCCTTCGGCTCCTCCGCGATCCGCACCTTGAAGAGCCAACCGCCCTCGAAGGGCGCGGAGTTCACCAGCGACGGGTCGTCCACGACGTCCTGGTTGGCCGCGACGACCTCGCCGGACACCGGGGAGTACAGGTCGCTGACGGACTTCGTCGACTCGAGCTCGCCGCAGGTCTCACCCGCGGTGACGGTGTCGCCGACCGCCGGGAGCTGGGCGAAGACGACGTCACCGAGCGCGTTGGCCGCGTGCTCCGTGATGCCGACCGTCGCGACGCCGTCCTCGGCGGGCGACAGCCACTCGTGTTCCTTGCTGTAGCGCAGCTGCTGGGGGTTGCTCATGTCCTGAATTCTCCTGTACGCGGGCGTGTGCTGGTGAACAAGGGAAAGCTGGGAGACGTGGGCGCCGTCACGTGCGGCGCCCCACGGTCACTTCTGGCGCTTGTAGAACGGCAGCGCCACGACTTCGTACGGCTCGTGGGTGCCGCGGATGTCGACGCCGACTCCGGTGGTGCCGGGCTCGGCGTGCGCGGCGTCCACGTACGCCATGGCGATCGGCTTGCCCAGGGTGGGGGACGGGGCGCCGGAGGTGACCTCGCCGATGACCTGGCCGCCGGCGACGACGGGCATGCCCGCGCGCGGGACGCGGCGGCCCTCGGCGATCAGGCCGACGAGCTTGCGCGGGGGAGCGGACTCGGCGCGCTCGGCGGCGGCGCTGAGCGCGGCGCGGCCCACGAAGGTGTCGGACTGCGAGGTCTTCTCGAACTTCACGACGCGGCCGAGACCGGCGTCGAAGGGGGTGAGCGCGGTGGTGAGCTCGTGCCCGTACAGCGGCATGCCCGCCTCCAGGCGCAGCGTGTCGCGGCAGGAGAGGCCGCAGGGCACGAGGCCCTTGGCCGCGCCCGCGTCGGTGAGCGCCTGCCAGAGCTTCTCGGCGTCGCCGGGGGCGACGAACAGCTCGAAGCCGTCCTCGCCGGTGTAGCCGGTGCGGGCGATCAGGGCGGGGACGCCGGCGACGGTGCCGGGCAGGCCCGCGTAGTACTTGAGGCCGTCCAGGTCGGCGTCGGTAACGGAGGCGAGGATGCCGGGGGACTCGGGGCCCTGGACGGCGAGCAGCGCGTAGGCGTCGCGGTCGTCGCGGACCGTGGCGTCGAACTGCGCGACGCGCTCGGTGAGGACGTCCAGGACGGTCTGGGCGTTGCCCGCGTTGGCGACGACCATGTACTCGGGGGCCTCGGCCTCGCCCAGGCGGTAGACGATCAGGTCGTCGAGGATGCCGCCGTTCTCGTCGACGATCATCGTGTAGCGGGCGCGGCCGACGCCGATGGAGCCGATGTTGCCGACCAGGGCGAAGTTCAGGAAGTCCACGGCCTGGGGGCCGGAGACGGTGATCTCGCCCATGTGGGACAGGTCGAAGAGTCCGGCCCTGGTGCGCACGGCGTTGTGCTCGTCGCGCTCGCTGGCGTACCGCAGCGGCATGTCCCAGCCCGCGAAGTCGGTCATGGTCGCGCCGAGCGAACGATGCAGGGCATCGAGGGCGGTGTGGCGTACGGCGTTGCTCATGAGTGAAGGCTCCCAGGGCATGCATGACGGCGAGGTTGGTTTCCTCCCCATCTGTCATGGAACCTGAGAGGTTCGCCTCGGTCCGGGGCTACCGGAACGTCGGCTTGCACCTTGGGTGGGGCGGCCCAGGGGGCGGCCCGCTTTTCAGATGTGCCTCGCCCACGCGGTACGGGGCCTGAGAGATTCAAGGGAGGAACTTGCTCCTTCGGCGCCCCGGATCCGTATCACCTACCGACGAAGCGGTAGTGCGGTACAGGGGTCCGGGAACTCTCCCGCGCGGATTCAAGCGGCCGGTATGGAGTTGGCGCGCACATCATTGCATGCGGGGGCGCACCCCGGGGAGCTGCGGTCGAACAGCGGAGCCCTTGTGCGGCATTACCTTCTCTTTACACTCGATGGGGAAGGGCGGGAGACCAGTGACGTGTGACCGCATGGGGAGGCCGATCACGGTGCGCAAGGCGAGTGTCTACGCGACGACGACGGGGGCCCTGCTGCCCGGGCAGGCGGGTGCCCCGGCCCACGAGCGCCGTGCGCCGGACGCCGCGGCGCCGCCGCTGCCCCGGCCGGTGGTCCGCGACCTCCGGGCCCGCGCGGGCCGCAGCCCGCACCGACTCGCCTTCGCCCAGGGCGACTTGGTGGTGGTGTCGGGTCTTCCGGGCAGCGGCAAGTCCACGCTGATGCGGCGCGCGGCCGCGGGCGGGCGCATCGACTCCCAGGACACCCGCGACCGCTGGGCGCACCGGATGCCGCGGCTGCTCCCGTACGCGCTCTACCGCCCCCTCGTCCGCCTCGCCCACTACGCGGGCCTGCGGCGGGCGCTGCGCTCCGGCGAGAGCGTCGTGGTGCACGACTGCGGTACGCAGGCGTGGGTGCGGCGCTGGCTGGCGCGCGAGGCCGCGCGGCGCGGGACCGTGCTGCACCTGCTCCTCCTGGACGTCGCGCCGACCACGGCCCTGGAGGGCCAGCGGGAGCGGGGCCGCGGCGTCTCGCGGTACGCCTTCGCGCGGCACCGCAGGATGGTGGGGCGGTTGGTGGCGGCGACCGAGAAGGGGGAGCTGCCGCGGGGGTGCGGGTCCGCGGTGCTCTTGGACCGGGCGGCGGCGCAGGTCCTGGGCGGGATCTCCTTCGTGCGCTGAGTGCCCGCACGGTGGGGCGCCCTCTCGGGGGTCCGCCCCTCGCCCCCGTATCGCCGCTTCGCGGCTCGTCCTCACACGCCGGACGGGCCGAAGGGGGCCCGCGCCGTCCCCCGGCGCGGGCCCCCTTCACGGACGGGAGGACTCCGTCAGAACGGCAGACCCGGGATCTTCGGGATCCCCGGCACGGCGGGCGGCGTCGCGGGCGGCGTCGTCGTGGCCGGAGTCTCCGGCATGCCCGGGATCTTCGGCAGGCCCGGGATCTCCGGCAGCTTCGGCAGGTCCTTGGTGAGCTTGCCGAGGCCGACCTGGATCAGCAGGTCCACCGCGAGCTGCGGGACCGCGTTGAGGGCGACGACGAGGCCGAGGAGGTCCGCCTTGGCCGCCGCCTTGACCAGGACGTCGACCTGCGCCTTCAGCTTGGCCTGCGCCGCCTTGACCGGGTCGTCGTCCTTCTCGGGCGTCGGCTCCGGGTCGGCGGCGCGCACGGCACCGGTCGCGGCGAGCACCCGGTCCAGGGCGGCGTCGACGGCGGCGCGGTCGGCCGGGCTGACCGAGTCGTCGGCGGCGCGGTCGGCGAGCCGGTCGATCGCGTCGTACAGCGCGTCGAAGCCCTGCTCGACGCGGAGCGCCCGCTGGTCGTCGACGGAGGCGGTGGCCGCGCTCGCGGGGGCGGCGAGGGCGAGGGAGCCCGCGGCGCCGGCGAAGAGGGACAGGGAGACGGCGAGCGCGGTGGCGGACTTGCTGAGTCGCATGGGGAGGGTCCTTCCGTGGGGGTGGGGTGTTCGGTGTTTCTGTGGGTGGGGTGGGGACTACTGCGCCGGCGGGGTGGTGGCCGGAAGTTCGGGCGCTGGGGGCAGCGAGTCGATGAAGTTGCCGAGGCCGACGGCGAACAGCAGGTCGTTCGCCGCCTTCGGCACGGTCTGCAGGGCGAGGAAGACGTTGAACCAGTCGCCGTCCGAGGCCGCGTCGATGAGGCCCTGGACCTCCTTCTTCAAGGTCTTGCGGGCCTCGCCGGGCCAGGTGCCGGGCTCCACGCCGGGCGGGGTCGGCTCGCCGAGCACCGTGTCCAGCTCGGCGCTGACCTTCTCCAGGGCGTCCGGGTTGATCCAGCCGCCGAACGAGGTGTCGAGCAGGTACTGACAGGCTTCGAGGAGCGACTCCAGGTCCTGCACGGTCCGGGGCACGGCCGGGCGGGCGGTGTCGGTGGAGCTCCTGGCAGGGGCCGCACCCACCGCACCGGCCGGGGCGGCCGCCCCGAGGATCAGGGCGCCGCAGAGGGACGCGCTGACGACGAGCGAGGCGGTCCTGAGCGGAGTCATGGGGGGACCTTTCGGCGGTGGGGGCGGGATGGGGTTGTACGGCCACCCTCGAAGCGGTCCCTACAGTCCGCAACCAGACGGATGCGGAGCGTGTCCATTTGGGTGCACGCGGCCCCCGCCGCGGCGACCGGCGTTAGGGTTCGAGCCGCAGGCAGAGCGGTACGCGAGCAGGGGTTGAGCGATGGACATTCCGGCGCAGGCACACGCCCATCCATATGGCGGATGGCCGGGCAACGAACTCGAAGAGGTGCTCGCGGCGTCGCTCGGCGGCGCGGCACCGTCGGCGGGCGCCCGCATCGTCGAGGTCCTCGGGCGCAGCCACATCTGGATCCCGCTGCCCAGGGGCGGCGGCCCCGACAGCGCGACGCTCGACCTGCCGACGCTGGAGATCGACGGCCAGGCGTACGTCCCGGTCTTCTCGTCCGAGGAGCAGTTCCAGCAGGTCACCGGCGGGCGCATGGGGTGCACGGTGGCGCCCGCGGTGGAGTTCGCGCGCGGACTGCCCCCGCAGCTCGGCATCGCCGTGAACCCGGAGGGCACCGTGGGCGTCCCGCTGCCCCCGCCCGCCGTCGCCGAGCTGTGCCGGGCCGGGCGCACCGAGCTCGACGGGCCCGCGAGCGGCGGCCGGGTGCAGCTGTACGAGCCGGACTGGCAGCACGACCCGGTGGACTTCCTGTCCGCCGCGGCCCGCGAGTTCGAGGCGGCCGGCGTGGTGCGCACCGCGCGCCGCTGTCTGGCCCGTATCGAGGACGGCGACCCCACCCTGTTCATCGGCGTCGAGCTGTCCACCTGGGACGGCGACGCCCGCGAGCGGCCCATGGCGGCGCTCGGCCGCGCCCTGGCCCAGGCCCCGGTCGGCTGGCCGGTGAACCTCGTCCTCCTCGACGTGGCGCAGGACCCGGTGGGGGACTGGCTGCGGGAGCGGGTGCGGCCCTTCCATCAGGCGGCCGCCGGCCACCCGCACCAAGTGGCCTCCGAACAGCCCGCGTTCCAGCCGCCGGGCCATACCGAGTGAGCAACGGCGCCGCCGAGGATGCCGTACGCCAAGTCGGTGTCAGGATCGCCGCTTAAGCTGGTTTCATGACCCGGTCGGCGCGCGGCCGTACACAGCGCGCTGTCGTGCCACCGTCGCGAGAGATGTGCCGGGTTCGTCGGAAGAGTCATGAAGGGGCGGTTACGGGTGAGTGCGTCGGGCACGGCTGCGGCCGGTCAGGTCGAGCACATGCTGCGCCAGGTGACGCCGGGGCGTTATGACGCGTACGAGGCACTGCTGCGCGCCCTCGCCGCCGACCAGGTGTGGATGCTGCTCTGGCACGGCCAGGCCGGTTCCCCCGACGCCCAGTACGGCAACATGGAGGTCGAGGGCCTCGGCTACGCCCCCTGTGTGACCTCCGCCCAGGAGCTCTCCGCCAGCGGCTGGAACAGGAGTTACGAGGTGGTGAGCGGCCTCGACGTCGCCCGCACCCTCTTCCCCGACCACTACGGCCTGTGGCTCAACCCGCACGCGCCCGGCGGTGGCGTCGGCATCCCCTGGCTCGACCTGCGCCGCATCGCGACGGGCCTGGACCTGGTGCCCGCGGGCCCGCTGCGGCTGACCGAGCCGAGCATCGAAATCCCCCAGTTCTGGGCCCTGTTGGCGCAGACCGCACACCGCACGCCTGCCGTGCGCTCGCTGCGCCGCGCCTGGGTGCAGCCCTCGCTCGGCGCCCCGTACCTGGCGATCGGGCTCGATGTGTACGACACGTCGCCGGCGTCGGTCGACGCGGTGCGGGCCATGATGCAGCAGTCGATCGCCGCGGTCCCGGACGGTCTGCCCGTCTCGACGGTCGCGATGTCGGACGGGTACGACCCGGTGGCGATGTGGCTGCGCGCCAACGCCCGGCCGTTCTACGACCGGGAGGCCCAGGCGGCCCCCGCGCCCGCCCCCGCGGGCTACGGCTATCCGCCGCCGCACGGCGCCGCGCCGCGTTCCTACTGAGACGGCCGGGGCGCAATTCATCGGCTGGTAATTACTGCTCGCATTCGGTGACGGCCGTGTGACGGTCGCGTGACGTGCGGCCCTTTACATTCTCCGGTGATTTAGCAACTCAACGTCCGGGCAAGGTAATTACTCTTTCTACGGTGTGATGTGCATCACATTGACAGTCTGGATTCCGGCCGGGAATGCTTCTTGCGAAAAGTCGCACTGCCACCTTGACCGGGGGATATCAAGGTGCACTTCCGCGCCCTTCATCCAGCCCTTCGTCTCAGAATCGCCGTGGGATTTGTCGAGCGATTTCTGAACACGATCATCACGCCGCTCATGGCCATTTACCTGGCCGCCGAGGTCGGCGCCGCACTGGCCGGTCTGCTCATTCTGGTGGCCGTGGGGATCTCGGTCCTCGCGAGCCTCCTGGGCGGACCGGTCGCGGATGCCTTCGGGCGCCGCAGGCCGCTCGTCGCGGGGACGGGCGGAGTGGCGCTCTCCTTCGGCGGAATGGCGCTCTTCAGTTCGCCATGGATCCATTCGGCGGCCGGCGTCTATCTCTGCTATGTGCTCAATACCTCGCTGGGCAGCTTCGCGTTGCCCGCGAACGAGGCGATGATCGTCGACACGACGTCGTCCGAGGAGCGCAAGGGCGTCTACACACTGCAGTACTGGTCGGTCAATGTGGCCCTCGCCGCCGGCGCCGTCGTCGGCGGGTTCCTCTACGCCGACTTCTTCGCCGCCATGCTTGCCGCCGCCGCGGCCATCGCCGGCGCCGCCGCCCTGGTCAGCCTGCGGCTGCTGACCGAGACGGCGCCGCCACGCCCCGCGGGGGAGCCGCCGCCGGTGCCCCGCGAGGTGCTGCGGCCGCGCCGGCTCGTCGCCGGGTACGCCCAGGTGCTGCGCGACTCCCTGTTCGTGCGCCTGGTCCTGGGCATGACGCTGTGGCTCGGCATCGAACTGCAGATGACCGGCTATGTCGCCGTGCGGCTGGCCGAGGAGCTGCGGCCCCAGGACTTCTGGGGGCTGCACCTCGACGGCTACCGGCTGCTCGGCATTCTCCGCGCGGAGAACACCATCCTCATCGTCGTACTCGCCTTCTTCTCGGAACGGCTGCTGCGCGAACTGCCGGACTCCAGACGGGCTTACTGGGGAATCGCGCTCTTCGGGACGGGAATGGCGGCGCTCGGAGTCAGTAATTCCGTCGTGCTGCTCATCCTCTCCGTGGCGGCCCTGACGGTCGGTGAGCTGATGCATATTCCCGTCATGCAGGCGATGCTCGCCGATCTGGTGCCGGAGCAGGCCCGCACGACCTATCTCGCCGTGTTCAAGATGAGCATTCAGGGCGGACTCATCATCGCGTCCGTCGGCCTGAGCGCCAGTGCGCTCCTTCCGCCCTGGGGAATGGCCGCGTCGTTCGCCGTGATGGCGGCGCTCATCGTCGTGTGCTACCGGCCCGTGATCGCGCGGCATCTCCAACTGGCCGCTGCCGAAGCCTGATTCAGGAAAGAGAACCCGCATGCCCGCAGTTCCCCTGCACAACGTGCACATCCTTGTCTTCAACCGATGGCGTGACAAATACGCGGACTACCTCACCTATGTCGACCACACCGCCTGCGCCGTCACCTATGTCACCACCGAGATCGGCCGCTCGGCCGTCCCGGCGGAGGCCGCCCACGTCCTGGTCGTCGACGACCCCACCGACTACGCCGCGGTCCGCGCGGCACTCGACCCCGTCGTCACCCGCTTCGGATTACCCGAGGCCGTCGTCGCGCTCCAGGAGAGCGACCTCGCCGTCGCGGCCCGGCTGCGCGCCGACTTCGGCTCGCGCGGACGGCTCCCCGAGGAGCTGCACCACTTCCTCGACAAGGAGGCGATGCTCGCGGCCGCCCGCCGCACCGGCGTCGCCACCCCCGCCTCCCACCTCGCCACCTCGCCCGGCGAAGTGGAGAAGTTCGCCTCCGAGTACGGCTGGCCGGTCGTCGCCAAGCGGCTGCAGGGCCGGGCTAGCACCGGCATCCGGCGCCTCGAAGGACCCGATGACTGCGCCGCCGACCGGCTGGCCATCGACGCCACGCAGCCCGTCCTCGTCCAGGAGTATCTGGACCACCGGGTGTACCACGTCGACGGCATCTACACCGGCCAGGACCTCGGGCCCTGGCGCCTGTCCACGTACGAGAACGTGCCGGGCGCCGCGACCACCGGGCCCCTCGCCTTCATGATGGGGGAGCCCGTCGGCTCCGTGGAGGTCGACGACCCGGCGGTCAACGCCGTGGTGGAGGACTTCCTGCGCACCGTCGTGCCCGGCATGTCCACCAAGCCCTGGGTCTTCCACCTGGAGCTGTTCCTCGCCGAGCGCGACGGCCGGCCCACGTGTGTGTTCCTGGAGGTCGGCTGCCGTCCCGGCGGCGGGGACATCCCCTTCGTCTGGCGCGAGGTGCACGGAGTCGACCTGATGGAGCTGGAGTTCCACCTCCAGTGCGACGTCCTGCCGCGCCTGCGCCCGTTCCCTGCGGACGAGCCCGTCGGCGGCTGCCTCCTCGTCCCGCTCACCGGGCCCCGGCCCTGCCGCATCGTCAGCGCCCCCTCGATGACGGGCGCCGAAGGGCCGTACGCCGAGGTCCTGCCCGAGCCCGGTGCCGTGGTGCCGGACCTGCGCGGGACGTACGAGTTCATCGGCGGCCGGTTCCGCTACCGGGGCCGGACCACAGCCGAGGTAACCCGGCAGGTCCTCGACACGGCGGCCCGCTACCGCGTGCACTGCGCTCCCGTCGAGGACGCCGACTCCATGACGGCAGAGGTGAGTTGAGATGGCAGAGACACGTGTAGCGGTGATCGGCGGCCAGGCCGACATCCTGCGGGCCGCGGCCTCGTACGGCCTCGACACGGTCCTGTTCCACGCCCCGGGCAAGGCGGGACCGGAGTCGGTGAAGCTGTGCGAACGGGTCGTCGACGTCGACCTCCTGGACGAGGAGGCCATCGCCGCCGAGGTCCGCGAGGCCCACGCCGAGCGGCCCTTCCGGCGCGTCCTCACCCTCACCGAGCCCGGCCTCGTCCCGGCCGCCCGGCTCAACGCGGAGCTCGGCCTCGGCGGCAACAGCCCGCGCACCGCCGTCCTGCTCAAGGACAAGTCCGCGATGCGCGGCCTCCTCGACTCCGTCGGTCTGTCCCCGGTGCGCCACCGCATGGTGCGCGGGGCGGCCCAACTCGCGGCCTTCGTCGCGGGGTTGGGCGGACCCGCCATCGTCAAGCCGCCGGACCACGGCGGCAGCGCCGACGTCCACCGCGTCGAGGGCCCGGCGGACGCCGCCCGCGTCTGGCGGGAGGTCGAGCGCGGCGGGCGCGGCCGGATGCTGGCGGAGGAGTATCTGGAGGGACCCGAGGTCAGCCTGGAGGCGTTCTCGTACGAGGGGCGGCACACCGTCGTCGCGATCACCGACAAGCTGCTCGGGCCGCGCTTCATCGAGTTCGGCCAGGCCGTGCCCGCCGCGCTCACCCCTCAACTCGCCGCTGAGTGCACCGAGTTGACGGAGCGTCTGCTGGATTCCGTGGGCCTGACCGAGGGCCCCACGCACACCGAGCTCAAGCTCACCCCGGCGGGCCCCCGGATCCTGGAGTCCCACAACCGCACGGGCGGCGACAGCATCCCCGAACTGGTGCGGCTCACCTATGGAGTCGACCTGATCCGGCTCGCCGTCGGGGTGCCCCTCGGCCTGACCGCGTGGGACCACACGGCGCCGCCCCCGGTGGGCGGAGCGGCCGTCCGGTTCATCGCGGCCGAGCCGGGGACGGTCACCGCCGTCGAGGTCCCGCGCACTCTGCGGGACGGCGTGAGCCTGGACCTGAAGGCCGAGCCGGGCCTGGTCGTGCCGCCCCTGACCTGGTCGGTCGACCGGGTCTGCGGCGAGGTCGTCGCCACGGGGCGCAGCGCGGCCGAGGCGGTCGGGCGGTGCGAACTGACGCTGCAGGACATACGGGTCGTGACGGCGCCTGCGGGTACCGGTGCGCACCGGGTCGAGGGGGAGCGATGACCGGCACCGCGGACAGCGCAAACACCGCAGAAACTGCGGGCACCGCAAGCACTGCGGACAGCACAAGCACTGCGGACACCGCAGACACTGCGGCAACGCCCCGGTTCACCGTCGTCGGCGCCGGGCTCGCCGGCTCGCTCATGGCCCTCTACCTGGGGCGGCGCGGCTACCGCGTCACCGTGTACGAGCGCCGGGCCGACCTGCGCTCGCAGCCCGACGACGGGCAGGGCCGCTCCATCAACCTGGGGCTGTCCGCGCGCGGCATCAGGGCCCTCGGCCAGGTCGGCCTGCTGGAGCGGCTGTGGCCGCTGACCGTGCCGATGCGCGGCCGGGTCATCCACCGGCCGGGCGCCGCACCGGCGTTCCAGGCGTACGGGACCGAGGAGAGCCAGATCCTCCACTCGGTCCTGCGGAGCGACCTCAACCGCCTCCTCATCGACGCCGCCGAGGCCCTGCCGAACGTCCGCTTCGTCTTCCGCACCCGGCTCAGCGGGCTCGACAAGGACCAGGCACGCGCGTACGTCACCGACGAGGCCACCGGCGAGGAACGCGCCGTCGCGGCCGACGCCGTCATCGGCGCCGACGGGGTGTACTCGGCCGTCCGCCGCCACCTCCACAGCGGTGAACGCGCCGATGTGCACCAGGAGTTCATGGACTGGGGCTACAAGGAGCTGACCATCCCGGCCGCTCCCGATGGCTCCGCGCAGGTCCGGATCGAGGCGCTGCACATCTGGCCGGGCGGCGCGGGCCTCATCGTCGCGCACCCCAACCGCGACAACTCCCTGACCGGCACGCTCTTCCTGCCCTTCGAGGGCGAGGAGAGCTTCGCCACCCTGACCACCCCGGAGGCCGTCCTCGGCTTCTTCCGCGCCCGCTTCCCCGACGCGGAGGAGCTCATCCCCGACCTGCTCAAGGAGTTCGACGCCAACCCGGTCGGCACGCTGGTCTGCGTCCGTACCCGGCCCTGGCACCACCGGGGCCGCGCCGTCCTCATCGGCGACGCCGCGCACGCCGTCTACCCCTTCTACGGGCAGGGCATGAACTCCTCCTTCGAGGACTGCCTGGAACTCGACGCGTGCATCGGCCGCCACCCGGATCAACTAGAGGCGGCCTTCCGGGAGTTCGAGCAGATGCGCAAGCGCCACACGGACGTCCTCAACGAACTCTCCAAGCAGAACTTCGTGGAGCTCCGCGACCGCCTCGCCTCCCCGCTCCATGTCGCCCTGAAAAAGGCCGACTTGGCGCTCAGCAAGGTCTTCCCGACCGCATGGCAGCCGCTCTACACGATGGTCTCGCACACCACGATGCCGTACGGGGACGCCCTGGAGCGGGCCCGGCGGCAGGACACCGTGCTGAAGGTGCTCGCCGCCGCGACGGCAGCCGGCACCGCTCTCGCCCTCCGCCACCTCGTACGCAAGGCCGTACGCACTCCGAGCTCCGCTCCGAGCCCCACTTCGAAGGACATGAGGTAATCCGTGCTGATCGACTGGTCCTATCCCGAACGGCTGCTCCTCGAACTCGCCGACCTCCCGCGCGACCCGCTGCCCGAGGCGGTGCGGGGCCACGAGGACGCCTTCCGCACGGTCGCGCGCTGGGCGAGCGAGTACCTCACCAACCCGCACCCGGAGCTCGGCCGCCGCGGCCCCGTCTGCCCCTTCGCCCAGGGCTCCATGGACCGCGGCACCTTCTACCTCGGCCTGTACCGGGGCGTGCCCGACGACCTCGGGGTGGTGGCGTCGACCCTCACGTACTACCGGGACTGGTTCCTGGAGATGGGGCCCGCCGGACTCTCGGCGGCCCAGTTCCGGACCATCCTGGTGCTCTTCCCCGACGTGCCGCCCGCCGACCTGACCCGCTTCATCGACGCCAGCCAGGAGGCCCTGAAGATCGACTACGTCTCGCACGGGCTGATGATCGGGGAGTTCCACGACGCCCCGCCCCAGAAGGCCGGTCTCTGGAACGACGACTTCCGGCCGCTGCACAGCCCCGTGCCGCTGCTCGCCATCCGCTACATGGTCCCGACCGACCTGCCGTTCCTGGCGCACGACCGCGACTACATGGAGGCGTATCTGGAGCGCTTCCCGTACGACGACATCCCCACGCGGCTGCGCACGAAGGTCGACGAGGCGGCGGCCGCGCACGGCCTGACCCCCCTGAGCGAGAGGAGGACCTGTGCCGCTCGTACCGGACCCTGAGGAACTGCGCCGCTATACGGACACCAACGAGGCCCCGGCCGCCTACCTGGACTTCATCGGGGCGGTCTCCTTCCGGGCCGCGGGCGCCGCCTTCCGGCTCGGCGTCTTCGAGGAGCTGCACGCGGGCCCGCTCGGCGCGACGGAGCTCGCGGCGCGCACGGCCACCGACGAGCGCGGGCTCACGGTGCTCCTGGACGCGCTGGTCAGCTTCGGCTACCTGACACGCCACGAGGGCGGCTACGCGAACACGGCGGCGACCGACACCTGGCTGCGCCGCGACGCCCCCGACGACTACGCGAGCGCCTTCTCGTTCTGGCAGGCGGTGATCGGCGACCTCTGGACGGACCTGGAGGAATCGGTGCGCAAGGGGCGCCGGGCCGTCGACTTCTACTCCTGGATCGAGCAACGCCCGGACACGCTGCGCCAGTTCCAGACGATGCTCACCGGTCTGGCCGACTCCCTGAAGGACGACGTGGTCGACCTGGTCCCGGTCCCGGCGGACGCCACCCGCCTCCTCGACATCGGAGGCGGCCACGCCCGCTACGCCCTGGCGTTCTGCCGCCGCCACCCGCGGCTGCACGCGACGCTGGTGGACCTGCCGGGCGCCCTGGCGATCGGTGCGGAGGCGATCGCCAGGGCGCGCCTGCAAGGCCGCTTCACGCTCCGCGAAGGGGACTGGCTGAGCGCCGACTTCGGTACCGGACACGATGTGGCGCTGCTCTTCAACGTCCTGCACGGCAACGGCGCCGAGGAGAGCAGGGCCCTGCTGCGCGCCACCGCGTCGGCGGTCGCCCCCGGCGGGACGGTGGCCCTCCTGGAACCCCTCCCCGACGTCGACCGGGCGGCGGGCCGCCTCGGCGAGGCCCACGTCCGGCTCTTCAGCCTCAACCTGTTCCATACGCAGGGAGGCCGCACCTATGGCTTCGAGGAGTACGCGGAGTGGCTCGCGGAGGCCGGGTTCGTCCGGCCCCGGCGGCAGGTGCTGGCGTCGGCGCCGACGGAGTGCGTGATCGTGGCGACGAGGGCGGGGCCGTGAGGGGCCACGGCCCGGGTCTTCTCCTGGAAAGACCGGGGCCTCTCCTGGAAAGAGAGGCCCCGGCGGTGTGTCACGGGCTGCAGTGCCTGCGCGAGACGCAGGTGCGGAAGTCCACGGGGTCCACGATGGCGCCCATGGTTCCGTAGTTCTTCAGGACGCGCGTGTGGCACGCCTCGTCCGAGATGTACCGCTTGATCGAGAACTTTTGGTAGCGCGCCTTCGGCTGAATGGCGCCATAGCTCTTCTTGGGGATCGTCAGCGTGGCCGTGACGGTGTAACCGGTCGTGGTCTTCTTGGTCACGTTGTAGTCGGTCTTGGCCTCGATCTTGCCGATGCCCCAGCTCACGGACGCGGAGCCACCGAACGTCCAGCTCGTCGAGCGGGAGGTGCTGAGCTTCTTCGCGTACTTGAGTTTGTCCTTGTAGCGCTGCGTCTGCATGCCCACCTTGGGGCCGACGCCCTTGTGGTAGGCGTGACCGACCTTCTTCACCTTGAAGAAGGTGTACTCGTTGCAGCGCGCGCTGGCGTCAGGCGCGGCCCCCGGGACCGTGATGAGACAGCCCGTGAGTATGGCTGCCGCTGCAGCACCCGAAAAAATCGTCTGCTTCCGAATGGCGTGCAAGATTCCCCGTTTCCCCATGTTTTGTTTTGTTGGCGTTTCGTTCTGCTGGCACTTCCGCTTTCGGGGAGGAACTTACTGATGCGTCCTGTGGGTGGCAACGGATTACTTGAAAGACGTGCATCTATTCTCAGAAGAACCTCAAGTTCGCGCCCAGTGACCGCAGTTGACCTGGCATTACTTGCGAATGTGGCGTGCGCCACAGTGCCTTTTCGCACTGCTTCGCCATTCATTTCGGGCATGCCGCTGCGCCCGCTCACGAAAAATGTGAGCGGGCGCAGCGCCCCCGTACGGCCCCCGTACGTGAATTGCCGAATTGTCGGACCGGCATTTCGGTGCGGCG
Organism: Streptomyces sp. NPDC059009; assembly: GCF_042740175.1. Lineage (NCBI taxonomy): Bacteria > Bacillati > Actinomycetota > Actinomycetes > Kitasatosporales > Streptomycetaceae > Streptomyces > Streptomyces sp. NPDC059009. The sequence continues at coordinate 52,078 of NZ_JBHYJB010000053.1, read as the reverse complement.
GGAGTGAAGTTAGCGATCCGGGGTGGCCGCAGCAAGCGAACTGCGGAATCGCATTCCGAATAGCTCAGGGGAACCTCAAGTGCGGACACCCAGGAACGCGAACCTCCGCTTGTGGCGCCCCGGTTGGGCGGTTTTGCGGAGTGGATGAATGGGGCGGCATGGTGCGAACGGGGCGAGGCGGCCCTCATGTGTGACCTGTGTCACATGTGGCGCGTGGTGATCTCAACGGGCGGCCGAAAATGGACAGTTGGCCGTCCGTGCCCTCAACTCACCTTCCATGCGCCAAACTTGAGATGGCACATGCGCGGGACCGATGCGCTTGCCCCAATAGGCCCCTGAAATGGGCGTTTTGGCTGGGGGTCGCGCAGTCCGGCTGGCCGTCCTCGATGTTCGGATACCGGAAGGGTCCAGGCCACATCACGGTTGCGTCACCTTTCTCCGTGAGGTCTGGCCCACACTCACGGCGCCGATGAAGACTCCCGCACCAGGGGTCTTCGCCCCTGTGTACGACGGACTAACGACGCCGCTACAGCGGCAAGTGCGGGCCGGTCACCGCCGGTTGAGAGGGGTCCTTGCCACGATGACGGCACCAATCCACGACACGCCCGCGGCTGCGGATCCGACCGCGACCGCGGATCTCGCTGTGCCCGCGGGCGCGAAGGCCGTCGAAGGCCGCTCGCTCGGCCGTATCGCCTGGAGTCGGCTCAAGAAGGACAAGCTGGCCCTGTCCGGTGGCATCGTTGTCGTCTTCCTGATCCTCGTCGCGGTCTTCGCGCCGTTCATCGTGGATCTGCTCGGCCACCCGCCGAACCAGTACCACGACAGCGAGAAGTACATCGACCCGCTGACCTCGGCCCCGGTCGGGGCGCGCGGCGGCATGAGCTCGGACTTCCTCTTCGGTCTGGAGCCGGGCACCGGCCGCGACGTGTTCAGCCGCGTCGTCTACGGGGCGCGGATCTCGCTCCTCGTCGGCTTCCTCGCCGCCGTGGTCGCCGTCGTCATCGGCACCGTCCTCGGCGTCATCGCCGGCTTCTTCGGCGGCTGGATCGACGCCGTCATCAGCCGCGTGATGGACATGCTGCTCTCCTTCCCGCAGCTGCTCTTCACCATCGCCCTGATCTCCGTGGTCCCCACCAAGATGTTCGGGATCACCGGTACGGGTGTGCGCATGATGGTCCTGATCACCGTCATCGGCTTCTTCGGCTGGCCCTATGTCGGCCGCATCGTCAGAGGCCAGACGCTGTCCCTGCGCGAGCGTGAGTACGTCGAGGCGGCGCGCAGCCTCGGCGCCGGGCGCACGTACATCCTGTTCAAGGAACTGCTGCCCAACCTCATCGCCCCGATCACCGTCTACATGACGCTGATGATCCCGACGAACATCCTCACCGAGGCCGCGCTGAGCTTCCTCGGAGCGGGCGTCAAACCGCCCACCGCGTCGTGGGGCCAGATGCTGTCGAAGGCCGTGCAGACCTACGAGCTCGACCCGATGTACATGATCATCCCGGGTTGCGCCATCTTCATCACGGTCCTGGCCTTCAACCTGTTCGGCGACGGCGTGCGCGACGCCCTTGATCCCAAGGGCTCCCGCTGACCCCGGACCCACCCCCCAGTACCCCGGTCCGGCGCACCGCACGGACCGTGACTCTCATGACGGAGGAAGCGAGATCGTGACAACCCTAGGCTCATCGAGGCGAAAGACGGCCGTCGCGTCGGCCATCGCCGTCGCGGCTCTGCTCTCCACCGCGGCGTGTGGCGGTGGCGGCAAGGACGACAAGGGCGACGGCCCCGGCTTCAACGCGGGCAACAGCAAGGTCGCCAACGCGTCCACCAAAAAGGGCGGCACGCTGAAGTTCATCGGCACCCAGGAAGCCGACTCCTGGGACCCGCAGCGCGGCTACTACGGCTTCATGTGGGACTTCGCGCGCTACTACACGCGCCAGCTCATCACCTACAAGCCGGCCCCGGGCAAGGAGAGCGAGACGCTCGTCCCCGACCTGGCGACGGGTCTGGCCAAGGTCTCCGCCGACCGCAAGACGTACACGTACACGCTCAAGGACGGCATCAAGTGGCAGGATGGCAAGCCCATCACGTCCAAGGACATCAAGTACGGCATTGAGCGCATCTGGGCGGACAAGGTCATCTCCGGTGGCCCGGTCTACCTGCAGCAGGTGCTCGACCCGGACAAGAAGTACCCCGGCCCGTACGAGGACAAGTCCAAGGACAAGCTCGGTCTGAAGCAGATCGAGACGCCCAACGACAAGACCATCGTCTTCAAGCTCCCGAAGCCGAACGTCGACTTCGAGCAGATGCTGGCGATGCCCTCCGGCACCCCGGTCCGCCAGGACATGGACACCAAGTCCAAGTACGGCCTCAAGCCGTTCTCCAGCGGCCCCTACCAGTTCCAGTCGTACTCGCCCAACAAGAAGATGGAGCTGGTCCGCAACAAGAACTGGGACAAGTCCACCGACACGGCCCGCGCGGCCCTGCCGGACAAGATCACGGTCGACTTCATCACCAACTCCGACGAGATGGACAACCGTCTCCTCAACGGTGACTACGACGTCGACATCAACGGCACCGGCCTCGGCGCCGCGGGCCGTGCCAAGGCGATCAGGGACCACCGCGGCAACGTCGACAACCCGGACACGGGCTACATCCGTTACGCGGCCTTCCCGCAGACGGTCAAGCCGTTCGACAACATCCACTGCCGCAAGGCCGTGATCTACGGTGCCGACCACAAGTCGCTGCAGAACGCGCGCGGCGGCCCGCAGGCCGGCGGTGACATCGGCACCAACATGCTGCCGAAGAACATCGGCGGCGCGGACCCGAAGTACGACCCGTACGGCCAGGCCGCCAACGGCGGCAAGCCGAACATCGCCAAGGCCAAGGAAGAGCTGAAGGCCTGCGGCAAGCCGAGCGGTTTCAAGACCACCATCGCGGTCCGCAACAACAAGGCCGTCGAGGTCGACACCGCGCAGTCCCTGCAGGCGTCGCTGAAGAAGATCGGCATCGACGCCGACATCGACCAGTACGACGGTTCGCAGACGGCCGGCATCATCGGCAACCCGAAGGTCGTCAAGGACAAGGGCTACGGCATCATCATCATGGGCTGGGGCCCGGACTTCTCGTCCGGCCAGGGCTACATGCAGCCGCTGGTGCACTCGAAGTACATCCTGTCGAGCGGTAACAACAACTACTCGATGCTCAAGGACAAGTCGATCGACGCGCTCTTCGAGAAGGCGGCCAGCCAGGCCAAGACGCCCGAAGAGGCTTCGAAGTACTACACGGAGATCAACAAGAAGGTCTCCGAGCACGCGGTCTACCTGCCGTTCGTCTTCGAGAAGAACCTCAAGTACCGCAGCACGCGGCTGACGAACGCCTACACGACCACCAACAACAACGGTTTCTACGACTACGCCTCCCTGGGCGTGAAGTGACCGTCCGACCGCTCCGCCGGCGCACCCGCCGCTAGGCACGAAGGGCAGGTGAGGGCCGTCGTGTGACGGGTCGGAGGCACCGTAATCCGGTGCCTCCGACCCGGCCACACCGGGCCAAGAGCAGTGCTCGCTTACATCATCAGGCGGTTGTTCGCCGTCGTCGTGATGCTTGTGATCGTCATCTTCGTGACGTTCGGCATCTTCTTCCTGATTCCCAAATGGTCCGGTGTGGACGTCGCGGCCATGTACGTCGGCAAGCAGTCCGACGCCCGCGGCCTGGAGGCAGTCCGCGAGAAACTCCAGCTCGACGACCCGCTCCTCGTGCAGGTCTGGGAGTTCGTCAAGGGCATCTTCGTCGGCCGCACCTACAGCAGCGGTGGCGACACCGTCCACTGCTCCGCGCCGTGCTTCGGCTACTCGTTCAAGAACGAGCAGGCCATCTGGCCGGTCCTCAAGGACCGCCTCCCGGTCACCATGGCCCTCGCGATCGGCGCCGCCATCCTGTGGCTGATCTTCGGTCTGGCCGCCGGTGTGCTCTCCGCCCTCAAGCGCGGCACGCTGTGGGACCGCACCGCGATGACCATCGCCCTCGCCGGCGTCTCGCTCCCCATCTACTTCACCGGCCTGCTGTCGCTCGCGATCTTCAGTTACAGCCTCGGCTGGGTCGACGGCGAGTACGTGGCCTTCGCGGACTCACCGAGCGGCTGGTTCAGCGGACTGATCCTGCCCTGGATCACCCTCGCCTTCCTCTACGCGGCGATGTACGCCCGGCTCACCCGGGCGACCATGCTGGAGGTCATGGGCGAGGACTACATCCGCACCGCCCGCGCCAAGGGCCTCAGCGAACCCGTCGTCATCGGCAAGCACGCCATGCGCTCCACGATGACGCCGATCCTCACCCTGCTCGGCATGGACCTCGGCGCCCTCATCGGCGGCGCGATCCTGACCGAGACCACGTACAGCCTTCCCGGCCTCGGCCAGGCCGTGCTCCGCGCGATCAACGAGCGCGACCTGCCGCTGATCCTCGGGGTCACCCTGATCACCTCGGGCGCGGTCATCATCGCGAACCTCGTCGTGGACATCCTGTACGCCGTGATCGACCCCCGAGTGAGGCTCGCATGACAGAGCTCAACAAGACCGGTGCAGCGGTCGGCGAGCCCACCGCGGACTCGCCGAGCCCCACCGCCTTCCTCGAAGTACGCGACCTCAAGGTGCACTTCCCGACCGACGACGGCCTGGTCAAGTCCGTCGACGGGCTGAGCTTCCAGCTGGAGAAGGGCCAGACCCTCGGCATCGTGGGCGAGTCCGGCTCCGGCAAGTCGGTCACCTCGCTCGGCATCATGGGCCTGCACACCACCGGCCAGTACGGCAAGCGCAAGGCGCAGCTCTCCGGCGAGATCTGGCTGGACGGCGAGGAGTTGCTCACCGCCGACCCCGACCGGGTGCGCAAGCTGCGCGGCCGGGACATGGCGATGATCTTCCAGGACCCGCTGTCCTCCCTGCACCCGTACTTCACGATCGGCAAGCAGATCGTGGAGGCGTACCGGGTCCACCACGACGTGGACAAGAAGGTGGCGCGCAAGCGGGCCATCGAGATGCTCGACCGGGTCGGAATTCCCCAGCCGGACAAGCGAGTCGACTCGTACCCGCACGAGTTCTCCGGCGGTATGCGGCAGCGCGCGATGATCGCCATGTCGCTGGTGAACAACCCGGAGCTGCTCATCGCCGACGAGCCGACCACCGCCCTGGACGTCACCGTGCAGGCGCAGATCCTGGACCTGATCCGGGACCTGCAGAAGGAGTTCGGCTCGGCCGTCATCATCATCACCCACGACCTGGGCGTGGTCGCCGAGCTCGCCGACCAGATCCTGGTGATGTACGGCGGCCGCTGCGTCGAGCGCGGGCCCGCCGAGAAGGTCTTCTACGAGCCCCGACACCCTTACACCTGGGGCCTGTTGGGCTCGATGCCGCGCCTGGACAAGGAGCAGACCGAGCGCCTCATCCCGGTCAAGGGCTCCCCGCCCTCGCTCATCAACATCCCGTCCGGCTGCGCCTTCAACCCGCGCTGCCCGTACGCGGACGTCCCCAAGGACAACGTCACCCGCACCGTCCGCCCCGACCTCTCCGAGGTCGGCACCGGGCACTGGGCCGCCTGCCACATGACGCAGGAGCAGCGGGAGCGTATCTGGACCGAAGAGATTGCGCCCAAGCTGTGAGCGACGACAGGAAAGTTCCCGAGGAGGCGGCCGTGAACATCCCCGCCCAGAGCCCGGCCGGGAGCGGCGGGGCGACGCTCACCAAGGACGCCGCCCCCGGCGAGACCCTGCTCAAGGTGACCGGCCTGCAGAAGCACTTCCCGATCCGGAAGGGTCTGCTGCAGCGCCAGGTCGGCGCCGTGAAGGCCGTCGACGGCATCGACTTCGACGTGAAGTCCGGCGAGACCCTCGGCGTCGTGGGCGAGTCGGGCTGCGGCAAGTCGACGATGGGCCGCCTCATCACGCGGCTGCTCGAACCGACGGCGGGCACGGTCGAGTTCGAGGGCAAGGACATCACGCACCTCGGTGTCAGCGGCATGCGCCCGATGCGCCGCGACGTGCAGATGATCTTCCAGGACCCGTACTCGTCGCTGAACCCGCGCCACACCATCGGCACGATCGTCAGCGCGCCCTTCAAGCTCCAGGGCGTCACGCCCGAGGGCGGGATCAAGAAGGAGGTCCAGCGCCTCCTGGAGGTGGTCGGCCTCAACCCCGAGCACTACAACCGCTATCCGCACGAGTTCTCCGGCGGTCAGCGTCAACGCATCGGCATCGCGCGGGCGTTGGCGCTCAACCCGAAGATGGTCGTGGCGGACGAGCCGGTCTCCGCGCTCGACGTCTCCATCCAGGCGCAGGTCGTCAACCTCCTGGACGACCTCCAGTCGGAGCTCGGCCTGACGTACGTGATCATCGCGCACGACCTCTCGGTGGTGCGGCACGTCTCGGACCGGATCGCGGTGATGTACCTCGGCAAGATCGTGGAGATCGCCGACCGCACGTCCCTGTACAAGGCGCCGATGCACCCGTACACCAAGGCGCTCCTGTCCGCGGTGCCGATCCCGGACCCGCGCCGGCGCGGGGCGAAGAGCGAGCGGATCCTCCTCAAGGGCGACGTCCCCTCGCCGATCGCGCCGCCCTCGGGCTGCCGCTTCCACACCCGGTGCTGGAAGGCGACGCAGATCTGCACGACGAAGGAGCCCCCGCTCGTCGCGCTCAAGCCCGGCCAGCAGGTGGCCTGCCACCACCCGGAGAACTTCGCGGACCAGGCGCCCGAGGACACGGAGCTGCTGACGGTCGCGCGGGAGGCGATCGACGTGGTGACGGTGGGCGGGGAGGGCGGCGGCGACGGCGCTCCCTCCGCTCCGGCCGCGCCCGCGGACCCCTCGGGGGGCGCGGAGGGTTCGGACTCTCCCGAGGTCTCGAAGGGCAAGAGCGAGGACGGCAAGGAGTAGGTCCCCCGGTCACAGGGATACGCGTCCAGCGGGAGAGTGCCCCCAGCACTCTCCCGCTCGGTGCATCTCCGGGCGCTCGGCGGACAATCGGCGGACAGCGCCACATACCGGGCCCATGCCCGGCCGCAGGTAAGAATGGCGCGTGCTCCAAGACCTCTTCACGCCCTCCGTCCAGCACGCCCTGGACATCGTCGGGATCTTCGTCTTCGCGATCTCCGGCGCCCTGCTCGCCGTGCGCAAGAACTTCGACGTGTTCGGCATCGCGGTCCTCGCCGAGGTCACCGCGCTCGGCGGCGGGCTCTTCCGTGACCTGGTCATCGGCGCGGTGCCCCCGGCGGCCTTCACCGACCTCGGCTACTTCATCACCCCGCTCTTCGCGGCGCTGCTGGTCTTCTTCCTCCACCCCGAGGTGGAGCGCACCCAGCTCGCGGTGAACGTCTTCGACGCGGCGGGACTCGGCCTGTTCTGCGTCACGGGCACCACGAAGGCGTACGACTACGGGCTCGGCCTCACGTCGTCGGTGGCCCTCGGCCTGGCGACGGCGGTCGGCGGCGGTGTGCTGCGCGACATCATCGCCAACGAGGTGCCGTCTCTGGTGCGCTGGGACCGCGACCTGTACGCGGTGCCCGCGATCGTGGGCGCCACGATGGTGGCGCTCTGCATCCGCTATGAGGCCCTGACGGCGTTCACGAGCGGCCTGGCGATCGTGACGGCGTTCGTCCTGCGACTGCTGGCGATGAAGTACCACTGGCGGGCACCGCGGGCGTGGAACCGCAGGTCGGCGGCGGTGGAGCCGGAAGAGGGCGCGTGAGCTCCGGAAGCAACGGAGGTCCTGAAAAAGCTACCGCTCAGTAGTTTCCTGTTGTACCTTGCCTGCATGAAGGCAGATGCAGCAGCGACGATCGGCGACAGCGAGTTCGACCGGGACACCCGGGTCACGCTCCGCGAGCCGGGTGTCTACGACGCGGAGCTCTCCGCGGGCTGGACGATCATCAACGCCGTCAACGGCGGCTACCTCCTCGCCCTCATCGGCCGCGCCCTCGCCGACGCGCTGCCGCACGACGACCCCTTCACGATCTCGGCGCACTACCTGACGGCGTCGCAGCCGGGCCCGGCGGTCATCCGCACCGACGTGGTCCGCGGCGGCCGCACGCTCTCCACCGGCCAGGCGTCGCTGTTCCAGTACGACGAGGAGGGCCGCGAGGTGGAGCGCATCCGCGTCCTGGCCTCCTACGGCGACCTGGACACCCTCCCCGACGACGTCCGCACGACGGCGAAGCCCCCCGCGATCCCGCCGATCGACCAGTGCTTCGGCGCGGGGGACGCCCCCGACAACGCCCCGCCCGTGCCCGGGAGTTCGGCGATCACGGAGCGCCTGGCGCTGAAGCTGGACCCGTCCACGCTCGGCTGGGCCCTCGGCGCGCCCTCGGGCAAGGGCGAGATGCGCGCCTGGTTCTCCCTGGCGGACGGCCGCGACGCGGACCCCTTGTCGCTCCTCCTGGTGGTGGACGCCCTGCCTCCCACAGCCTTCGAACTGGGCCTGATGGGCTGGGTCCCCACGGTCGAACTCACCACGCACATCCGCCACCGCCCCGCCCCGGGCCCCCTCCGCGTCTCCATCACGACCCGCAACCTGGCGGGCGGCTTCCTGGAGGAGGACGCGGAGGTCTGGGACAGCGAGGACCGGCTGGTGGCCCAGTCCCGGCAGCTGGCGCGGGTCAAGCTGGCTTGATGGGGGTGCCCCCGTCACAGGGGGCTGCGGCGCCCTCCGCCGCAGGGGGCCGCAGCCCTCCGTCACATGGCGCTGCGCCCCATCCAAGCCCCCAACTCCCCATACACGTCCGCCCCTTCGGCCGCGGGCTGCACGTCGGCGAAAGGTACTCCCTCGCCCCGGCGGTCGGCGGGCAGCACCTGGCGCGCGACCCCGAGCGCGAATCGGGCCACCTCCTGGTCCAGCTCACCCGTGGAACGCCCCAGCGCGACCGCCAGGTCCCACGTGTGCGTCGCCGACTCCATCACGTAGCCGGACACCGCCGCCCGGCCCGGTACCTCGCCCCACGGCACCGTGACCGTAGCGTCGAGGCGGGCGTCGTCCGTCCACGCGGCGATCGCACGCCGGCGCCCCTCGTCGTACGCGGCGCCCCACGCGTCGTCCGCGAGCCCCTTGATGTCCACGTCCACGGCGAGCCCGTCCCCGCCCTCGCCCACCACCGCGACGCGCTTCAGTCCGCCGACGAGATGCCCGATCAGGGCGCGCACGTCGAACTCGGTACACGGCGTGGGGTCGGACAGCTGCTCGGGCTTGACCGACGACACCAACTCCAGGAGCTGCTCGCTGGCGCGGGCGAAGAGCGGGCGGGGGTCGGGCAGGGGCTGGTTCGTCGAGGTCATGTCTGTCTCCAAGAGTCGTCGCACGCCCACGAGATGGGCTCCGTATGACTGTCGCGGCGTCCGCGTACGAGAAGCAGGGTGCCCCTATAACCTGACAGCTACCGTCAGCCTTTCCCCCGGAAATCTCCCCGAACTGCGAGATCCTGCCCCCGTGAAGTCCGACCGCCTCCTCTCCATCCTCCTTCTCCTCCAGACCCGTGGGCAGGTGCCCGCCCACGAGCTGGCCGACCGGCTCGAGGTCTCCGTGCGCACCATCTACCGGGACATCGAAGCCCTCTCGGCCTCCGGTGTGCCGGTCTACGCCGAGCGCGGGCGGCACGGCGGGATCGCGCTGCTCCCGGGGTACCGCACCGATGTCACGGGGCTGACCGCCGACGAGTCGCGGGCCCTGTTCATCCTGGGCAGTCAGGGCGCGCACGCCGCGCTCGGCCTGGACGCCGCGCTCGGCTCCGCGCTGCGCAAGGTCATGGCCGCACTGCCCGAACCCCACCGGCCCGCCGCCGAGTTGACGAGCCGTCGGATCCTCGTCGACTCCTCGCGCTGGACACGCGGCGTCCCGGCGGCCGCCGTCGAGCTCGATGTGCTCCAGGACGCCGTCTTCGCGGACTGCCGCCTGCGGCTGCGCTACCGGCACAGCGGCGCCACCGAGCCGAAGACGTACACCGTCGACCCGTACGGCCTCGTCTCCAAGGCCGGCATCTGGTACCTGGTCGCCGACCGCGACGGCGAACCACGGCTCTTCCGCGCCGACCGGGTGCGCTCGGCGGCCCTCCTGGACGAACCGGTCCAGCGGCGGCCCGGCGTCGAACTCGCCGACGCCTGGGAGGTGTTGCGGCGCCAGGTCGAGGAGCGACCGGGCCTCGTCGCGGTGACGGCACGCGTACGCAGGGAGCGGCTCGACATGTTCCTGCGGCTCTGCGGCGGCGCCCTCACGGAGCCCCCGGAGAGCGCCGGGGAGGGGGAGTGGGCCACCGTCCGGCTCGGCTACGGCGATGTGCGCGAGGCCCGCACGCTGCTGGCCTTCGTCGACACGGTCGAGGTCCTCGACCCCCCGGAGGCCCGCGCACTGCTCGCCCGCGACGCCGCCGCGATCAGCGCGCTGTACCCCCCTGAGCCGGCGGCGCCTGAAGGAAGCGGGTCAGCGCGGCCGTGAGCGACGCGGGCGCGTCCTCCTGTACGAGGTGTCCGGCGCCCTCGATCAGCCGCAGCTCGGCGCCGGGGATCAGCTTCGCCAGCTCATGGCCCTTCGCCACCGGGATCCAGGTGTCTTCCGTGCCCCAGCAGATCAGTATGGGGGACGTCCCCAACTCGCCGTAACGGTCCTGGACTTCGTCCGTGTACCGCTGGTCGTTCTGCTCGATCTGGCGGTAGAAGGCGGGCCGTCCCGCCTCCGTGCACCAGGGGTCCACGAGCCGGTCCAGGGTCGCGGGGTGCAGGCCGGGGTGGCTCGCCGAGCTCACGTACTCGCGGACGAGGGCGCGGTGCAGCTCGGGCGGCAGCTGCGCGAAGACGTCCGCGTGCGCGCCGAGGAGGCGGTAGGTGGGGGAGCCCCAGGGGGCGAGCGCCACCGGGTCGACGAGGGCGAGGCGGGCGTAGCGCGCGCCGTGCAGGAGGTGCGCGCGCAGCGCCACGCAGCCGCCGAAGTCATGGGCGACGACGGCTGGTTGGGTCGTGCCTGTGCCCCCGCCCGCACCTCCGACACCGTCACCGTCGAGGCCCCAGTGCGCGAGCAGCTCCGCGAACACCCGCGCCTGCGCGGCCAGCGACACATCCTGCCCGGCCCGCATCTCGGACGCCCCGTAGCCGGGCATGTCCCAGACGTGCACGCGGTGTCCGGGCGCGAGCGCGCGGGCGATGTCCCGCCAGACATACGAGGAGAAGGGCGTGCCGTGGAGGAGGACGACGGGCGGGGCGTCCTCCGGTCCGAGCGCCGCCCAGCGGACGGTGCCGGACGAGCTGTCGAAGGTGCGGTCGAGGGTCCAGGCGTCGTGGGCAACTGTCATAGACAGTGAGCCTAGTTGACCCTTACCGGTCCAGCCAGTGGTAGCGGCCGAGGCTCACCAGGAGCAGCTGCTTGCGGGCCGTCGCGGCCGTCCGTGCCGCCGCGTCGGTGTCGCCGTCGGCGTCCAGGAACGCCGACGCCGTCATCACCATGTGGTCGACGTACATCCGGGCGAGCATCAGCAGATCGTCCTCGTCCCAGCCCTTGCCCTCCGGCTCGCGCGCGAACTGGCCGGCCACCTCCCGTGCGAACAGGTCGAGTTGGGCGCCGATGGCGTCCCGCACCGCCCTGACGCCGCCGTGCCGCTCGCGGGCGATGAAGCGGACGTGGGCGGGGTGGCTGCGGACGTACGCGGCGATCAACTCGACGGTCGCCGCGATCCGTTCCTCGCCGTCCCCGGTCGCCGCCAGCAGCGCGCCGAGCGTCGTGTGCAGGCTGTCGAGCGCCTCCTCGACCAGGGCCACGCCGAGGTCGGCGGTGTCCCGGAAGTGGCGGTAGAAGGCGGTGGGGGCCACGCCCACGGCACGGGTGACCTCGCGCAGGCCCAGGCTGCTGAGGCTCTGCTCCTCCAGGAGCGCGAGCGCCGCGTCGAGGAGGGCCTGGCGGGTCTTCTGCTTCTGGGCCTGCCGGCTGCCGAGGGTGTGACTCATGCCATGCAGTTAACAACTGTTCTCTGAGATTTGAAAGCCGGAGAGGGCGTAGACTCTCCAGTCAGTGAACAGTTGTAACCACAACTGTTCACCTATCCTGCCGCCCTCCCTTTGAGAGGCATTCACATGCTGTTCCTCGTCGCCGCCCTCCTGCTGCTCGGCGTCGCGCTCGGCTCCGTGGCCCACGCCCCGCTCCCCGTCACCTTCGTCGCCGCCGCCGTCATCGGCCTCTGGCTGCTGGTGTTCGCGATCCGCGAGCGCCGCGCCCGCCGTCACTGAGGAGTCATCTCATGCACCTCACCGCCCCCGCCGCCTCTCCTGCCGTGCGCCGCGACGCCGACGGCATGGCCGTCGCCTCGTTCGTCCTCGGTCTGCTCGGCCTGCTCGTCCTGAACCTCTTCCTCGGCCCCGTCGCCATCGTGCTCGCGAGCCTCGCCCTGTGGCGCGGCACCGCCCGCCGCGGCCGCGCGCTGCTCGGCCTCGGCCTCGGTGTGGCCGACCTCGTCGTGCTCGCCACGCTCATCTCCGTTGACGGCACGGCCTCTTGGAGTCTCGCGGGCTGAGACGTTCGGGGAGGTGGGCGACGGCCGGGGCGGGCTGCGCCGAGTGCCTCGTAGAATCGGGGGCACCATGGCCTATCTCGACCACGCCGCGACCACTCCGATGCTGCCGGAGGCGATCGAGGCGATGACCGCCCAGCTCGCCGTCACCGGAAACGCCTCCTCGCTGCACGCGGCCGGGCGCCGGGCCCGGCGCACCGTCGAGGAGGCCCGCGAGGCGCTCGCCGCCTCGCTCGGCGCCCGCCCCAGCGAGACCGTGTTCACCTCGGGCGGCACCGAGTCCGACAACCTCGCCGTGAAGGGCCTGTTCTGGTCCCGCCGCGACGCCGACCCCGCCCGCGTTCGCGTCCTCGCCAGCCCCGTCGAGCACCACGCGGTCCTCGACGCCGTGGACTGGCTCGGCGAGCACGAGGGCGCCACCGTCGAGTACCTCCCGGTCGACGCGCACGGCCGCGTCCACCCCGACGCCCTGCGCGCGGCCGTCGAGCGGAACCCCGACGACGTCGCCCTGGCCACCGTCATGTGGGCCAACAACGAGATCGGCACGCTCCAGCCGGTGCAGGAACTCGCCGCCGTGGCACGGGAGTTCGGCATCCCGCTGCACGCCGACGCGGTGCAGGCGTTCGGCCAGGTGCCCGTCGACTTCGGCGCCTCGGGGCTCGCCGCGATGACCGTCTCCGGGCACAAGATCGGCGGCCCGTACGGCATCGGGGCGCTGCTGCTCGGGCGTGAGTACAGCCCCGTGCCGGTTCTGCACGGCGGCGGCCAGGAGCGCCATGTCCGCTCCGGGACCCTCGACGTGCCCGCCGTCGCGGCCTTCGCCGTGGCGGGCCGGCACGCCGCCGCGCAGCGCGCCCGGTTCGCCCGCGAGGTCGGCGCGCTCCGCGACGACCTGGTGAAGTCCGTGCAGGCGGCGGTCCCGGACGCGATCCTCGGCGGCGACCCGTCCCCGGAGGGCCGCCTCCCGGCCAACGCCCACTTCACGTTCCCCGGCTGCGAGGGCGACTCCCTGCTGCTCCTCCTGGACGCCCAGGGCATCGAGTGCTCCACCGGCTCCGCGTGCACCGCGGGCGTCGCCCAGCCCAGCCACGTCCTGCTCGCCACGGGCACGGACCCGGACCTGGCCCGCGGCACGCTCCGCTTCTCCCTCGGCCATACGTCGACCGAGGCGGACGTCGAGGCGGTGGCGGAGGCGATCGGCCCCGCCGTGGAGCGGGCGCGGGCGGCCGGGCTGAGCTAGCTCTTCTCCCGCTTCGCCTTCGCCTCCGTCTGGTCCAGGCGCTTCCGCGCGGCCCGCACCTCGCGCATGTAGAGGTCCCAGTCCCAGTTCGGCCCCGGGTCCGTGTGGTCCGTGCCCTGCACCTCCACGTGCCCGATGATGTGCTCCCGGTCCACCGGTATCCCGTACCGCTTGCAGATCCCGGCGGTGAGGCGGGCCGACGCCGCGTACATCCGCGGCGTGAACGAGGACTTCTTGTCGACGAAGCCCTCGTGCTCGATGCCGATGCTCCGCTCGTTCATGTCCTTGTTGCCCGCGTGGAACGCCACGTCGAGCTCTCTGATCATCTGGGCGACGTGGCCGTCCTTGCGCACCACGTAGTGGGCGGCCGCGCCGTGGGACGGGTCCTTGAAGACGCGCAGGGCCGTGTCGTAGCTGCCCTGGACGACGTGGATGACGACGCGGTCTATGCGGTAGTCGTCGGGGCGGTCCGCACGGCGCCAGTTGTACTCGGACGCGGCGACCCACTGCGCGCCCTTCGCGTCGACCTCGCCCTCCTTGCGGCGCTTGACGACTCCGGGCAGCCGCCACCAGAGGCGCCCGAGCTCGTCGCGGGCGAGGACGGCGGTGCCCGCGGCGGCCACGGCGCCGCCGATCAGGAGTGTGCGGCGGTTGAGGCCCCGCCCCTGTGAGCGGGGCGCGGGCCGTTCGCCGTCCTGTCCCTGAGTCGTCTCGTCTTCCCCCATGTGATCGTGAACGCATACGCACGGGCATCCGGTTCCCGTCGGCCCGTACCCTGTAAGGGCTATGACTGAGACCCCGCAGCGCACCCGCCCCCTCCGCGTACTCGCCGCCATGTCCGGAGGCGTGGATTCCGCCGTCGCCGCCGCCCGCGCGGCCGAAGCCGGGCACGACGTGACCGGAGTGCACCTCGCGCTCTCGGCCAACCCGCAGTCGTTCCGCACCGGCGCCCGCGGCTGCTGCACCATCGAGGACTCCCGCGACGCCCGCCGCGCCGCGGACGTCATCGGCATCCCGTTCTACGTGTGGGACCTCGCCGAGCGGTTCCGCGAGGACGTCGTCGAGGACTTCATCGCGGAGTACGAGGCCGGGCGCACCCCCAACCCCTGCCTGCGCTGCAACGAGAAGATCAAGTTCGCGGCGCTGCTCGACAAGGCCCTCGCGCTCGGCTTCGACGCGGTCGCCACCGGCCACTACGCCCAGGTGATCGTGAACGAGGACGGCACCCGCGAGCTGCACCGCGCCTCGGACATGGCCAAGGACCAGAGCTACGTCCTCGGGGTCCTGGACGACCGCCAGCTCGCCCACGCGCTCTTCCCCCTCGGGGACACGGTCACCACGAAGGACGAGATCCGCGCGGAGGCCGAGCGCCGGGGCCTCGCCGTCGCCAAGAAGCCGGACTCGCACGACATCTGCTTCATCGCGGACGGCGACACCCAGGGCTTCCTCGCCGACCGGCTCGGCAAGGCGGAGGGCGACATCGTCGACGCCGACGGCAACAAGCTGGGCACGCACGAGGGGGCGTACGGCTTCACGATCGGCCAGCGCAAGGGGCTCAGGATCGGCACCCCCGCCCCGGACGGCAAGCCGCGCTACGTCCTGGACATCTCGCCGGTGAACAACACGGTGACGGTCGGCCCCGCCGCCGACCTGGACGTCACCGCGCTCACCGCCGTCAAGCCCCGCTGGTGCGGCGTCGCCCCGTCCGGGCCCGGCACGTACACCGCCCAACTGCGCGCCCACGGCGGCGAGACGGAGGTGACCGCGGAGCTCGTCGACGGCTCGGAGCTGAAGGTCTCCTTCGCCGAGCCCGTACGGGGCGTGGCCCCCGGCCAGGCGATCGTCCTGTACGACGGGACGCGCGTGGTCGGCTCGGCGACGATCGCGACCACGGAGCGGGCGACGGCCGCCGCGTAGCGGTTCGGGGCGGGCGGGTCAGCCGGGGCAGCCGATCAGCCGGGTCAGGACACCCGGAGCACGATCTTGCCCCGGGTGCGGCCCTCCTCCCCGCGCGCGTGGGCCTGCGCGGCCTCCTCCAGGGGCAGCACCGCGTCGATCTCGACCCGGAGCTTTCCCTCCTCGACGAGACGGGCGACGGCCTGGAGTCCCGCGCTGTCCGGCTCCACGACCGTCCAGCCGAGGTGCACGCCCCGCTCCGCGGCCGCCCGCGCCGACGGCAGGTCGTCCGGCGACGGCAGCGTCACCAGGTGGCCGCCGGGGCGCACGAGGGGCAGCGAGCGGTCTCCGTAGTCGCCGCCGATGCCGTCCAGGACGACGTCGACGTCCCGTACGGCGGTGGCGAAGTCCGTCGTCGTGTAGTCGATCAGCTCGTCCGCGCCGAGGCCCTTCAGGAAGGCGTGCTTGTCCGCGCGCGCGGTGCCGATGACGTACGCGCCCCTGGCCTTGGCGATCTGCACCGCGAGGTGGCCCACGCCGCCCGCCGCCGCGTGGATCAACACCCGCTGTCCTGACCGCAGTTGCGCGGTGTCGACGAGGGACTGCCAGGCCGTGAGGGCGGCGAGGGGGAGCGCGGCGGCCTCCACGTGGCCGAGGGCCTCCGGCTTGCGCACGAAGCGGCGCGCGGGGGCCGTCACGTACTCGGCGTACGCACTCGCCTGCTCGGGGAAGCGCGGCATCCCGAACACCTCGTCCCCGGGCGCGAACAGGGTCACTCCGGGGCCGACCGCCTCGACGGTGCCCGACACGTCGTAACCGAGGATCGGGGTCTGCGGCTCCCAGGGGACGATCGTGCCGTGGGCGCGGATCTTCCAGTCGACGGGGTTGACCCCGGCCGCGTGGACGCGCACCAGGATCTCGGTCAGGCCGGGCTCGGGGCGGTCGACCTCGACGGGGGTGAGGACGTCGGGGGCGCCCCAGGAGGGGGCGGCGATGGCGCGCATCTTCTTGTTCGTGCTGTTCGTGCTGTTCAGGCTGTTCGTGTTCGTCGTCATGGCTTCAGCCTGAGGCTCTGCGGTCGATCATGGTGCTGGCAGTATGGCCATGATGTGACAGGATCTGGCCATGGCAGCCAGCAGCGTGCACCGCGTCGCCGTCCTCGCGCTCGACGGTGTGTACCCCTTCGAACTGGGCATCCCCTCAAGGGTCTTGGGGAGCGCCGAGGACGCCTCCGGGCGGTCCCTGTACGACGTCGTCGTGTGCACCGTCGACGGGCGTCCCGTGCGCACGGAGGCGGGGTTCTCGGTGGCCGTGGAGCACGGTCCCGAAGTGCTCGCGGGCGCCGACACCGTCGTCATCCCGCCCACCCGCCACCTCTGCGGCGGCACCGACGAGGGCGTCCTGCCGCCGCCGCTCGCCGCCGCCCTCGCCCGGATCAGGCCCGGTACGCGCATGGTGTCGATCTGCAGCGCCTCGTACGTGCTCGCCGCCGCCGGGCTCCTCGACGGGCGGCCCGCGACGACGCACTGGCAGGTCGCCCGGCACTTCCAGCGCACGTTCCCCCGGGTCAGGGTCGACGAGGACGTGCTCTTCGTGGACGACGGGGACGTGCTGACGGCGGCGGGCGTCGCCGCGGGCGTGGACCTGTGTCTGCACCTGGTGCGCCGGGACCACGGCAGCGCGGTCGCCAACAGCGTCGCGCGCGTGTGCGTCGTGCCGCCGTGGCGCGACGGCGGACAGGCCCAGTACATCGAACGGCCCGTCCCGGAGCCGACGATGGCGACGACGGCCGCCACACGCGCGTGGGCGCTCGAACGGCTCCAGGAGCCGCTCTCGCTCGGCGAGATGGCCGCCCACGCGCGCATGAGCCTGCGGACCTTCACGCGCCGCTTCCGCGACGAGGCCGGGACCACTCCGGGGCGCTGGCTCACCGCACAGCGCCTCGAACTGGCCCGGCAGCTCCTGGAGTCGAGCGACCTGTCCATCGACCTCGTCGCGCACCGGGCGGGCTTCGGGACGGCCAACTCGCTGCGCCAGCACATGCGTTCCGTGCTCGGCACGTCGCCCGCGGCCTACCGCAGGACGTTCACGGCTGTGCGCTGACGTCCACTTCGTCGACGTCCGCTTCGGTGACCTCGACTTCGTAGAAGCAGAGGTGGTCCTTGATCCCGGCCACGTCGGGCTTCGGGTCGGGGTAGGCCCACACCAGGTCCTGCGCGCCCGGCAGTGACCAGTAGGAGGCCGTTCCCTTGAACGGGCAGTACGTGGTGGTCTCCGACGCCGTCAGCAGATCGGTGCGCACGTCCTCCGGAGGGAGGTAGTAGCGCACCGGGCAGCCCGTCTCACGCAGCAGGAGCGGGCGTCCGCTCTCCGCCACGACCTGCCCGCCGTGGACCACGCGCACACGGTCGGTGCCCTGCTCGACGGTGATCCGGTGTCCCTGGGTCATCAGTTCCGCCTCTCTTCGGGTACTGGGTGCAGCGTTGTCCACAGGCGGCTTGTTCCCGCCCCGCGCCATGACACAATCACGCTCCGCAATGGCTCATCACTCACTGTCATGGAGGCGCGTGTGGCTGCCGACGACCTGAAGCGGAACCGCAAGTCCCTGGTCCACAAGGCCCGTTACGCCCTGCGGCACCCCGGCCGCGTTCCGGCCCATCTGCGCCGCGCCCTGCGCGACGCCGTGCTCCGGGTCAAGCACCGCGACCACGTCGCGTACTACCGGGCGGTGATGGCCTCCGACGCGGCCCGCAGCGCCGAGGCGGCGGTCGGCGGCGGCCCCTCGGTCGACCGGTGGACGTGGATCGGCAAGATGCAGTTCGACTACCTGGTGGAGCACGGCCTGCGCCCCGAGCACCGCCTCCTGGAGATCGGCTGCGGCAACCTCCGCGCGGGCCGCCTCTTCATCGACCACCTCGAAGCCGGGCACTACCACGGCATCGACATCTCCCCGGACATCCTCCTCGCCGCCCAGCGCACCCTGGTGAGCCAGGGGCTGCGCGCCAAGACCCCGCACCTCACCCTCGTCGACAACCTCACCTTCGACTTCCTGCCCGACGCCCACTTCGACGTCGTGCACGCGCACAGCGTCTTCTCGCACTCGCCGCTGCACGTCATCGAGGAGTGCTTCGCCCACGTCGGCCGCGTCCTCGCGCCCGGCGGCCACTTCGACTTCACCTTCGACCGGACCGAGGGCAAGGAGCACCAGGTCCTGCGCGAGGACTTCTACTACCGCACCCAGACCCTCGTCGAACTCGCCGCGCAGCACGGCCTGTCGGCCCGCTTCATGGCCGACTGGGAGGACAAGCCGCACGGCCAGTCGAAGATCCGGATCACCCACGCCCCGAAGGACAGCCGGACGGAGTCCCTGCTGCCCGAGCCCCGGGTGTCGGAGGTGCGTCGTACCGTGGGCGCATGAACATCTGCGTCTTCCTCTCCGCCGCCGACCTCGACGACCGCTACACCCGCCCCGCCCGCGAGTTCGCCGAGCTGCTCGGCAAGGGCGGCCACACGCTCGTGTGGGGCGGCTCGGAGAGCGGCCTGATGAAGGTCGTGGCGGACGGCGTGCAGGAGGCGGGCGGGCGGCTCCTCGGGGTCTCGGTGGACTTCCTCGCCGCGAAGGCCCGCACCGTGTCCGCGCCGGACGAGATGGTGATCGCGCGCGACCTCGCCGAGCGCAAGGCGCTGCTCCTGGAGAAGGCCGACGCCGTCGTGATCATGGTGGGCGGCACGGGCACGCTCGACGAGGCCACCGAGATCCTGGAGCTGAAGAAGCACGGCAAGCACACCAAGCCGGTCGTGCTGCTCAACTCGGCAGGCTTCTACGACGGGTTGAAGGAGCAGTTCCGCCGCATGGAGGACGAGGGCTTCCTGCCGGTGCCCCTCACCGACCTGGTCTTCTTCGCCGAGGAGCCGGTCGGGGCGCTGGCGTACCTGGAGGAGTCGAGCGGACAGGTCTGACCGTCTCGGCCCCTGGGCGCGTTCCGGCCCCGCGCGGCCGGAATGCGACGATGGGCCCATGGCTACACATGTGATCACCGGCGCGGGCTCCGGCATCGGCGCCGCCGTCGCCCGCCGCCTGCACGCCCGCGGCGACGACCTCGTCCTGCACGCCCGCGACGCGGCGCGCGCCAAGGACCTCGCCGCCGAGTTCCCCGGCGCGCGCACCCTCGTCGGCGACCTGGACGACCCGGACAAGATCTCTTGGGCCTTCGGGCACCAGACGCTCCCGGACCGCGTGGACTCCCTGCTGCACATCGCCGGCGTCGCCGACCTCGGCCCGGTCGGCGAGCTCACCCCCAAGTCCTGGCGCCACCAGCTCAACGTGAACCTGATCGCGCCCGCCGAGCTGACCCGCCACTTCCTGCCCCAACTCCGCGTCGCCCAGGGCCACGTGATCTTCGTGAACTCGGGCGCGGGCCTGACCGCCAACGCCGACTGGTCCGCGTACGCCGCCTCCAAGCACGGACTGAAGGCCCTCGCCGACTCCCTGCGCCACGAGGAGCACGGCAATGGCGTCCGGGTCACCTCCGTGTACCCCGGCCGCACCGCCAGCCCCATGCAGCAGAAGATCCACCAGCAGGAGGGCAAGGAGTACGACCCCACGCGCTGGATCGACCCCGAGTCCGTGGCCACGACCATCGTGATGGCCCTCGACCTGCCGCGCGACGCGGAGGTCAACGACCTGACGGTGCGGCCCGGCCGATGAGCGAACGCGTGCGGAGAGCAGGTGTGTGGGGAGCGGCCACCGGCGTCGGATCGATGCCCGGCGGTGACGCGCGCGAGGCCGCGAAGACCGTCACCGGCACCTTCGAGAGCGCCGAGCAGGGCATCCCGTACCTCGCGGAGCTCCCCGCGCGCGGGCCCGGCGCCGACATGATCGGCCGGAGCGCCGGACTCCTCGTCGACCTGTACGCGCGCGTGGAGCCCAGCGGCTGGCGCATCGGCGACCACCCCGGGCGCGACACCAGGCGCGCCCGCTCCTGGCTCGGCGAAGACCTCGACGCCCTCGAGGAGTTCACGCAGGGGTACGAGGGACCGCTCAAGGTCCAGGCCGTCGGCCCGTGGACCCTCGCCGCCGCCCTGGAGCTGCGCAACGGCGAGGCCGCGCTCAGCGACCCGGGCGCCTGCCGCGACCTCGCGGGCTCCCTCGCCGAGGGCCTGCGCGCCCACCTCGCGGACGTGCGCCGCCGCGTCCCCGGCGCCGACGTGGTGCTCCAGCTCGACGAGCCCTCGCTCATCGCGGTGCTGCGCGGACAGATCAAGACGGCCAGCGAGTACCGCACCCACCGCGCCGTGGACCGCCAACTCGTCGAGAGCACCCTGCGGGACGTGCTCGCCGTCCACGGCGTCGACGGGGGACCGACCGTCGTCCACTCCTGCGCCCCCGACGTGCCGTTCGCGCTGCTGCGCAGGGCGGGCGCCGACGCCGTCTCGTTCGACTTCGCGCTGCTCACCGAGCGTGACGACGAGGTGATCGGGGAGGCCGTCGAGGGCGGTACACAGCTGTTCGCCGGTGTCGTGCCCGGCGTGGACGGCCCATTGTCAGACCCTGCCGGTAGCGTCATGGGTGTCAGGTCGCTGTGGCGCAGGCTGGGGCTGAATCCGGGTTCTCTCGCGGAGTCGGTCACGGTCACTCCGTCGTGCGGACTCGCGGGCGCGTCGCCCGCGTACGCACGACAGGCGCTCGCCCACTGCGCCCGGGCAGCGAGATCACTCGCGGACAACCCTGAGTAACGGGGTCTGAAGGTAACGGGAGGACGAGACGGTGGCTGTCGAACAGCAAGGCACAGTGCCCGCCGAGGCACGGGACAAGCACGCCCAGCTGGCCGAACAGATCGAGGAGCACCGCTTCCGGTACTACGTGAAGGACCAACCGGTCGTCAGCGACGCCGAGTTCGACAAGCTCCTGCGCTCCCTCGAAGCGCTGGAGGAGCAGCACCCCGAGCTGCGCACCCCGGACTCCCCGACCCAGAAGGTCGCCGGTGCCTACGAGACGGACTTCGCGTCCGTGGAGCACCGCGAGCGCATGCTCTCCCTCGACAACGCCTTCGACGACGAGGAGCTCGGCGCCTGGGCCGACCGCGTCGCCAAGGACGTCGGCACGACCGACTTCCACTTCCTGTGCGAGCTGAAGGTCGACGGCCTCGCGGTGAACCTGACGTACGAGGACGGCAGACTCACCCGCGCCGCCACCCGCGGCGACGGCCGCACCGGCGAGGACATCACTCCGAACGTCCGCACGATCGCCGACATCCCCGAGCGCCTCAAGGGCGAGCGCATCCCCGCCCTCGTCGAGATCCGCGGCGAAGTCTTCTTCCCCATGGAGAAGTTCGAGGAGCTCAACGCCCGCCTGGTCGAAGCGGGCGACAAGCCCTTCGCCAACCCGCGCAACGCGGCGGCCGGTTCACTGCGCCAGAAGGACCCGCGCGTCACCGCGACCCGCCCCCTGCACATGGTCGTGCACGGCATCGGCGCCCGCGAGGGCTTCGACATCGACTGCCTCTCGCACGCCTACGAGCTCCTCCACGAATGGGGCCTGCCCACCGCCCAGCACAACAAGGTGGTCCAGGACCTCGACGGCGTACGGGCGTTCATCGCCCACTTCGGCGAGCACCGCCACTCCGTGGCGCACGAGATCGACGGTGTCGTCGTCAAGCTCGACGAGATCCCCCTCCAGGGCCGCCTCGGCTCCACCTCCCGCGCCCCGCGCTGGGCCATCGCCTGGAAGTACGCGCCGGAGGAGGTCAACACCAAGCTCGTCGACATCAGAGTCGGCGTCGGCCGCACCGGCCGCGTCACGCCGTACGCGGTCGTCGAGCCCGTCACCGTCGCGGGCTCCGAGGTCGAGTTCGCCACCCTGCACAACCAGGACGTGGTGAAGGCCAAGGGCGTCTTCATCGGCGACACGGTCGTGCTGCGCAAGGCGGGCGACGTCATCCCCGAGATCCTCGGCCCCGTCGTGGACCTGCGGGACGGCAGCGAGCGCGAGTTCGAGATGCCCTCCGAGTGCCCCGAGTGCGGGACGGCGCTGCGCCCCATGAAGGAGGGCGACATCGACCTCCGCTGTCCGAACGGCCAGTCGTGCCCGGCCCAGTTGCGCGAGCGCCTCTTCTACCTGGCCGGCCGCAAGTGCCTGGACATCGAGAACTTCGGCTATGTCGCGGCCGCCGCCCTCACCAACCCCCTGGAGCCCTCCACCCCGCCGATCCTCGACGAGGGCGACATCTTCGACCTCAAGGTCGACGAGCTGCTCCCCATCAAGTCGTACGTCCTGGACCAGGACTCCGGCCTGCCCAAGCGCGACCCGAAGACCGGCGAGGAGAAGGTCGTCACGTTCTTCGCCAACCAGAAGGGCGAGGCGAAGAAGAACACCCTGGCGATGCTGGACAACATTCAAGCCGCGAAGGAACGCCCTCTCGCGCGCATCATCACGGGCCTGTCCATCCGCCATGTGGGCCCGGTCGCCGCGGTGGCCCTCGCCCGCGAGTTCCGCTCCATCGACCGCATCGAGCAGGCCACCGAGGAGGAGCTGGCGGCCGTCGAGGGCGTCGGACCCACCATCGCGGCCTCCCTGAAGCAGTGGTTCGAGGAGGACTGGCACCGCGAGATCCTCCGTAAGTGGAAGGCCGCAGGAGTCCGCATGGAGGAGGAGTCCACCGGCGACGACGAGGGCCCCCGCCCCCTCGAAGGACTCACGGTGGTCGTGACCGGAACGCTCGCGCACCACACCAGGGACGGCGCCAAAGAGGCCCTGCAGTCCCGTGGGGCGAAGGTGACCGGTTCGGTCTCCAAGAAGACGTCGTTCGTCGTCGTGGGCGACAATCCCGGCTCGAAGTACGACAAGGCGATGCAGGTGAAGGTCCCCGTTCTGGACGAGGACGGCTTCGCGGTCCTCCTGGAACAGGGACCGGACGCCGCGAAGGAAGTCGCGCTTCCGACCGAGGAGTAGCGGTTGAAGGCCACCCGTTCAGCGCATACCAGATGCATACGGGTGGCCGGGTCGCATTCGGGCAACCGTTGTCGACCGCTGCCCGTGGAAGCCTTCTGCGGCCTACTGTTGAGGTGTGCGCCTGCCGTGCCCCGGTGCGGATGGGGTATCTCCTGCTCATCGAGAGCCTGGGGAAGGGTTTTCAGACGCGGCTGACTTGGGACTGGGTCCGCGTGGCGTGGGCACCGCCGGCTGTGAGAGGGACGGGAATGGAACCGACCGAGAGCGTCGCCCCGGACTCACGGCTGCGAGCCCGCCTCAAGGCCGGGCCGGGCGCCTGGTTCAGCCGCCGCGACCGTGGCACTTCGGGCACATCCGATGCCGCACGCGCATCCGGCGTACAGGGCAAGGAAGTTGAGCTGCGCGAGCCGGAGCGGAGCCCCGTCGGGGCGCGCGCCGCGGACCGGCGGACCACGGCCGGGGGAACGCCCATCGGCCCGGTGCTGAGCACCGGAGTCCAGGAGGGAGCCGGGCCCGAGACCGAGCAGCGGGCGAGAGACCCCCGCGCCACCGACTCTGGCGCCACCGACTCCCGTGCGACCGACTCCCGTATGGCCGACCCCCGTACGACCGCGACGCGGCCCTCCGTCTCCGCCGAGTCCCGGACGTCCGAAGCACGTCGGCCGCTGTGGCGCGTCCTGGACCGTCGCGGGCCGCATCCGCCGCACGGCGGCCAGGAGGGCCACGAGCCCTGGCCGCTGCTGCCCGTCGCCGTCGTGGCCGCCGCCGCGGTCGTGCTCGGCACGGGCTTCTTCCACGCCTTCACCGACCACCACGCGCTGTTCCCGTCCGGCACCGTCGGCTGGTCGCTCGCCGTCCTCACCGGACTCATCGTCGCCCACCTCGTCGCCCTCGGCCGCGACCGCTGGTGGGGCGGTACGGGCTCGGGTGGCGCCCTCACCGTCGCGGTGCTCCTGCTGTACGGCTGGGTGCCCGCGGGCATGGTCAGCCTCACCGTCGTCGTGCTGGTCAGCGTCGCCCGGCGCAACCGCTGGCGGCAGGGCCTGCTGCACGGCGCCGTCGACCTCCTCGGCATCGGCGCCGCCGCCCTCGCGATGGCCGCGTTCGGCACCGCGCCCTCGGCCGAGTCGCCCTGGCTGCCCGAGAGCTGGGACCTGTACACCGCCCCCGAGGTGGCGCTCGTCGCCGCCACGTATCTCGGCGTCACCCGCGTCCTGTTGTGGTACGTGCACGCGCCGCGCTCCGGGGCGCTGCCGACCGTCACCCGCACCGCCCTCGTGAGACAGGGCCTGGTCGGCGTGGCCCTGCTGGGCATCGCACCCCTGATCTGCGTGGTGGCGACAGCGCTGCCGATTCTGCTGCCCCTCTTCGCGATCCCGCTGGTCGCGCTCGACTCCACACTGTGGATCGCCCGGGCCCGCGCGGAGGAACAGCTGCGCGACCCGCTGACCGGGCTGCCCAACCGGCAGTGGCTCCTGGAGCGCACCTGGACGGCCATCGACGACGCCGAGCGCATTGGGGCGCGGTGCGCGCTGATGCTCATCGACATGGACCGCTTCCGCTCCGTCAACGACACCCTCGGCCATCTCGCCGGTGACCGGCTCCTGTTGCAGATCGCCGACCGGCTGCGGCTCGCCCTGCCGCGCGGCGCGGAGGCGGCCCGCCTCGGCGGCGACGAGTTCGCGGTGCTGCTCCCGGTGGCCGACTCCACGACGTCGGCGTCCCGCGTGGCCCGCTCCCTGGTCGCGGCGCTCGGCTCCCCGCTCGACCTGGACGGACTGACGCTGGTCCTGGAGGCGAGCGCCGGGCTCGCCGTCTTCCCGGACCACGCGCTGGACGCGGAGGGACTGCTGCGGCGCGCGGACGTCGCGATGTACCAGGCGAAGCGCGACCGCACCGGAGTGGAGGTGTACGAGTCGAAGCGGGACTCCAACACCCCTGACCGCCTCGGGCTGTTGGGAGATCTGCGCCGGGCCCTGGACGCGGGCGAGGTGGAGCTGCACTACCAGCCGAAGGTGCGCTTCGACGGACAGGTCGCGGGCCTGGAGGCGCTCGTGCGCTGGGTGCACCCCGAGCGCGGGAAGGTCCCGCCGGACGAGTTCATCGCGATCGCGGAGTCGTCCGGCCTGATGCCGCATCTCACCGAGTACGTGCTGGAGACGGCGCTCGCGCAGGTCGCGCGCTGGCAGGCGCAGGGCCTGAAGGTGCCCGTCGCGGTGAACGTCTCGCCGCGTGACGTCCACACCCCCGGCTTCGCCGGAGCGGTGGCGGCCCGCCTCGCCCGGCACGGGGTCCCGGCAGGAGCGCTCCAACTGGAGATAACGGAACACGTGCTTCTGGAGGACCCGCAGCGGGCGGCGGACACGCTCGCCGGACTGACCGGGCACGGGGTGAAGATGTCGCTCGACGACTTCGGCACGGGCTACTCGTCCCTGGTCCACCTGCGGCGGCTCCCGGTGAGCGAGCTGAAGATCGACCGGTCGTTCGTGGCCCGCCTCGCCGTGGACACGGAGGACGCCGAGATCGTGCGCTGCACCGTCGACCTGGCGCACTCGCTGGGCCTGCTCGTCGTCGCGGAGGGCGTCGAGGACGACGAGACGTGGGAGCGGCTGCGGGACCTCGGGTGCGACGCGGTGCAGGGGTGGCTGGTCGCGGCGGCGATGCCGGAGGAGGAGACGACGGCGTGGCTGCGGGCGCGGGGGTCGCGGGGCTGGCAGCGGCCTGCCGCTCAGGCCGCGGAGGGGGAGCGGTCCTCCAAGTAGGGCGCCCTGGCCTGCGGCCGCCGGTCCGTGGGAGGGGACACATGACCTGTGTCCCGCGTCGCAGAGAACGGGTGGGCGGGTGGGAGACCCGGCGCGGAGCGGCGAAGAGGCTGCCGCGGAGCGGCGAGGAGACCCGGCGCGGAGCGCCGGGGAAGGCCCCGCGGAGCGGGGCAGCAGCCGTCGCGGAGCGGCGTAGAGACCGTCGCGGAGCGGCGGGGAGAAACCGCTGCACGGGCAACCGCTCGCGCCCCATAGGATTGGGGGCACAACCCACACACTCACCCCAGAGGATCGCTGCATGCCTGGCATCACGCGCGAGGAGGTCGCCCACCTCGCCCGCCTAGCACGTCTGGAGCTGAAGGCCGAAGAGCTCGACCACTTCGCCGGACAGCTGGACGACATCATCGGCGCGGTCGCCCGCGTCTCTGAGGTCGCCGACCAAGACGTACCGCCGACCTCTCACCCGCTGCCGCTGACGAACGTCATGCGCGCGGACGAGGTCCGTCCGTCGCTCACCCCCGAGCAGGCGCTCTCCGGCGCCCCGGCCCAGGAGCAGCAGCGTTTCAAGGTGCCGCAGATCCTGGGGGAGGACTAAGAACCATGACGGACAACAGCAACGTCAACATCATCAAGCTCACCGCCGCCGAGATCGCCGCGAAGATCGCCGACGGCAGCCTCACCGCCGTCGAGGTCACCGAGGCGCACCTGGCCCGCATCGAGGCCGTCGACGAGAAGGTGCACGCCTTCCTGCATGTGGACAGGGAAGGTGCCCTCGCGCAGGCCCGTGCCGTCGACGAGAAGCGTGCCCGGGGCGAGAAGCTCGGGCCGCTCGCCGGTGTGCCGATCGCGCTGAAGGACATCTTCACCACGGAGGGGATCCCGACCACGGTCGGCTCGAAGATCCTCGAGGGGTGGATCCCGCCGTACGACGCGACGGTCACGAAGAACCTGAAGGCCGCCGACGTCGTCATCCTCGGCAAGACCAACATGGACGAGTTCGCCATGGGGTCGAGCACCGAGAACAGCGCGTACGGCCCGACCGGCAACCCGTGGGACCTCACCCGCATCCCCGGCGGCTCCGGCGGCGGCTCCTCCGCGGCCCTCGCCGCGTACGAGGCGCCGCTCGCCATGGGCACCGACACCGGCGGCTCCATCCGCCAGCCCGCCGCCGTCACCGGCACCGTGGGCGTCAAGCCGACGTACGGCGGTGTCTCCCGCTACGGCATGGTGGCCTTCTCCTCGTCCCTGGACCAGGGCGGCCCCTGCGCCCGTACCGTCCTGGACGCGGCCCTCCTGCACGAGGCCATCGCCGGGCACGACCCGCTGGACTCGACCTCCATCGACGCCCCGGTCCCCGCGGTCGTCGAGGCCGCGCGCAACGGCAGCGTCGAAGGCATGCGCGTCGGCGTCGTCAAGCAGTTCGCGGGTGAGGGCTACCAGGCCGGCGTCGTCCAGCGCTTCAACGAGTCCGTGGAGCTGCTCAAGTCCCTCGGCGCCACCGTCGTCGAGCTGGACTGCCCCTCGTTCGACCTGGGCCTGTCCGCGTACTACCTGATCGCCCCGTCCGAGTGCTCGTCCAACCTCGCGCGCTTCGACGCCATGCGGTACGGCCTGCGCGTCGGCGACGACGGCACCAAGTCGGCCGAGGACGTCACCGCGCTGACCCGCGAGGCGGGCTTCGGTGACGAGGTCAAGCGCCGCGTCATCCTCGGCACGTACGCGCTCAGCTCCGGCTACTACGACGCGTACTACGGCAGCGCCCAGAAGGTCCGCACGCTCATCACCCGCGAGTTCGAGGCGGCCTTCGAGCAGGTCGACGTCATCGTGTCGCCGACCACGCCGACCACCGCCTTCCCGATCGGCGAGCGCGCCGACGACCCGATGGCGATGTACCTCGCGGACCTGTGCACGATCCCGACCAACCTGGCGGGCAACGCCGCCATGTCGCTGCCCTGCGGCCTCGCGCCGGAGGACGGCCTGCCCGTCGGGCTCCAGATCATCGCCCCCGCCATGAAGGACGACCGCCTGTACAAGGTGGGCGCTGCCGTCGAGGCCGCCTTCGTGGAAAAGTGGGGCCACCCGCTGCTTGAGGAGGCTCCGTCGCTGTGAGTAGTGCTGTGAGCAAGGCCAAGGGCTTCAAGAAGTCCAAGACCGGTACGTATCTGTCGATCGGCACCACCGCGTTCGGCGCGATCAGCGTGGTCAAGCAGGCCAAGAAGGCTCGTTTCGAGGGCGACACGCTGCGCCTGATCGACGCCGCCGTGTCCGCCGCCGCCATCGTCACCGGCGTCGCGCTCCTGGTGCGCGAGCTCAAGCGCCTCGGCGACGACGACGTCCTGCTGGGCTGAGAGGGAAAGTTTCCATCGTGACCACCGAACTTCTGTCGTACGAGGACGCGTTGGCGTCGTACGACCCCGTCATGGGCCTCGAGGTCCATGTCGAGCTCGGCACCAAGACGAAGATGTTCTGCGGCTGCTCGACCGAGCTGAAGCAGGACGCCAACAGCCAGACGTGCCCGACCTGTCTCGGCCTGCCCGGCGCGCTGCCGGTCGTCAACGAGATCGGCGTCGAGTCCGCCATCAAGATCGGCCTCGCTCTCAACTGCGAGATCGCCGAGTGGTGCCGCTTCGCCCGGAAGAACTACTTCTATCCGGACATGCCGAAGAACTTCCAGACCTCCCAGTACGACGAGCCGATCGCCTACAACGGCTACCTCGACGTGCAGCTGGAGGACGGCGAGATCTTCCGTGTGGAGATCGAGCGCGCCCACATGGAGGAGGACACCGGCAAGTCCACGCACGTGGGCGGCGCCACCGGCCGCATCCACGGCGCCTCGCACTCGCTGCTCGACTACAACCGCGCGGGCATCCCCCTCATCGAGATCGTCACCAAGCCGATCGAGGGCGCGGGCGACCGGGCCCCCGAGGTCGCCAAGGCGTACGTCGCCGAGCTGCGCGAGGTCATCAAGGCGCTCGACGTCTCCGAGGCCCGCATGGACAAGGGCCAGATGCGCTGCGACGTGAACCTCTCGCTGCGTCCCAACGGGACGGAGAAGTTCGGCACGCGCTCCGAGACGAAGAACGTCAACTCCCTTCGCTCCGTGGAGCGCGCGGCCCGCTTCGAGATCCAGCGGCACGCGGCGGTGCTGTCCTCCGGCGGCACGATCGTCCAGGAGACCCGTCACTTCCACGAGGAGGACGGCTCCACGACGTCGGGCCGCATCAAGGACAACGCCGAGGACTACCGGTACTTCCCGGAGCCCGACCTGGTGCCCGTCGCCCCGTCCCGCGAGTGGGTCGAGTCGCTGCGCGCCGCGCTCCCCGAGCAGCCCCTCGCACAGCGCAACCGGCTGATCGAGGAGTGGGGCATCACCGCCCACGACATGCAGTCGATCCGCAACGCCGGTGCCATCGGCCCGATCGTCGCCACGATCAACGCCGGCGCGGACTCGGCCTCGGCCCGCAAGTGGTGGATGGGTGAGCTGGCCCGCAGCGCCAACGAGCAGGGCGTCGAGCTGGGCGCGCTGCCCATCACGCCCGAGCACGTGGCCCGCGTCTCCGAGCTCGTCGCCGCCGGCGACCTGAACGACAAGCTGGCCCGCCAGGTCATCGACGGCGTCCTGAAGGGCGAGGGCACGCCGGACGAGGTCGTCGACAAGCGCGGCCTGAAGGTCGTCTCGGACGACGGCGCGCTGACGAAGGCCGTCGAGGAGGCGATCGCGGGCAACGCGGCGATCGCCGACAAGATCCGTGGCGGCAAGGTCGCGGCGGCGGGCGCGCTGGTGGGTGCCGTCATGAAGGCGACCCGTGGCCAGGCCGACGCCGCGCGCGTCAAGGAGCTGATCCTGGAGCAGCTGGGCGTGAGCGAGGGCTAGCCGTCAGCTGTACGGGCTTTTCCTGCACGGGCTTTTCCTGTACGGGCCTTTCGTGTACGGGCCTTTCGTGCACGGGCTTCTCCTGTACGGGAGTTGGGGCGGCGCCCCGGGTGGGGGGGGCCCCCCGCCGCGGTGTCACATAGTGAGCC
>NZ_JBHYJB010000053.1:0-21669 GCF_042740175.1 Streptomyces sp. NPDC059009 | reverse complement strand
TTGCGTCCCGGTGCTTAGCTGTTCGGGGTGGGGGGGCGGCCCACCTTTGCGGCCCCCCGCCCCTCCGCGTTCTCACTTCTTGAGCGTGGGCTTGCCGAGGGCGACGACGCCCATGTCGCAATTGCCGTTCAGGTCGGCGAAGTTGATGGTCAGGCGCAGCCCGTTCTTGACCTTCAGGGACAGCTTCTGGGGCTTGCCCAGGTCGAGCTTGCCGCCGAAGAGGGACTTGCCGTCGATCTTGATGTCGAGCCGCGCGGAGTAGTCCTTGGAGGAGTCCTCGATGCCCGCGACGACGTCGAAGGTCGACCAGGACCGGTCGAGGTTGTACTCCGCGTAGCCGTTGCACGAGTCCACCTCGCTGACCAGCGCGTTGTCGTAGTCGATGCTGTCGATCGAGGCGCTCTGGGTCTTCAGGGTCTCGTCGCCGTCGACCGGCGAGTGCTCCGTGAGCGACTCCTCGTCCGCGGCCGCGACCTCCCCGGGATTGCTCGCGCCGTCACTCGGTCCGGCCGACGTCTCGGCTCCGTCGTCCCCCGAACCCCCGCCCTGCCCGGACGGCTTGGTCACGGTCACCGTCGGCCCCGGCTTCGCGTCGCCGCCCGCCTTGTCGTCGTCCTTGGCCAGGGCCAGTACGCCGATGCCGCCCAGCGCGGCCGCGAGGGCCACCGCGAGCACGGGGACCAGGACGGAGCGGGACTTCTTCGCCGGGGCCGGGGCCGACGGGGGTGTCGCCGCCGGGAACGCGGTGCCCGGCGGCGGTGACGGCGGCAGCGCCTGCGTCACCAGCGCCTGCGTCACCTCGGTGGGCGGGCGCTGCGTGACCGATGCCGCCGTGGGCTGCGGCGGCACCGCGTCGAGGACCGTGCCCGGAGCGGGCCCCGTCGTCGACACCACCGCGTCCCGCACATCCTTCACCCACGCCCGCAGACTCTCCGGCCGCCCCGCCGGATCCGTCGCGCAGAGGGCGAGGACGCGCTCCCTGCGGTCCGGGGGGAGCGCCGCGACCTGGGGCAACCGGTCGTACGCGGCCCGGAGTTGCTCCGGGGTGCCGGGCGGTGACTGGCCGCTCAGGAGGAAGTACGCGAGGGCCCCGAACGCGTAGCGGTCGGTGTTCGGGGTGCGCTTGCCCTCGAAGACCTCCGGTGCCGCGTACCCCGGGGTGAACCACACCTCCGCCGTCTGGTGGTCCGCCGTCAGCTTGCTCAGGCCGAAGTCGACGAGCGTCGCCTGGCCGTGGGCGTCCACCATCACGTTGCCGGGGGAGAGGTCGCCGTGGACGACCGGGCGGCCCGAGGGTGTCGCGCCGCCGGAGTGCAGCCAGTCCAGGACGTCGGCGAGCTGTTCCAGGGCGCGGCTCACCTCGCGCCGCTCCTGGTGCGTGGCGAGGGTCCGCTCGGCGCGCCAGTCGCGCAGGTCGAGGCCGTCGACGTGGTTCATGACGAGGACGAGCGCACGCCCGGCGGCCGTCGACGCCTGCCCGGCCCCGTGGAGGGGCGGCCCCTCGAAGTGCTCGCGCACGCCGACGACGCCCGGCCGTCCCACGAAGCGCAGGAGCTCCGCCTGTTCGTTCCACTTGGTGCTGAGCCGCTCGAACTGGTCGGGCGTGAGGGTCGTGCCGGAGTCGAGCACCTTGGCGACGACGGTCTCCGGCGCCCCGTCCAGCTGGATCTCCGCCCGGTAGAGCACGGCCTCGCCGCCCCGGCCGATGGAGTTGAGCAGGCGATAGCGGTCGGGAGCGGAGTCCGGCCCGATGAAGTGGCCGATGCTGTTCAAGTTCCCCCCAGAGATATGAAGTTGACGGTGCGACACTTTGCCGCCCGGTGGACGGGCGGGTCAACGGACCGCCTCCGTACACGTCCTGGCTCAAAGCCTCGTGCTGACGCCAATTCACCTTCAAGTCGTCCCGGGGTCTTCCCCTCGCCACATGAAGTGAATAGCGTCCCGGCCGTACCTCAATGGATCAGCAACAAACCTTTGAACACGACTGGGAGGTCGGGACGTGACCGCAGAGCAGCGTGGAGCCGAATCCGAGCGCACAGCCACCGAGCTGTCGCGCAGGCGGCTCATGGCCATCGGCGGCGGCGCGCTCGGCGCCGCCGCCGTCGGGTCCTTCCTGCCGCCCTCGCTGCAGCGGGCCCTCGCGCAGGAACCCCCGAAGGGCGGCCTCGGCTCGGTCGAGCACGTGGTGATCCTCATGCAGGAGAACCGCTCCTTCGACCACTACTTCGGCACCCTGCGCGGCGTCCGCGGCTTCGGCGACCGGGCCGCGATCCAACTCCCCGGCGGCAGACCCGTGTTCGAGCAGCCCGGCGTGCTCCGCACCATCCTGCCCTTCCCGGTGCGCGCGGCCGCCGCGGCGCAGAAGAAGGACCTCCAGTACATCGGCGCCCTCGACCACTCCTGGAGCGGCGGCGCCACGGCGTGGCACGACGGCTGGATGGACGGCTGGATCACCGCCAAGACCGCCGCCACCATGGCGTACTACACGCGCGAGGACATCCCGCTGCACTACGAACTCGCCGACACCTTCACGGTCTGCGACGCCTACCACTCCTCCATCCACACCTCCACCAGCCCCAACCGCAACCACCTGTGGAGCGGGAAGACGGGATACGAGGCGAACGGCAAGCGGGCCGTCGGCAACGACGCGTACGACGAGGGCAAGCACCCCGGCTACGGCTGGGGCACCTACGCGGAGCGCCTGGAGAAGGCGGGCGTGAGCTGGCAGACGTACACGGAGTGGGAGAACTTCACCGACAACCAGATCGAGTTCTTCACCACCTTCAAGGCCATCGCGAAGAAGGCGCTCGCGGGCGCCGGGCTCGGCGACCTCACGTACATGGAGGCGTTCTACGCCAAGGTGCGCGACGCCAAGGACGAGGCCGAGCGGACCACGCTGCTCGCCGCCCTGGACAAGGGAGTCGCTGCCCTGACGAAGGGCGAGCGGTCGCTCTTCGAGCGGGGCCTGAGGCGCGTGCCGACCGGGAAGCTCGCCGAGGAGTTCGGCAAGGACGTCGCCGCCGGGAAGCTCGCGAAGGTCAGCTATCTGGTGCCGTCCGCGCAGGACTCCGAGCACCCCAGCGTCTCCTCGCCCATCCACAGCGCGACCATCGTCTACAAGGTCCTCGACGCCCTCGCCTCGCACCCCGAGGTGTGGCGCCGCACCGTCGTCCTCATCAACTACGACGAGAACGACGGCTTCTTCGACCACGTGCCGCCGCCCGTGCCGGGCACCGACTCCGCCGTGGACCAGGAGGAGCGCTGGGAGGGGCTGCCCACCGGGCTCGGGGCGCGGGTGCCGATGCTCGTCGTCTCCCCGTGGAGCGTCGGCGGCTACGTCTGCTCGGAGGTCTTCGACCACACCTCCGTGGTGCGCTTCCTGGAGAAGTGGACGGGGGTGAAGGAGCCCAACATCAGCGCCTGGCGGCGGACGGTCACCGGCGACCTCACCGGCGCCTTCGACTTCGGCCGGGCCCGCAGACAGCCCGCCGTCGAACAGCCCGGCGCCATCCCGGAGTTCAGCGGCCGCTGGGCCCCGCAGCCGCCCGCGCAGCAGTCCATGCCGCGACAGGAGCCGGGCACCCGCCCCGCCCGCCCGCTGCCCTATCAGCCGGACGCCGACGTACGGGCGGGCGCCGACGGCGGGCTCGTGGTGCGGCTGCGCAACGGCGGCCGCTCCAGCGCGCACTTCGCGCTCTACCCGTACGCGGGTGAGTTCGCCCGCCCGCAGCACCAGGACGTCGCCCGCAAGGGCACCTGGACCGTGCCGGTGCCGGGGGACACGTACGCCTTCACGGTCACCGGGCCGAACGGCTTCCGGCGCGAGTTCGCGGGCTCGCGGCGGACCACCGCCGAGGTGACGTCGGCGATCAGCCGCCGCGAGATCCACGTCACAGTGGCCAACCGGGGCGGCAAGGAGATCGTCTTCACCGTCAAGCCCCTTGGATATGTGGATGAAGGGGACATAAGGGCGCGGACGCGCGTCGTGCGGGTCCGGGCCGGCAGCAGCCGCACCCTGGCCTGGCCGACCGCCGCCGAGCACGGCTGGTACGACGTCGAGGTCACCGCACACGGCGACACCGGCTTCCGGCGGCGCCTGATGGGACACATCGAGAACGGGCGCGCGAGCGTCTCCGGCTGAGGCCGAAGGGCCCGTCGTCGCGCCGAAAGGCCCGTCATCGCAAGGCCAAAGGCATGCGCGGGCGGGGGCTCGCACCCACAGAGATGTGAGCCCCCGCACGTACTTGTGAGTAAGCCCACGAAAGGGACAAAGGATCTCTACCGGGTGCAAGAGTGTCAGCGCATCGCTCAAGTGTCCTCAAGTGTCTTTGCGGGTCGTTCGGTTCGTTCTCGGCTGTTCCCGATAAAGATCCACCATCTCCATGAACCACCCGGGAGCAGACCGTGGCCGCACTCGCACGGTGGTGCGTCAGGCACCGCCTCGTAGTCGTCCTGCTCTGGCTCCTCGCCCTCGGCGGCACCGCCGCCGGTGCCTCGCTCGCCGGGGCCGCGTACTCGAACGACTACGAGGTCCCCGGCACCGAGTCGGGCCGCGCCGCACAGCTCCTGAACGAGGGCTTCGACGGCCTCGGCGGCGACAGCGGCAGCATCGTCTGGCACACCGAACGCGGCACCGTGCGCGCCGCCGACGTCGAGCAGACCATGACCCGCGCCCTCGACAAGATCGCGGACCTGCCCGCCGTGGCCTCCGTGACCAGCCCCTACGGGGACGAGGGCGCCGGACAGATCAGCCAGGACGGCCGCACCGCCTACGCCGCCGTCACCTTCCACGAGCAGGCCACCGACATCGACAAGGCCGACGCGCAGGCCGTCGTCGACCTCGCCCAGGGGGCCGCCGGCAACGGCCTGGAGGTGCAGGCGGGCGGCAGCGCCGTCGGGCTCACCGAGTCCAAGCACGCCCAGACCGCCGAGATCGTCGGCGTGGCCGTCGCCGCCGTCGTCCTCTTCCTCGCCTTCGGCTCGCTCGCCGCCTCGCTGCTGCCCATCGCCACCGCGCTGGTGTCGGTCGGCACCGCGTACGCGGGGATCGTGCTGCTCGGGCACGTCATGACCGTCGCGGACTTCGCGCCGATGCTCGGCACCCTCATCGGGCTCGGCGTCGGCATCGACTACGCGCTGTTCATCGTGACCCGGCACAGAAAGGGCCTCAAACGCGGGCTCCCGGTCGCCGAAGCCGCCGAGCGGGCCGTGGCCACCACGGGACGGGCCGTCGTCTTCGCGGGCGCCACCGTCTGCATCGCCCTCCTCGGCATGCTGATCCTGCGCCTCAGCTTCCTCAACGGCGTCGCGATCGCCGCCTCCCTGACCGTCGTGCTCACCGTCGCCGCCTCCGTGACGCTGCTGCCCGCCCTGCTCGCGTACATCGGGCCGCGCGCCCTCAGCCGCAGAGAGCGGCGCCGCCTCGCCGAACAGGGCCCGCAGCCGGAGCTCCCCACCGGCCTCGCCGCCCGCTGGTCCGCCTTCGTGGAGCGCCACCCCAAGCTGCTCGGCGCCGTCGCCGTCGCCGTGATGGCCCTGCTCGCGCTGCCCACGCTCTCGCTCCACCTCGGCACCTCCGACCAGGGCAACAACCCCAAGTCGTCGACCACACGGCAGGCGTACGACCTGCTCGCCGACGGCTTCGGACCGGGCGTGAACGGACCGCTCACCCTCGTCACCGAGGTGCACGACCCGTCCGACCGGCTCGCCCTCGACACCCTCGGCCAGACCCTGAAGCAGACCGAGGGCATCGCCTCCGTCAGCCCGGTCACCTACGACGCGAACGGCGACGCCGCCTTCCTCACCGTCGTCCCCACCTCCGCCCCGCAGTCCCAGCAGACCAGCGAGCTCGTCAGCCACCTGCGCGACGACGTGCTGCCGCGGGCCGAGTCCGGCACCTCGCTCGACCTGCACGTCGGCGGCGTGACCGCCGGCTACGACGACTTCGCGGAGATCATCGTCGGCAAGCTGCCGCTCTTCGTGGGCGTCGTGATCGGCCTCGGCTGTCTGCTGCTCCTGCTGGCCTTCCGCTCGGTCGGCATACCGCTCAAGGCCGCCGCGATGAACGTGGCCGCGGTCGCCGCCGCCTTCGGGATCGTCGTCGCCGTCTTCCAGTGGGGCTGGGGGAGCGAGCTGCTCGGCCTCGGCCGGGCGGGCCCCATCGAACCCTTCCTGCCCGTGATCATGGTCTCGGTCCTCTTCGGGCTCTCCATGGACTACCAGGTGTTCCTGGTCAGCAGGATGTACGAGGAGTGGCTGGAGACCGGCGACAACCGCGTCGCCGTCCGGGTCGGCCTCGCCGAGACCAGCCGCGTGATCAACTCCGCGGCCGTGATCATGATTTCGGTCTTCCTGGCCTTCGTGCTCAGCGGCGACCGCGTGATCGCGATGTTCGGCATCGGCCTCGCGGCGGCGGTCGCCCTCGACGCCTTCGTGCTCCGCACCCTGCTCGTCCCGGCGCTCATGCACCTCCTCGGCGGCGCCAACTGGTGGCTGCCGCGACGCCTCGACCGCTGGCTGCCGCGGCTGAGCATCGAGCCGCCGGAGTGCCGCCAGGCCCACCAGGCCCATGCGAAGATCCCTGCGCAGACGATCGACGGAATCGACCGCGTGGAGGACTTGGAGCATGTTCGCGATATCTCTCGGTGACGGCGCGGAGCTGCGGCCCTTCGAGCCCTGGCAGGCGGCGGACCTCCTCGCCCTGTGCGACCGCTCGCGGGAGTACGCGGGCGCCTGGGTCCCGCTGACCGTGCTCGCCGAGGACCTGGAGTCGGCGCGCAGGATCCTCCAGACCTACGCCGACAAGCAGGCCGCCGACACCGGGCGCCTGTACGGCATCCGGCAGGACGGGGCGCTCGTCGGCGGCGTGCTCTTCCGGATCTTCGACGTGCCGAACGAGACCTGCGAGGTCGGCATCTGGCTGGAGCCCTCGGCGGCCGGGCGCGGACTGGCCCGGCGGGCGTCGCGCGCCGTCATCGACTGGGCCGTGTACGAGCGCGGGATGCACCGCGTGGAGTGGCTGGTCTCCTCCCGCAACACGCCCAGCATCCGCGTCGCCAAGAACCTCGGCATGACCAAGGACGGCGTCCTGCGCGAGAGCTTCCCGTGGCAGGGAATCCGCCATGACATGGAGGTCTGGTCGGTGCTCGCGCCGGAGTGGAAGGCGGCCCGGGAGGCCGAGCAGGACGCCCGTTAAGGGAACTCTCAGAAACGGTAAGGGACTTCTCAGACTCCGTCCGTACGGTGCGGAGCATGGGAACCAAGACAGTTGACGAGGCCGCCAAGACCGCCAAGGACGCCGAGGCCACGGAGGCCGAGGCCAAGGACGAGACGGCCAAGGACGAAGCGGGCAAGGACGAGGCGGCCAAGGACGAGGCGGCCGAGCCTGCGGACGCCGCGGTCGAGGTGTCCAAGGGCGACGCCGCCGGCACCGCGGCCGACCTGGAAGAGGACGAGGACGACACCGAGGACGAGCTCGTCGAGTCCGCGGCCCCCGCCAAGACGCCCGGCGTCGGCCAGGGCGCCGCGGCCGTCGTCGCCGCCGCGCTCGGCGTCATCGGCCTCTCCGGAGGCTGGATCGGCACCGTCGCCTCCGCGCGCGAGAACCTGATGGGCCAGCTCAAGACCGCCCAGTCGGCGAGCGTCGGCAAGCAGGTGGAGGCGCTGTACGGCGACGCCTGGCACGCCACCGCCCTGTACGCCGGGGCCTTCGCGCTCGCCGCCCTCGTCGTCGGCGTCGTCGTCCTGGCCCGGCCCGCGTTCGGCGTCCCCGGCCGCCCGCAGGCCCCCTGGATCAAGTCGGTGGCCTGGGCGGGCGTGGCCCTGGGCGTGCTCGGGCTGCTGCTCGCCATCGCCAAGTACACGGACCTGCTGCTCGGGCTCCCGTCGACCAGCTAAGGGGGGTCCCCAGGACCCTCTAAGGCGGTCCCCGCCCGCGTACGCGGGATCTAAGGCACCCCACCCCCGCAACATGAGGCACTCGCCCGATGTGGCGCACCCCCCTGGGACGGGAAAGTTGAGGCATCGCGGAGAACGGAACCGCGATACCGGGACCGACCCAAGGGGAACAAGATGTTCGAGTACGAACTGCACCAGCTGCGCACCGCCGAGCAGGCCCTCAAGGCCGACCACCAGCGGCTGGTCCGCGAGGCCCGGGACGGGCGCAGGACCGCCCGCCGCTCGGCCCGCCACGAGGCGGAGGGGCGGGTGAGCGCACCGCTGCTCCGCCGGGCCCGGTTCACACGGGCCGCCTGATGGAGACGGGGACGCCGGGCAGCCCATTGACCCGAGC
Organism: Streptomyces sp. NPDC059009; assembly: GCF_042740175.1. NCBI lineage: Bacteria > Bacillati > Actinomycetota > Actinomycetes > Kitasatosporales > Streptomycetaceae > Streptomyces > Streptomyces sp. NPDC059009. The sequence continues at coordinate 13,379 of NZ_JBHYJB010000053.1, read as the reverse complement.
GACACCGGTGTCACCAGCGTCACCAGCACCGAGACCGGGACGGCCCACCGCCGTCCCGGTCTCGTCCGTTGCGGTCCCGTCCGTCCCGATCCTGTCCGTCGTGGTCCCGTCCGTCCCGGTCCCGCCCCTTGTGGTCCCGTCCGTTCCCGTCCTGGCCCCGGTCTCGTCTTCTGGGACAGGCCGTACCGCGATGTCAGCGGCCTGTGCGATGCTCCCGGGTGTGGAGACCAGGTCCGTCAGCCCGGTGTTCGTCGGCCGAGCCGACGAACTGGGCGTACTGAACGATGCGTTCGCCCGCGCCGAGGGTTCCCCCGCGGCCCCGGGCGAACCCCAGGCGCTGCTGCTCGGCGGCGAGGCCGGGGTCGGAAAGACCCGCCTCGTCGAGGAGTTCACCGCCGCCGCCCGCGCGCGCGGCGCCGTCGTCGCCGTCGGCGGCTGCGTCGAGCTGGGCGCCGACGGACTGCCCTTCGCCCCCTTCGTCACCGCCCTGCGCGCCCTGCACCGCCGGCTCCCGGACGAGCTCGCCGCGGCCGCCGAGGGCCAGGAGGACGAGCTGGCCCGGCTCCTGCCCGAGCTCGGCGACGCCCCGCACGTGACGGCGGGACGCGGCGGCGAGGACGCCACGGCCCGCCTCTTCGAGCTCACCGCCCGCCTCCTGGAGCGCCTCGCCGCCGACCGCACCCTCGTCGTCGTCCTGGAGGACCTGCACTGGGCCGACACCTCCACGCGCCACCTGCTCGCCTACCTCTTCCGCACCCTGCGCGGCGGCCGCCTCGTCCTGCTCGCCACCTACCGCGCCGACGACGTCCACCGCCGCCACCCGCTGCGCCCCCTGCTCGCCGAGCTGGACCGGCTGCGCACCGTCCGCCGCATCGAGCTCGCCCGCTTCACCCGCGACGAGGTGGCCCGCCAGATGGCCGGGATCCTCGACGCGGAGCCCGCCCCCAAGCTGGTGGACGACGTCTTCCACCGCTCGGACGGCAACGCCTTCTTCGTCGAGGAGCTCGCCGTCGCCACGGGCAGCGAGGGCAACTGCGCCTCGCTCACCGACTCGCTGCGCGACCTCCTCCTGGTCCGCGTCGAGGCGCTGTCCGAGGACACCCAGCGAGTTGCGCGGTTCGTCGCCGAGGGCGGCTCGACCGTGGAGTACGCGCTGCTCGCCGCCGTCGCGGGGCTCTCCGAGGACGACCTCATCGAGGCGCTGCGGGCCGCCGTCGGCGCCAACATCCTGCTCGCGTCGGAGGACGGCGACGGCTACCGCTTCCGCCACTCCCTGGTGCGCGAGGCCGTCAGCGACGACCTGCTGCCCGGCGAGCGCTCCCGCATCAACCGCCGCTTCGCCGGCGTCCTGGAGGCCGACCCGGCCCTGGTCGCCGCCGACCAGCGCGCCGCCCGCCTGGCCACGTACTGGTACCACGCGCACGACGCGGCCAAGGCCCTGCCCGCCGTGCTCGGCGCCTCCGTCGAGGCCCGCCGCCGCCACGCGTACGCGGAGCAACTGCGGCTCCTGGAGCGGGCGATGGAGCTGTGGGACGACGCCCCCGAGGAGACCCGCGCCGCGCTGCGCCCCGTCGACTACGCCGAGGCGTACCCCTCCTGCGGCTGCGACCCCGCCACGCCCCTCGAGTACCTGGACCTGATGGCCGAGGCCGCGGTCGCCGGCCGGCACGGCGGCGAGAAGGAACGCTCGCTGAAGATCACCAAGCGCGCCCTGCGGTACCTGGAGGACGGCCGCGACCCTCTGCGCGCCGCCTGGTTCTGGATCCAGCGCGCCCGCCTCGTCTCCTCGCTCGCCCGGGGCGACGGCTGGGAGGAGACCGCCACCGCCCAGGAGCTGGTGCGGGGCCTGCCGCCGTCCGAGGTGCACGCCGACGTCCTCGCCCACGTCGCGTCCTGGGGCATGCTGCACAACCCCGGCCCCGAGGCCCTCGCCGCCGCCGAGCGGGCCGTCGACTACGCCCGCATGGTCAAGGCGGAGAACGTGGAACAGAACGCCCGCATCACCCTCGGCGGCCTCCTCGTCGACGCGGGCTCCGTCGACGAGGGCATCGCCGAGCTGTACGGGGCGCGCGAGCGCTCCCTCGCACTCGGCCTGGTCGCGCAGGTCAGCCACATCCACGTCAACCTCCCGTCCGCCCTGGAGAGCGCGGGCCGCCACGCGGAGTCGGTGCGGGCGTGCGACGAGGGGTACGCGCGCTGCCGCGAGCACGGCCTCCTGGACACCGCGGGCTGGGTCCTGGCCAACAAGACGGAGTCGCTGTTCTCCCTCGGCCGCTGGACCGAGACCGTCGAGGCGGCGAGCACCGTGCGCCGCACCGCGCTCAGCGCCAAGCCCCGCGGCTCCGCGGCCGTCAAGCTCGCCTACGTCGCGCTCGGCCGTGGCGAGTTGGACGAGGCCGAGGCCCAACTGGACGCCGCCCGCGGCCAGTACGGCATCCACGACCCCATGCCGCAGTACTACCTGCCCCTGGCCACGATCGCCCTGGGCATCGCCGCGGGCCGCGGCCGCCCCCTGGAGGCCCGCGCCCTCCTCGAGGAGACCCTGACCAGCGACCTCCCCGCGACCCAGCAGCGCTATGCCTGGCCGCTCCTGCTCACCGCGGCGACGACCGAGGCCGATGCGCGCGGACTGCCCGCCGCCGAGGAGGGCCGCGCCGCCGCCGTCGCGCGCATCCGCACGGCCGCCAAGTCCCTGACCACACCGAATCCGCTCTGGATCGCGTACGCCGAGTGGGTCCGCGCCGAGCTGCGGCGCGCGGACGGGTTCGACGAACCGGAGCTCTGGGCCGACGTGGTCACCGCGTTCGAGACCCTGGAGCGCCCCTACGACCTGGCCCAGGTGCGCCACCGCCAGGCCCACGCCCTGCTCGCCGCCCCCGGCTCACCCTCCGCCGACGACCGCGACCGGGCCACCGAGCTGCTCCGCCTGGCCGGGGCGGTCGCCGAGGAGCTGGCCGCCCGCCCCCTCGCCGAGTCCGTCACCGCGCTCGCCCAGCGCGCCCGGCTCAGCCTGACCCGCGCCGCCGAGTCCCCGGCACAGCCCGCCGACCCGGCCGAGGCACTCGGCCTGACCAGCCGCGAGCGGGACGTGCTGCGCCTGGTCGCGGCGGGCCGCAGCAACCGCCAGATAGCCGAGGAGCTCTTCATCTCCCCGAAGACGGCGAGCGTGCACGTGTCGAACATCCTCGCCAAGCTCGGCGTCACGGGCCGCGGCGAGGCAGCGGCCCTGGCCCACCGCCTCCACCTGTTCCCTTCTCCTTCCCCGGACCCGTCCTGACCTGCGGCTCAGCTGTCCCCTTCGACCTCGCGTCGGGCCTTTGTCCGGTCTCACTTACGCTGGAGAGACCCACTCGGCCCGAGGAGGCGCCGTGTTCAACGCGTTCGAGGAGCTCTTCGCGCCCGGCCGTAAGCACACCGAGGACGAGCAGAACCGCCTGGAGCTGACCCGCGAGGACGCGGGCGACAACGACCCGGGCCGGGGCCCGATCGACCTGTCCTCGGGGAAGGTCATAGTCAGGCCACCGGCGAAGGACGGGGACCCTTCCAGCCCGTCCGGCGATTGAGGACGAGGCCGTCCGGGCCCACCACCGGCCCGCCCCCTCTCACCTCACTTCACTTCACCTTCAGCTCCAAGATCCGGTCGTCCCCCTTCTCGGGCGTCCCCCGGGAGTCCGTCTCGCTCGTCACCAGCCACAGCTTGTCCCCGCCCGCCGCGACCACGGTCCGCAGCCGCCCGTACTTCCCCTTCAGGAAATCCTGCGGCTCGGCCCTGCCCGGCTCGACGCCCCGCACGGGGATCCGCCAGAGCCGCTCGCCCCGCAGCCCCGCCATCCACACGGAACCCTCGGCGTAGGCGACCCCGCTCGGCGACGCGTCCGACGTCTTCCACTGTGCGACCGGCGCGTGGAAACCCTCTCCTTCGTCACCCTCGCCCTTGCCCTCGACCTCGGGCCAGCCGTAGTTGTCGCCCGCCTTGATCTGGTTGAGCTCGTCCCAGGTGTCCTGCCCGAACTCCGAGGCCCACAGCCGCTTCTGCTCGTCCCAGGCGAGACCCTGAACGTTGCGGTGCCCGTAGGAGTAGACGGGGGAGTCGTCGCCGAAGGGGTTGCCGGGGGCGGGTTCGCCGTCCGGGGTGAGCCGCAGGATCTTGCCGCCGAGCGACTTCTTGTCCTGGGCGAGGCCCCGGTCGCCGGTCTCCCCGGCCCCCGCGTACAGCATCTTGTCGGGCCCGAACGCGATCCGGCCGCCGTTGTGGATCATGCCCTTGGGGATGCCCTTGAAGATGGTGTCCGGCGCACCGAGCTGCTGCCCCTCGGGCTTCTTCTCGTCGAAGATCATGCGGGCGATGCGGTTGTCCGACTCGGTGGTGAAGTAGGCGTACACCATGTGGTCGGAGGCGTACGACGGGGACAGCGCGATCCCGAGGAGACCCCCTTCGCCACCCGGCGCCACCCCGGGCACGGAACCCACCGGGGTCGTCGCGCCGCTCTCCCCGTCGATCCGGGTGATCGTGCCCTCGTCCCGCGACGACACCAGCAGGTCGCCCCCGGGTAGCGGCGCGAGCCCCCACGGTGACTTCAGCCCCTTGGCGAGAGTCTTCGTGACCTCGACGGACCCCTTCCCGGCGGGCGCCTTCCCACTCGGCTTCCCCGACGGCGTACGCGAGGCGGAGGGCCCGGACGCGGTGCCCTTGCGCGGGCTGTCGCCGTCCCCGTCGCCGGACGAGCAGCCCGCCGTGAGCAGCAGGGTGGCGGCGGCCAACACGGCGGTTGCGGCGGACAGTTGAGAACGCGACACGATCAGGTTCCCTTCGCTGGGCAGGGCACCGGGCGCTGCGCGCGGCGCTCACCTGTTCATACACCGGGACCGGCCCGGAAGGTTCCCGTTCCCGTTCTCGTTCCCGGCGCGCGCGTACGGGTCAGTCCCACGACCCCAGCGCGCCCGGCAGCCCCGCCAGCTCCGCCAAGTCCCCCTCGGAGAGCACCACTTCGGCCGCCCCCGCGTTCTCCGCGGCCCACCGCTCCCGCTTGGCGCCGGGAATGGGCACCACCTGACGCCCTTGCGCCAGTACCCACGCAAGGGCGACCTGCGCGGGAGTGGCCCCGTGCCGCTCGGCCACCCGCCGCAGCCCCACCACCAGGGGCTGGTTCGCCGCCATCATCTCGGCGGTGAAGCGGGGGTGGCGCGCCCGCACGTCGTCTGGCTCGAAGCCCTCACCGGGCGTCAGCGTCCCGGTGAGGAAGCCGTTGCCCAGCGGCATCGCCGCGAGGAAGCCCACACCCCGCGCCGCACACCACGGCAGCAGTGCGTCCAGCGCCTCCGGCGACCACACGGACAGCTCGGCCTCCACCGCGCTGACGGGAAAGACCTGTTGGACCCGCTCCAGCTGCCGGATCGTCGCGTCGTGCAGGCCACGGCCGCCACTCGCCGTCCCCGGCCGCCGGGCCGCCCGCGCCCCCACCGCGCACAGGCCGAGCGCCCGCACCTTCCCCGCCGCGACCAGCTCCGCCATCGCGCCCCAGGTCTCCTCCACCGGCACCTCGGGGTCGGCCCGGTGCAGCTGGTAGAGGTCGATGGTGTCGGTCTGCAGCCGGCGCAGCGAGGCGTCGCAGGCCCGCTTCACATAGCCGGGACGGCCGTTGGCGACGATGTGCTGCTCGCCCACAAGAAGGCCGCATTTGGTCGACACGAACGCCTCGGAACGGCGCTCCTTCACCACCCGCCCCACGAGCAGCTCATTGGTGAACGGCCCGTACATGTCCGCCGTGTCGAGCAGGGCCGGGGCCCGGTCCGAGGCGTCGAGCGCCGCGTGCAGCGTCCGCAGCGAGGCGTCGCCACGCTGCTGCGAGCCGGTGTACGCCCAGCTCATCGGCATGCAGCCGAGCCCGACCGCGCCCACCTGAAGCGCGCCCGCGCCGATCGTCCTGCGCTCCACCTGCCGTGCCCTCCCACTCTCGCCGCGGAGTCACCCAAACTAACCTCTGCCCCTGAGGAGGCCACGCGCGCCCTGTGCGGATTAGCCTCCAGGTCATGACCACTGACGTATGGATTCCGTTCGAGGAAGACGAGATCGAGGGCCTCCCGGACGCGGCCGCCGCGGGCTTCAACTACCGGTACTGGAACGGTGGCCCGGACTACCCGGCGGACCCCGCCGACTGCGCCTTCTACGTCGTGCCCTACCTCAAGCGCACGGAGGTCGTCGTACCGCCGCTGGCCGCGATGACGTCCCTGGAGGTCATCCAGACGCTCTCCGCGGGCATCGACCACATGACACCGGGCATCCCGTCACTCGGTCCGGGTGTGCAGCTGTGCAACGCCCGCGGTGTCCACGACGCCAGTACCGCCGAGCTCGCCCTCACCCTGATCCTCGCCTCGCTGCGCGGGATCCCCGACTTCGTGGAGGGACAGCGCACGGGGGAGTGGCGGAACGGGTTCCGCAGGGCGCTCGCCGACAGCTCGGTGCTGATCGTGGGGTACGGGGCAATCGGCAGTGCGATCGAGGACCGGCTCACCCCGTTCGAGTGCGCGCGGGTGGCGCGCGTCGCGCGCTCCGGCCGTGCCACGGAGCGCGGCCCCGTGCACCCCCTGGCCGAACTCCCCGCGCTGCTGCCCGAAGCCGACGTCGTCATCCTCACGACGCCGCTCACCGAAGCGACCCGTGGCCTGGTGAACGCCGACTTCCTGGCCCGGATGAAAACCGGCGCCCTGCTCGTCAACGTTGCCCGCGGTCCCGTCGTCGACACCAAGGCGCTCCTCGCCGAACTGGACACGGGACGCCTCTCCGCGGCCCTCGACGTCACCGATCCCGAACCCCTGCCCCAGGAGCACCCCCTGTGGCACGCTCCAGGGGTACTCATCAGCCCGCACGTGGGCGGACCGACCACTGCTTTCTGGCCACGCGCCAAGCGCATGCTCGCCGCCCAACTCACCCGCTACGCCGCCGGGGAGCCGCTCGTGGGCGTCGTACTGACAACCGAATAGCCGCCGCTCCCAGGGCAGTTCATGCACGCTCCGCACTCGCTCGCGTGCGCCCCGTGTGCGCATCACCGCTGGCAGTCACGGAGCGTAGAGGAACTATGTCCCTGAGTGACGAGACTGGTGTATCGTCCCGACAGGGGCTGCGCCGTGCACCGTTCGGCGCCGGGGATGTGAATTCAGACTGCGAGGGGGGCGACGGGCGATGCACGGCCTATGGGCGAACCATCCGACGCGGCGGGACCGCCGCAGGCTACTGTCGCGGGCCCTGGCGAGCTGCCGGACGAGCGGCGGTTACCGATCCAGTGGCCGACGGCCGCATGCGCCGAGTACGCCGAAGACACAGCGGCTCTCGGCGCGGGACCGGGCGCGGCACAGCGGCCGCAAGCGGGCGGCCCACCGGCGTGCGGCCCGGCCGGGTCAGACCGGCCCGGCGGACCGCGGCGCGGCGCGGACCAGGGCGGCCACGTGAGTGCCCGGCCCGCCTCCGTGTCCCCGGGGACCGTCGTCCTCGACGGCGGCGGCGTGCACACGCCACTGCCGCCCGGGACCCCGCTGACCCGCCGTCCCCCGCGCTCCGGCTCGGGGCTGGTCTCGCAGTTCGTGCTCCTGCTGATCTGCGGCGGGTACGCCACGGGCTCCGCGCTCGGCTGGGGATCCGGCCGAGTCGCCCTGATCATGGGCGACTTCGGCCTCAGCATCGCCGCCGCCACCGCCGCCGTCTCCTGCTATCGCTACTCCCGCACCCGCCGCAGCCGTTTTCGACCCGCATGGCTGCTCTTCGCGCTCTCCTCCGCGATGGCGGCCTGCGGCAACGGGGTGTGGGGGTGGTACGAGGTGGTGCTGCGCCGCCCCGTACCCAGCCCCGGCCTCGCCGACCTGTTCTTCCTGTGCTTCGCGCCGCCCGCGATCATCGGCCTTCTCGTGCTCGCCAAGCGGCCCGTGACCAGGGCGGGTTGGGTCTGCCTCGCCTTGGACGCGTGGCTGATCGGCGGCTCGCTGCTCACCCTCTCCTGGAGCCTCGCGCTCGCGCACACCGCGCAGTTCGAGGGCCCCAGCGTCGCGCACGCCGCGCTCTCCCTCGCGTATCCGCTCCTGGACATCGCGCTGGTCAGCATGGTCCTGGCGCTGCACTTCAGACGATCCTCCGCCAACCGCACGGCGGTGAACACCGCGATCGGCGCCCTCGCGCTGACCGTGATGTGCGACGCCCTGTTCACCTCGCCGCTGCTGCACGCCAGTTACCGCTCGGGCCAGCTCCTGGACGCGGGCTGGTTCGCCGGTTCACTGCTCCTGGCGTACGCACCCTGGGCCGCTCCCTGGGGGCATGCGCGCGAGGGCGAGAGCTTTGTGAGCGTGCCGGACGAGGAGACGGCCGGCGCCCGCGGCGAGGGCCGTGAGCGCTACGCGACGACGCGGCCCATCGCCGGGTCCCTCGCCGCCCTCACGCCCTATCTGGCCGCCGCCGTCTGCACGTTGGGGATTCTCTACAACGTCCTCAGCGGCCGCAGCGTCGACCAGGTCGTGCTCTTCACGGCGGGCACGGTGGTCCTCGCGCTCGTCGTGCGCCAGGGCATCATGCTGCTCGACAACATCACGCTCACCCAGGAACTGGCGCAGAAGGAGAACCACTTCCGCTCCCTGGTGCAGGGCTCCAGCGACGTCATCATGATCGCCGCGCCGAACGGCATCCTGCGCTACGTCAGCCCGGCCGCCGCCGGGGTCTACGGCCGCGAGGCCGAGGAGCTCGTCGGCTCCGAACTGGCCTCGCTGATGCACCCGGAGGACCTCGGCCGGGTCGTCCACGAGGTCCGCAGATTTCTCGCCGCGAGCCCCGTGGAAGAGCCCACCACCCGCATCGAGTGCCGCTTCAAGTCCGGCGACGGCGACTGGCTCAACGTGGAGTCCACCGTCAACCGCCACCAGGGCGGCCTCATCTTCAACAGCCGCGACGTGACCGAACGGGTGCGCCTGCAGGCCCAGTTGCAGCACAACGCGGAGCACGACCCGCTCACCGACCTGCCCAACCGCGCCCTGTTCACGCGCCGCGTCGGCCAGGCCCTCACCGGCCGCCGCACCACCGACCGGGGCACGGCCGTGCTCTTCATCGACCTGGACGGCTTCAAGGCCGTCAACGACACCATCGGCCACCAGGCGGGCGACGAACTGCTCATCCAGGCGGCGCGCAGACTTCAGGAGGCGGTGCGTGCGGGCGACACCGCATCCCGGCTCGGCGGCGATGAGTTCGCGGCACTCATCGTCGGCGACGGGACGAGGGACCAGGCCGCGAGAGAACGGCACATCTATGAACTCGCCGACCGGCTGAGAATCACCCTCTCCCAGCCCTACGCCATCGACGGCAACGACGTCCGCGTGGCGGCGTCCATCGGTGTCGCCTTCGCCGAACAGGGCATCGGCGCGGGGGAGTTGCTGCGCAACGCGGACCTCGCGATGTACCGCGCGAAGGCCGCGGGCAAGGGGCGGGTGGAGCTCTACGCCCCCCAGATGCAGGCCGACGTCGTCCGCAAGGCGGAGCTCGCCACGCGGCTGCGCTCGGCGCTGCACGACGGCGAGTTCGCGCTGCTCCACCAGCCCGTGGTCTCGCTCGACACCGGCGACATCACCTCCGTCGCCGCCCAGGCCCGCTGGCGCTCGGCCCAGGGCATCCTGTTCACGCCCGCCGAGTTCCTGCGCGTGTCCGACGCGGGCGACGGCCGTGAAGCCGGCCCGGACAGCGCCCGCACCGCCGAGCTGGGCCGCTGGATCCTGGAGGAGGCCGTCGAGCAGGCGGCCGCGCGCGCCCACACCGGGCACGTGGTGCCGGTCGCCGTCCGCATCAGCGCCCGCCGCCTCCTCGACCGCTCGCTGCCCCTCGGCTCCATCGAGGCGCTCCTGACCCGGCACGGGCTGCCCTCGGGCGCCCTCGTCATCGAGCTCGCCGACAGCGACCCCCGGGTCCCGCTCGACGAGCTGGAGCGCCGCCTCACGGCCCTGCGCCGGCTCGGCGTCCGGATCGCGCTCGACGGCTTCGGCAGCGGCTACGCGGCGATCACCGCCCTGCGGCGGCTGCCCGTGGACGTGCTGAAGCTGGACCGCAGCCTGATCGAGGGCGTCGTGGAGTCCGCGCGCCTGCACAAGATCACCTCCGGGCTGCTGCGGATCGCGAGCGACCTCGGCCTGCGCTCCGTGGCGGACGGCGTGGACCTGCCGGAACAGGTCATCGCGCTGCGCGCCATGGGCTGCACCGACGGCCAGGGCATGGCCTTCTCCGGTCCGCTCGACGAGTACCGGCTGCGCCGCGCCCTCACGGTCGGGCAGTACCCCGTGCCGCACGGACCGGTGGAGCCCGTCTTCGCGGGGGGACCTCCGGCCTCGTACGCGGGGGGCGGAGGGTCGGGACTCACGGCCTTTCCCCGCTCACATAATGAGACCCCTGTCCCACCTACTTGACACACGCAGCGTGCCGGGGGGAGGGTCAGTGCCATGCGCACCACTCGAATTCTCGTACTTGGAAAGCGCGTCGGCTGAAGTTGGGAATCAACCGGTTGAACACCGGAAACACCCACTGACCACCCCCGACGCGCTCCCCTCGCTTGCCTCCCGGCACGAGGGGTTTTTTGTTGCACAGGCACCCGCCATACTCCCGCATAACACCCCGAAAAAACCCTCAGCTTCGAGAAGAGAATGCCGATGACCGAGCAGGCCACCGGGGCCCACCATCCGCAGCCGCGGCCCCGATCCTCAGGACAGCAGTCCGTTCCCGTCGAGCACGTCACGGGCGCGAAGTCCCTCATTCGTTCTCTCGAAGAGGTCGGGGCCGACACGGTATTCGGCATTCCCGGCGGCGCGATTCTTCCGGCGTACGACCCGATGATGGATTCCACTCGGGTCCGGCACGTTCTGGTCCGTCATGAACAGGGCGCGGGGCACGCCGCGACCGGTTATGCGCAGGCGACCGGAAAGGTCGGGGTGTGCATGGCGACCAGCGGTCCCGGAGCCACGAACCTGGTCACGCCGATCGCGGACGCCCACATGGACTCCGTGCCGATGGTCGCGATCACCGGCCAGGTCGCCTCCAAGGCGATCGGCACGGACGCCTTCCAGGAAGCGGACATCGTCGGCATCACGATGCCGATCACGAAGCACAACTTCCTGGTGACCAAGGCCGAGGACATCCCGCGGACGATCGCGGAGGCGTTCCACATCGCCTCCACCGGCCGCCCCGGCCCGGTCCTGGTCGACATCGCCAAGGACGCCCTGCAGGCGCAGACCACCTTCTCCTGGCCGCCCACCCAGGACCTGCCCGGCTACCGCCCGGTGACCAAGCCGCACGCCAAGCAGATCCGCGAGGCCGCGAAGCTGATCACCGCCGCCAAGCGGCCCGTCCTGTACGTCGGCGGCGGCGTCCTGAAGGCGCACGCCACGGCCGAGCTGAAGGTCCTGGCCGAGCTCACCGGGGCGCCGGTCACCACCACGCTGATGGCGCTCGGCGCCTTCCCCGACAGCCACCCGCTGCACGTGGGGATGCCGGGCATGCACGGTGCGGTCACCGCCGTCACCGCGCTGCAGAAGGCCGACCTGATCGTCGCCCTCGGCGCCCGCTTCGACGACCGCGTCACCGGCAAGCTGGACAGCTTCGCCCCGTACGCCAAGATCGTCCACGCGGACATCGACCCGGCCGAGATCGGCAAGAACCGCGCGGCCGACGTGCCGATCGTCGGGGACGCCCGTGAGGTCATCGCCGACCTGGTCCAGGCCGTCCAGGCCGAGCACACCGAGGGCCACACGGGCGACTACAGCGCCTGGTGGAAGGACCTCAGCCGCTGGCGCGACACCTACCCGCTGGGCTACGACCACCCGGACGACGGCACGCTGTCCCCGCAGCAGGTCATCCAGCGCATCGGCGAGTTCGCCCCCGAGGACACGATCTTCGCGGCGGGCGTCGGCCAGCACCAGATGTGGGCCGCCCACTTCATCAACTACGAGCAGCCCGCGACCTGGCTCAACTCCGGCGGCGCCGGAACGATGGGGTACGCGGTCCCGGCCGCGATGGGCGCCAAGGCCGGCCGGCCCGACCGCACGGTGTGGGCGATCGACGGCGACGGCTGCTTCCAGATGACCAACCAGGAGCTGGTCACCTGCGCCCTGAACAACATCCCGATCAAGGTCGCCATCATCAACAACGGCGCCCTGGGCATGGTCCGCCAGTGGCAGACGCTCTTCTACAACCAGCGCTACTCCAACACCGTGCTGCACAGCGGCCCCGAGGCCGACGGAAAGCAGCCGAGCGCCGGCACCCGTGTCCCCGACTTCGTGAAGCTGTCGGAGGCCATGGGCTGTGTCGCCCTGCGCTGTGAGCGGCCCGAGGACCTGGACAAGGTCATCGAAGAGGCCAACTCGATCAACGACCGGCCCGTCGTGGTCGACTTCATCGTCCACGAGGACGCCCAGGTCTGGCCCATGGTCGCGGCGGGCACCTCGAACGACGAGGTCATGGCCGCCCGCGGGGTCCGCCCCGACTTCGGCGACAGCGACGACTGAGGCCGAGAGCGAAAGAGGAGTACGAAGATGACCAAGCACACGCTCTCCGTCCTGGTCGAGAACACGCCCGGCATCCTGGCCCGGATCGCCGCCCTGTTCTCCCGCCGCGGCTTCAACATCGACTCGCTCGCCGTCGGCGTCACCGAGCACCCCGACATCTCCCGCATCACCATCGTGGTGAACGTCGAGGGGCTCCCGCTGGAGCAGGTCACCAAGCAGCTCAACAAGCTCGTCAACGTCCTGAAGATCGTCGAGCTGGAGCCCGGTTCCGCCGTGGCCCGTGAGCTCGTCCTGGCGAAGGTCCGTGCGGACAACGAGACGCGCTCGCAGATCGTCGAGATCGTCCAGCTGTTCCGCGCCAAGACTGTGGACGTCTCACCGGAGGCCATCACCATCGAGGCCACCGGCTCCAGTGACAAGCTGGAGGCCATGCTCAAGATGCTGGAGCCCTTCGGCATCAAGGAGCTGGTCCAGTCCGGCACCATCGCCATCGGGCGCGGTTCCCGCTCCATCACCGACCGCAGCCTGCGGGCGCTCGACCGCACGGCCTGACCCCCGCGACCCGAGCTCCCAGGACCTCGCGCGACCTCTCGTATCGCGAGATCCGACAACTTCCTTATCCCAGCCCGCCGTACGGTGGGGCGCAACACCCGCACACATAGGAGACTCCCAGTGGCCGAGCTGTTCTACGACGACGACGCCGACCTGTCCATCATCCAGGGCCGCAAGGTCGCGGTCATCGGTTACGGCAGCCAGGGCCACGCTCATGCCCTCTCGCTGCGTGACTCGGGCGTCGACGTGCGCGTCGGTCTGCACGAGGGCTCCAAGTCCAAGGCGAAGGCCGAGGAGCAGGGCCTGCGTGT
>NZ_JBHYJB010000052.1:0-76001 GCF_042740175.1 Streptomyces sp. NPDC059009 | reverse complement strand
GCGGCAGCGTGCAGACGAGCAGCATGCGGCGCTTGCCGTACAGGTCGCCGAGCCGGCCCGCTATCGGGGTGCACACGGCGGCGGACAGAAGCGTGGCGGTCACGACCCAGGAGGCGTTGGACGCCGAGGTGTCGAGGATCCTCGGGAGGTCGCCGATGAGCGGCACCACCAGGGTCTGCATGACCGCGGCCACGATGCCGCCGAACGCGAGCACGCCGACGACGCGCCCCGGGCGCACCTCGGGCCCGGGCTTGGTGTCTTCCATGGGTCTCAGGTCTCCCTCTGCTCCTGGGCGGCGGGTCCGGCTGCGCCTGGGCGGCGGCTCCGGCGGGCCGACCGGTGTGCACCGTACATGCGGTGTGCATAATGCACAACGAATGCAGGGTGCATGACCTGCGTGGTATACCTGCACCGCCACCGAAACCAGGAGAAACCCCAGCTCAACTCCGGCGAGCCCGGGCCAGGAAGGACGAGCCGCGATGCCCCGCAAGGACAAGTCCGCACAGCGCGTCGAGTTCGAGGCGATGCTGCTCAGTCGGCACGGCTATCTCTTCGGCTCCCGCACCCGGGCCGCGGGCTGGCAGCTCGACCGCAGCGCCTACATCCTGCTGACCCGCCTGCGCATGGACGGCCCCCAGTCCATCAGCCAGCTCAGCGACGCCTTCGGCCTGGACACCTCGACCCTCAACCGGCAGACCGCCGCCATGATGCGCGCGGGCCTGGTCGAGCGGATCCCCGACCCCGGGGGCGGCATCGCCCGCAAGTTCCGCGTCACCGAGCAGGGCGAGGAGAGCCTGGACGCAGACCGCGCCTGCAACCTCCAGATCCTGGAGAAGCTGCTCGACGACTGGACGGCGGAGGAAGTCGCCACGTTCGCGGCGGACTTGGAGCGCTTCAACCACGCGATCGAGCGCTTGGACGGGCGCCCTTGGCCACGCCCCTGAGGGGCCCGAAGCACCACACCCACCGGGCCGAGCGCGCCGGGAGCACGGCGCCGTCCCCCGGCGCATGCCGCGCACGCCACTTCCGCGACGCACCTTCACCCCATCCGGCTGTTTGCCCGCCGACGGCCCGGCCCGGACCCTCGGCGCCCACAACACTCGCCAGGAACAAGGGAGTCGGGCGCGAGGATGCCCGGCACCCTCTCGGCGCGAGCGAGAAGCGACAGGGGAACGACCATGGTCAAGCGATCACGGCAGACGGCTGCGGCACTACGGCGACGGCTCGGCGGGCCGCTCATGGCGGCGGCCTCGGCGCTGCTGCTGGTGGCGGCGGTGCCGACCAGCGCGCACGCGGCCAGCGGCCAACTCACCTACATCCGGGCCGACACCGGCACCGTGGACGCCTTCTTCAACCCGCCGAACGACGTCTGCCTCCAGATCCCCGGCGGTGCGGTGCGCCTCGGCAACGACACCGACGCGACGGTCTTCGTCTACCCGGACCCCTCGTGCAGCCAGGGCTGGGACCTGGTGGGCGTGGGCGCGCAGTGGGACGCGCCCACCGGGACGGCCGCGCAGAGCGTGCGTCTCGGCTCCACCGGCTGACGGACCCCGCGTCCGCGCCGACTCCGCGTACGAGCCCACGGGTTCACTGGCGCACGCCGTGACGTCGACGGATCCGGGCTCTGTCCCGCCTTGTCGACCACGGCGTGCCCCGCACGCGTCGGCACAGGTCGCCCTCCTCGGAATTCCGGTCGATCCGAGCCGCCCTCTGTAATAACCTCAGAGCAGTTGAGGCTGTTACGCGCACGATACTTGGGGGACTTGGTGGATCGGGAACTGGTCGGGATCTGGGCGGCGGGCTGGGCGGTCTCGCGGGCGACGCCGCGGCCGGTGGCGCACCCATGGGGCTGGTACATCGAGGTGGGCAAGCCCGCCCAGGCGGGCCGGCACGTGGTGACCGAGGCCCGGGAGCCGCTGGTGCGCGCGGCGGCCGCCGCGGTGACGGTGCCGCACACCTGGCTGAAGGTGCCCGCGGAGCCGGCGGACGTCGAGCCGTGGCTGCCCGAGGGGTGGATCGTCGACAAGGAGGACACCGGGCACTTGATGGCCGTGGACCTGCGGACGACACACCCGGCGGCGCCCGAGGGCTACACGGTGTCGGCGGAGACCCGGGCCGGGGTCACCTACGTCCGCGCGCACGACGGGGCCGGGGAGCTCGCCGCGAAGGGGCAGATGGCGGTGGTCGGCGGGGCGACGGTCGTGGACCAGGTGGAGACGTCACCCGCCCATCGCCGCCGGGGACTTGGCGGCCTGGTGATGCGCACGCTGGCCGACCGGGCCGTGGCCGAGGGGGCTACGGTCGGCGTTCTGGGCGCGACGGACGGGGGGCGGGCGCTGTACGAGTCGCTGGGGTGGACGTGGAAGGCGCGGCTCGCGGCGTGCGTGTACCGGCCGTGAGGGTCCCCCTGAAGCCGGGCCACGGAGCCGGCAAAGGGAAAGGGAGGCCCAGTCGGCCAACCGGCCCAGGGCTGCCGGCAGTTCAGTCGGCCAACTGACCCAAGGATCCCGGCAGTTCAGTCGGCCAACTGACCCAAGGCTGCCAGCAGTTCACGCTCGCGACCGGCACTGAGCCCCGCGCGCCGGGCCCGGTCCAGGCCCTGTTCGCGCTCCCAGCGCAAGGTGTCGGCCAGCAGTTCCGCGCGGGGCCGGTGGCGCAGCCCCGTGGCGTGCGCCGCGGCCCCGCTGCGGGCCGACCACCCTTCCCAGCCGGGCTCGACCACCCACATCGGCAGCGACTCGACGCCCATGTACTCGGCGACGCCCTGCGCGAGCAGCCACGCGGAGTCGGCGGCGACCACGGGACCGGTGTGCCCTCCTGCCTCGCGGGACAGCCGGATCCACTCCCCGAACGGCACGACGGGACCGACGGCGTTGTACGTGCCGGTGGTGCCCCGCTCCGCGCAGTCGAGCAGCCAGGCGGCGAGGTCGCGCACATCAATGGCCTGGGTCGGCAGGGCCGGTGTGCCGGGAACCAGCAGGGGCTCGTGCGGATCGCGGGCGGAGCGGGCCGCCCAGTAGCCGGAGCGCCCACTGCCGTCTCCCGGACCGCCGATGAGCCCGGCGCGCGCGACGAGGAGACGCTCCCCGACGGCACCCTGGGATGCCTGCTCGCAGGCGGACTTGGCCTCGCCGTACAGCTCGCGGTCGGCCTCGTCGCGGTCGGCCGGAGGAAGCAGCGCGGCCGACTCGTCGGCGCCCGGCTCGGCGTGGGAGGCGTAGGCGCTGACGGAGGACACGTACGTCCAGTGCCGGGCCCGGTCGCCGAGGGCCGCCAACGCGCCCCGTACGAAACCGGGTTGCCAGGACACTTCCACGACGGCGTCCCAGGTGCGGTCGAGGAGCGGCTCGTACGCCGCGTGCCCGCGCCGGTCGGCGGTGACGAGCCGCGCCCCGTCCGCGACCTGTCCGCTCTCACCCCGGGCCAGACACGTCACCCGGTGCCCGCGCTCGATCGCCTGCCGCGACACCTCCCGGCCCAGCCAGGCCGTCCCTCCCAGAACCAAGATCTCCATAGGGCCACCCAAGCAGTCGGGCGGCCCGGCCGCCCAGGGGCTTAGCTGACAGCAGACACGGGACGGGGGTGCGGGGTGCGGGGTGCCCGGAGTCCGCGCAATCGGCCTCGACGTCACCGCGCATGGTGACGGGCGAGTGCGGCCAGGGTGCGGGCTAGCCCGCCCGACCGCTCGTCCGGGGTGAGCACCGCACCGCTCTGCCGGCACACGGTCCCGAGGACCCGGCTGCCCTCGTGCACCACCAGGTCGACGGGGGGATCGAGGTGGCGGGCCTCGTGGAGGAACGCGGTCGCGTCGCCGGAGAAGCGGGCGCTGAGGTCGATCACCAGGACGTCGGGGAGCAGGGTGCGGGCGCGGGCCAGGGCGAGACCGCCGTCGTAGGTGTGGGAGACGACGGAGAGCTCGGGGACGCCCTCGATCTGGGCGATCAGCTCGCTCGCCCGCGATGTTCCGGCGAGTACCAGGACGGTCAGCACTCCCCCATTGTCGAAGGGGTCATCCGGCCGCGCACGCGTGGGCCGTCCGCGCCGGTGGGGGCTCAGTGCGACGTGGCGCGTGCCGCGTCGCGGCGTGCCGTGGGAACCTCCGTGCCGCCGGGGGCGGTTGGGGCGGGCAGGCGCAGGGTGTACACGGTGTCGGCGCCGTCGGGGCCCGCCACCGCGTACGGCATCCCGAGGTCCGTCACGGCCCGGCGCACGGCAGTGTCGTCGAGTGCCGCGCAGACCCGTAGCGTGCGGCAGCCGGACTCGTACGCGGTCTCGGCGAGTGCGGCGAGCAGCACACCGAGCAGACCGCGGTCCCGCCAGGCAGCCGCGGCCAGCAGGATCGCGTCGCCGCCGTCCCCGTCCTGGGCCAGCGAGGCCCAGCCGACCGGGCGCCGTCCGGGCGCCTCGGCCAGCACGCCGCGCCCGGCCCGCGAGCCCAGCAGCCGGGGCAGCGCCGCACGGTCGGGGAACCCGGAGCGGGGCCGTGGCGGGAGCGGGGCGCACAGAGCGTGCAGGGCGGCGACGGCGCGCAGGTCGCGGAGGGTGGCGGGGCGCAGCAGGGCGCGGGCGCCGCCGGGCAGGACGACGGTGCGGCGGCGGCGCCGCGTCCGCCGGATCGCGGCGGCGGCCCGGGAGGCCCGGGAGGCCCGGGAGAGAAGATCACTTTCAGGCATGTGACGCACCGTACCCGCTTCATCACACAACGTAGTTGATGCCGTTGTCGGCCCCTCTGGTGCGGGCCACGTCGTTCAGACGGTGATGCGGTACGGGAGGATGCACAACCACCCTGTCGGTACGGGCCGCACCTCCGGGCGAGGGGTGCGTGCCGCTCGCCCGGAGGTGGACAGGAGGTGGTGCGCGGGCTACAGGCCCACGTCGCGGGCGCTGAGGTCCGCCAGGGACTCGCGCCGCACGAGCAGCCGGGCGTGCCCGGACCTGACGGCGGCCACCGGCGGCCGGCCGACCAGGTTGTAGCCGGAGGCCATGGACAGGTGGTAGGCCCCGGCCACCGGCACTGCGAACAGGTCACCCGGACGTACGTCGGAGGGCAGCCGGACGTCGGAGGCGAGGACGTCGCCCGCCTCGCAGTGCCGGCCCACCACGGTCACCTCGGCGGGCTCGGCGGTGCTGTGGCGGCCCACCAGGCGGGGCGCGTAGCGCACTCCGTACAGGGCGGGGCGGGGGTTGTCGCTCATGCCGCCGTCGACGGCCACGAACGTGTGCCGGACGGTGCGCTTGACGGCGAGCACGTGGTACAGGGCGACGCCTGCCGGGCCCGCGATGGCCCGCCCCGGCTCGATCATCAGGCGGGGCACCCGGAGCCCGGCGAGCGCGCACGCCTCGATCAGCTCCGTGCGGACCTCGCGGGCCAGCGCGGTGATGTCCAGGGCCGGTTCACCGGCGCGGTAGGCGATGCCGTGGCCGCCGCCGAGGTCGAGCTCGGGCAGTTCGAGGCCGTAGCGCTGGTGCAGTCCCGCCATGAGGTCGACCATGCGGCGCACCGCGGCCAGATAGGGCTCGACACCGGTGATCTGTGAGCCCAAGTGGCAGTGCAGACCGGTCAGTTCGAGCTGCGGCTGAGCCCGGATCAGGTCGATGGCGTGCTGTGCGTAGCCGTCCGCGACGGTCAGGCCGAACTTCTGGTCGTCGGTGCCCGTGCGGATCTTGTCGTGGCCGCCCGCGCTGATGCCGGGCACCACGCGGACCATCACCTTCTGGTGGCCGTCCGGGCCGACGGCGGCGGCGAGCCGGGCGATCTCGGAGGGGCTGTCGATGACGATGCGGCCCACGCCGAGCCGCAGCGCCGCCTCCATGTCCTGCGGGGACTTGGCGTTGCCGTGCAGGACGATGTGCTCGGGCGGGAACCCGGTGGCGACCGCGAGCTCCAGCTCGCCCGCGGAGCAGACGTCCAGGCCGAGGCCCTCCTCCTGCACCCAGTGCACCATGGCCCGGCACAGGAACGCCTTGGCCGCGTACAGGACTTCGGCGTCGGGGAACGCCTGCACATAGGTGCGGCAGCGCTCGCGCACCTCGGCCTCGTCGAGGATGTAGACGGGGGTGCCGAAGCGGTCGGCGAGATCGGCCAGGGGCACGCCGCCGACGGCGACCTCGCCCGCGCGGGGCTCGGTGGTGGAGGCGGGCCACACGGCCAGCTCATCGGCGACAGCGGCGACCGCCGGGTCGTGCACAGTGGTCATGATGCCTCCGCGGAAAGTGGTTCAGCCGGCTGGTCAGGGTCGTCCCGGGCACACTGCGGGCCGGGCTCGCCCCGACGCTACGCCCCGGCCCCCCACCCCTCCGGCCCCTCATGACGCGTTGCTGACGGCGAACGGCGGCACGCTGACGCGATGCTGACGGCGGCCGGATCCGCACCGGCCCTGTGGAGGTCGCCGACCGCGCCACCGACGCCTGGCGGCCGCGCCCAACGCGCACGAGCCGGCCGGGGAGCCACGGCCCTGACACCCGTCAACTTCGGTCAGGGACCGCACTGTTGTTGACGTTGTGAAGACCTCACTGGCGTCCGGTCGTTACCCCGGACAGACTGGTGGGCAGCGCGGGCGGGAGCCTGGCGGCGGGGAGGGGACGCTGTGCCGAACAGGACCGCACATCATGGAGGGCGACGGCCGGGGAACCTGCCGCCGGAGAGCACCAGTTTCCTCGGCCGGAGACATGAACTGCAGCTTCTGGAGGGCGTGTTGGCGCGCCCGGCCGCCGATGTCTTCGAGGACCGGCTGCTCACCCTCACCGGCGCGGGCGGCATCGGCAAGACCCGCCTCGCACTGCGCGCCGCCCGGCAGGCACAGGCCGCGTTCCCCGACGGCGTCTGGGTCACCGAGCTGTCCCCGCTGCACGACCCCGGCCTCGTCGGGCTCGCCGTGATGGAGACCCTGGGCCTGGCCGACCAGTCCACCAAGGACGTCGTGCCCACGATCGCCGACTGGCTCAGCGGGCGTCGGCTGCTCCTGGTCCTCGACTCCTGCGAACATGTGCTGCCCGGCTGCGTCGCCATGCTGCGCGAGCTGCTGGCCGACGCGCCGGGGCTGCGCGTCATGGCCACCAGCCGGCAGCCCCTCGGCGTCGGCGGCGAGCAGCGCATCGACGTCGACCCGCTGCCCGTGACCGGTGAACACGCCGTGGCGGCACGGCTGTTCGCCGAGCGGGCCGCGGCCGCCACGCCCGGCTTCCGTCTCGACGCGCGCAACAAGACCGCCGTACGGGCCATCTGCCGCCGCCTCGACGGTGTCCCCCTCGCCATCGAACTGGCCGCCGCCCAGCTCACCGACCTGTCGGTGGAGGTCCTGCGCGAGCGGCTCGGCGAGCGGCTGCCCTCCCGCCTCGACCTGCTCACCTCGCCGGGCGACCGCACGCCGCCGCGCCACCAGGCCCTGCGCACCACCATCGGCTGGAGCCACGAGCTGTGCGAGCCGCTGGAGCGGCTGCTGTGGGCGCGCCTGTCGGTCTTCGCCGGCAGCTTCGACCTGGAGGGCGCCGAGCAGGTGTGCACGGGCGGCCCGCTGCCCCGGCAGCGGATCGTGACGCTGCTGGCCCAGCTCATCGACAAGTCCGTCGTACGCCGCGACGAGCGCGACTGGAACCGCTTCCGCATGCTCGACACGGTCCGCGAGTACGGCGCCGACTGGCTGCGCGCCCTCGGTGAGGAGCGCCGACTCCGGCTGCGCCATCGGGACTTCTACCGCGATCTGGCCCGGCGGGCGTGCACCGAGTGGAACACCGGCAGTCAGGTCCTGTGGTGCGAGCGGGTGGTGGCCGAGCACAGCAACATGCGCGCGGCCGTCGACTTCGCGCTCGCCGAGCCGGACCCGCCGGCCGCCTTCGACATCGCGGCCTACACCGGCTTCCTGTGGCGGCACTGCGGCTATCTGCGCGACGCCCGCGCGATCCTGGAGCCCGTGCTCACCGTCGACGGCGAGCCGGGCCCGGTGCGCACCCTCGCCCTGTGGAGCCTGGCCGCGACCGTCATCCTCCAGGGCGACCGGGAGGCGGCTGCGCTGTGGGTGGGCCTGTGCGTCCAGGCGGCCGCCGAGGAGGGCGACCCCACGGTGATCGATGCCGCCAAGTACGTGGAGGCGGGCGAACTGGCCGTGAGCGGACGCCTGGAGCGGGCCGTCGAGGTCTTCATGTCGGGGCAGCGGCTGCCGGTGCGCTCCGACTGGTGCGGGGCGGCGATGCTGCAGCGCCGGGCCGCCCTCGGCTTCGCGTATCTGATGATGGGCGAGCACGAGCGCGTCCTGGCCGTCTGCGAACAGGTCCTGCCGGACTGCGAACGCACCGGGGAGCACTGGGTGAGCGCCTATGTGAAGGGCTTCCTGGCGCAGAGCGCCCTGGCTCTCGGCGACGCGGTGGAGGCCGAGCGCAGGGCCCGCGAGGCCGCCGCCGGACACAGGGTCATGCACAACGTGCACGGGGTGGCGATGGCCCTCGACACCCTGGCCGGCTCCCTCCTCGTCCAGGGCGCCGCCGAACAGGCCGCTCTCCTCCTCGCCGTCACCCACCGCATCTGGCAGCTCACCGGCAAGGCGCAGATGAACTCCCCCCAACTCAAGGCGCTGCGGCGCGCGTTGGAGGACGACGCCCGCGCGGCCCTGGGCGACGGCGCCTATGAGGCGGCGTACCGGGAGGGGCTCGGGATGTCGTACGAGGAGGCGCTCGCGTACGTGGCGACGACGCGTTGACGCGGGGCGGGGTCAGCCCGCCCGCTCACACACTGCGCTCGACCACCTCGACCACCTCGACCACCTCGACCACCTCGACCGCCTCGACCGCCTCGGCCTCCTTCGCCGCCCGCTCCACCCGCTCGCGGTGGTCCGCCCACCACGCCGCGTCGCCCGCGGCCATGTTGTCGCCGTTCACCCTCAACCCCGTTGCCCCGTCGATGAGTTCACGCACCACGTCGGCGTGCCCGGCGTGCCGGTCCGTCTCCGCGATCATGTGGACGAGGACGCGGTGCAGCGTCACCTCGCGCCCCTCCTCCCCCAGCGGCAGCTTCCCCACCGCGTCGAGCGGGAGCGCCTCGATCGTCGCGTCCGCGTGCGCCCAGGCCGCGCGGTATCCCTCGACGATCTGCTCGCGCAACTCGTCGGGGGTCGCCCACAGGTCCGCGTTGGGCTCGGCGGCGCCGATGATCCACAGCGGCGGCCCGTCGAAGGGCCGCCCGAAGGTCGCGCCGAAGTACAGCGCCTCGGCGCCGGTCGCGTGCTTGACCAGACCCAGCAGGTTGGTGCCGGTCGGCGTCAGGGGGCGGCGGATGTCGTACTCGGAGAGCCCCTCCAGCTTCCAGAGCAGGGCGTCGCGGGCGTCCTGGAGGTAGAGGCGGAGGTCGGCCTTGGGGTCGGGCAGCCTCTTCGGGGCTGCTTGGGGCTGCGCGGCTGTTCCGGTCATGGAGGGAGTCTGCCGGACTCATGATCGTTGTCCACCGAGTTTCCCGGGCTCCCGGAATCCCGGACCTCGGCCTTGGCCTTGGCCTCGGCCTCGGCAGACTTCCTGGCCCCCTCGTCCCCTCGTCCCCGCGACCTACGCCCTCCGCCCGAGGCGCCCCGTGATCATCCGCGTTAGCGTCCGTCACCATGACCACGCACCCCGCCCCGCCGCGCGACCCCGGCCGACGCAAGCACGACGTCCTCAAGAGGCTGCGCGAGGAGTTGGACATCTGGGTCGCCTCGGCCGACGCCGAGGGGCTGCCGTGCCTGGTGCCGCTCTGGTTCGTGTGGCACGACGACGCGCTCTGGCTCGCCACCCGGCCGGCCAATCCGACCGGGCGCAACCTCGCGTCCGGGGGCCGGGCCCGGCTCGCCCTCGGTCACACCCGTGACGTCGTCCTCATCGACGGAACGGTGGACACCTTCCCGGCCGCCGAGGTGCCGGCCCCGGCGGCGGAGGCGTTCAAGGACCGTACGGGATGGGATCCGCGCACCCACGGACCGTCGTCGTACGCGTACTTCAGGGTCGTCCCGCAGGCCGTGCAGGCGTGGCACGAGGAGCACGAGCTGCGGGGCCGTCACCTCATGCGTGACGGGCAGTGGACCGTGTGAGGGCACGCTGCTTCAGGGCGGCCGCGCAGCGCGGGGGCTCGGTGTGGGCCGGGTCGAGGGCGTTGAGGGCGAGGCGGGTGACCACGGGGTCGGCCGCCAACTCGCTGTGCGGGGTGGCGTGGTGGGGGCAGGCGTCCTGGATGGTGATGTTGTCGACGTCCGGGCCCTTGAGGAAGGCGTCGCGGTAGTTGTTGAGGATGTTGTCGACCTTGGTCGCGAGCACCGTGTAGCTGACGCCGGGCTGGGTCTCCGAGCCCTCGTTGAGGCGCTTGAGGAACGCGGACCCCGCGATCTGATCGCCGCAGGCGGGGCACGGCACGCCCAGGATGTCGCCCACGCCCACCAGCTTGAGCACCCAGTCCAGGAAGCTCCTGAGCTGCGGCTGTTCGCCGAGGAGTCCGTCGAGCAGGCTGCTGCTGAGCGTGCCGTGGTTGGTCGGCGCGATGCCCACCAGGCGGTGCACCTTGGGCGCGCCGTCCTCGAACTTCATGTACTGGCGCGGCATCACGCCGCCCTGGGAGAAGCCGACGATGTCGACCTGCTCGGTCCCGGTGGCGGCGAGCACGCCGTCGACGAAGGTCTTGAGCTGCTTCGCCGACTTGGCGATGGGTCCGACGCCCCCGGTCCAGAGCGAGAGGATGCTGTCGTTGCGGCCGTAGTCGAGCGCGAAGACGCAGTATCCGGCGGCCTTGTAGGCGGGGGCCTGCTTGGCCCAGACGGAACCGGTGGAGATCGTCCCGTGGACCAGGACGACGGGGCGGGGGTGGGCCGCCGAGGGCTTGCAGAACCAGTCGTTGACGCCGGGGAGGTTGGGTGTCGCGAGCGCCTTCGCGGCGAAGACGGGGTCGCTCGACGCGGCCGGGGCGGGCCGGGCGGCCTCGGTGGCCCGGGCGGCCGGGGACTGGAGAGCCAGGAGCGTGGTGGCCGCGGCGAGCGCGGTCAGGATGCGGTGGGGCCCGTGCATGTTTCCTCCGAGGGGGCGTCGTAACCAGGGGCAAACTCCCCGGCCCGCGCCGCCCGCTACACCCGTGGTGGTCCATCCGGCGTACGGATGCGCGGCGGGGCGCGCGTGGCCTGGGTGTTCAACCTCGATGTGGCGGCGGGTCCCCGGGCACCGGATGATCGTCGGGTGAGTGCGGAGAGTCGGGCTGCTCGCGTGAGCGGCGGCGAGGCGAAGGGCGAGGGCGGGCCGGGGGCGTGGTGGCAGCCGTCGTGGTGGCGCCTGCCGACGGGGCGGGCCGTGTCCTGGCTGCGCGCGCGGGGGCGGCGGGCGGTGCGTTGGGGGCGGGCGCGGACGCAGGGGACCGCCTCTTGGCTGCGCGCGCTGGGGCAGAGGCCCACTCCCTGGCTGCCCGCTCGAGCGCAGGGGCCTGCCTCCTGGCTGCTGCACACGCGAGCACAGGAGCTCGCCTCCTGGCTGCACACGCGAGCACAGGGGCCCGCCTCCTGGCTGCACACGCGAGCACAGGGGCCCGCCCGTTGGCTGCACGCGCGGGGGCGTCGGCTCATGTCCTCCCTGCGGACGCGGGGGCGGCGGCCCGCCTCCTGGCTGCGGCCGACGGCCTGGGTGGTCCTCGCCCTGTCTACCCTCGTGCTCGTCCTCGCGGGCTGTGCGCGCGCCACCCTCGTCAACCGGGCCTACTACCAGGACGTCCTGGACGAGCAGGACGCCTACGAGCGGCTCTACGACGAGGTCCTGGTCGACCCGGCGACGGCGCGCGTCACCCGGGATCTGCTGGGGCGGCTCCCGGTGCCCGCGGCACAGGTGACGGCGAACCTCAAGAACGTGCTGCCGCCCGCCACCCTGCGCACCCTCGTCGACGAGCAGATCGGCCACGCCGTCGCCTATCTGCGCGGCGAGGAACCCCGGCTGAGCCTCACCGTCGACCTGCGCCCCGTCCTGACGAACATCGGCAGCTTCGCCGGGATCTACCTGGGCGACCTGGTGGCGTCGGCGCAGGGGCGGCAGTCCGCCGACTTCCCCGCCTTCACCCGGGACCTGTCGGCGGCGCTCGGCGACATCGCCCAGGGCCGCCGCCCCGCGAACCTGCCGGAGCTGCGCCTGGACCGCGACACGGCGCGCCAGGCGACGGACTGGCTCATGGGACCCGTACCGGAGGACCGGCGGGCGGCGTTGCGCCCGCAGGTGGAGGCGGCGCTCGGCACCGGGGACGCGGCCTCGGCCCTGGCGGCCGTCGGCCCGTACGCGCTCGGCGGCAAGGGAGAGGCCGCCGCGGACCTCTCGGACCTCACGGACGACGGGCACTGGAGCGTGCTGCCGGACCTGGAGGCCGCGGGCGTCGACCTGGGGGCGGCCCAACAGGCCCGGCTCTTCACCCGGTTGACCCTGGGGTGGGTGCAGGGCGGCGCCGTCCTGCTCGGCCTTGCGGCGGCCGCGGTCCTCGCCTTCACCGGGGGCGCCTCGTGGCCGGTGCGGCTGCGCCGGGTGGGCGCGGCGCTCACGGTCGGCGGTGCGCTCGCCTCCCTGGTCTTCGCCGTGGCGGACGGGCAGGTGGGCGGCCTGATGGTGCGTCCGCCCGAGCACTGGCCACCGTCGCTGCGGAGCCTGCTCGACGACGTGCAGCACGGGGCCGCCGACGCGCTCCTCAGGGTGGGCCTGATCACGGCGGCGCTGCCGCTGCTCGCCGGGCTCGTCCTGGTCGGTGCCTCGTGGGCGTACGAGAAGGCGGTGGCCCGGCGCGCGGAGCTCCGGCCCCGGACGCGGCGGCGCAGGGCGGTGGTCGGGGCCGCGGGCGGCGCCCTGGTGGCGGCCGCGCTCGCGGGCACGGTGCTGGCGCCGATGGCGGCGGGCAAGGAGGCCCGCGAACTGTGCCTGGGCTCGGCGTCCCTGTGCGACAAGCGCTACGACGAGGTCGCCTATCTGGCCACGCACAACGCGATGTCGACGACGGCGGACCGGTTCATCGGACCGCTCCAGGACCCGGACATCACCGCCCAGTTGGACGCGGGTGCCCGCGGCCTCCTGATCGACACGACGACCTGGGAGACCCCCGACGAGGTGGCCGAGCGCCTCCAACTGGCCGACTTCCCCCCGGACATGAAGGAGCAGATCTCCCTCCTCATCAAGCGGGCCAACCCGCCGCGCCCCGGCCTGTGGCTGTGCCACGCGGTGTGCAGGGCCGGTGCGATCCCCCTGGTGGAGACCCTGCGCTCGATCGGCGGCTGGCTGGACGCGCACCCCGGCGAGGTCGTCACGCTCATCGTCCAGGACGCCATCGACGGCGAGCGGACCCGCACCGCGTTCCGCCAAGCGGGCTTGGAGCGGCTCGTGTTCACCCCGGACGCCGACCCCGGCCGGCCCTGGCCGAAGCTCGGCGACATGATCAGCTCCGGCCGCCGCCTGGTGGTCCTCGCCGAACAGGCCGACGGACCGGCGCCCTGGTACCGGAACTTCTACCGCTACGGCATGGAGACCCCCTTCTCGTACACCTCCCCGCAGCAGATGGCCTGTGTCCCGCACCGCGGCGGCACCGGCAAACGCCTCTTCCTGCTCAACCACTTCATCACCGACAAGGGCGGCAGCCGCCTGGACGCCGCCGTGGTCAACCAGCGCGCCTTCATCCTGGACCGCGCCCACCGCTGCGCACGGGAGCGCGGCCGCCCGGTGAACTTCATCGCCGTGGACTTCGCCACGATCGGCGATGCGCGGGGCGCCGTGGACACCCTCAACAAGGAGCACTGACGGGGGACTTCACTCGCCGGCGGGTGCATCCTCAGAGGGGTGCTCGGCCAGTTCGGCGGCCCAGGCGGTGGACCAGTCGACGAGCGGGCTGAGTGCGGCGTGGGCCTGGCGGCCCAGGGCGGTGAGGGCGTAGTGGCCGTCGGGGGTCTGGTGCACCAGGCGTGCCTCGATCAGTTCGACGAGGCGTTGGCGCAGCACGCTGGAGGACATGTCGCCGCACTGGCGGCGCAGGGCGCGGAACCCCAGGGCGCCTTCGTGCAGTTCCCACACCACGCGCAGGCTCCAGCGCCGCCCGAACAGGTCGAGCGCGGCCATGAGCGGGCGTCCGGTGGTCGAGCCGCGTACGGGCCGTCCTGGTGTCGGTGTGGCCATCGTGCCCCTCCCGCCCTCCTGTTGACCCATGCCCCTGGTGTTTCGGATTCCGAAACATTAGCATCGCAGGTCGATTCGGAATCCGAACCGCAGTGTGTGGGGCTCGTACGAGGAGGACGGCATGACGACCTTGATCACGCCTCTGTGCCGGCGGCTGGGCATCCAAGTGCCCCTGGTGCAGGCGCCCATCGGGTCCGCCGTCACCCCGGAGCTGGTGGCCGCGGTCGCCGGCGCGGGTGGGCTCGGCACCCTCGCGCTGACCTGGGTCACCGCCGAGCAGGCGGTGCGCCGGATCCGGGAGGTGCGGCGGCTGACGCCGGGGCCCTTCGCGGTGAATCTCGTGCTGGACTTCCCCGTTGGTGAGCTGCTCGATGCCTGCCTGGCGGAGGGCGTGCCGGTCGTCTCGACGTTCTGGGGTGACCCCGGAGACGTCAACGCCCGTGTGCACGCGGCCGGTTCGCTGCACGTCCACACCGTCGGCTCCGTCGCCGAGGCCGAACGCGCGGCCGCCGCGGGCGTCGACGTCATCGTGGCCCAGGGGTGCGAGGCGGGCGGGCACGTCCGCGGGGAGACCACCACGATGGCGCTCGTGCCCGCGGTGGTGGACGCGGTGCACCCGGTGCCCGTCATCGCCGCCGGAGGCATCGCCGACGGGCGCGGACTCGCCGCCGCACTGGCCCTCGGGGCCCAGGCCGGCTGGCTGGGCACCCGCTTCCTCACCGCCACCGAGGCGGCGACGCACGACGTCTACCGCCAGGCCGTGATCGGGGCGGCACCGCACGACGCGGTGCACACCCGGTGCTTCGACGGCGGCTGGCCCGACGCCCCGCACCGCGCACTGCGCAACTCCACGCTCCGCGCCTGGGAGGCCGCGGACCGCCCGGCCATGCCGCACCGCCCCGGCGAAGGAACCGAGGTCGCCCGCGACGCCGACGGGCGGGCCTGGTCGCGCTACGACGACATGGTCCCGATGCCCGGCATGACCGGTGAGGTGGAGGCCCTCGCCCTCTACGCGGGGCAGAGCGCCGGACTGGTGCGCGACGTCGCACCGGCCGGGCGCATCGTGCAGGACATCGCCGCCGGTGCCGCCGCCGTCGTGGGGCGTACCCGCACGCCCTGAGGGGCGCCCGGAGCCCTCCCGAGCCGCCCGTCCCTACGCCGCCCGCCGCGCCAGCGCCCCGTGCCGCCGCACGAGGTCCGCGTACCGGTGGCCGCTGCCCTTGATGGTGCGGCGCTGGGTCGCGTAGTCGACGTGGACGAGGCCGAAGCGCTTGTCATAGCCGTAGGCCCACTCGAAGTTGTCGAGCAGCGACCAGGCGAAGTACCCGGCGAGCGGGGCACCTTGGCGGGTCGCGCGGGCGCAGGCGGCGAGGTGGCGTTCGAGGTAGTCCGCGCGTTCGGGGTCGTCGACGGTGCCGTCGGCCCGTACGACGTCGGGATAGGCGGAGCCGTTCTCGGTGACGTACAGCTTGCGGGCGCCGTAGTCGTGGGTGAGGCGGAGCAGGAGGGTCTCGATGCCGGTGGCGTCGATCTCCCAGTCCATGGCGGTGCGGGGGACGTCGGGGACACGGATGTCGCGGGTGCGGGGCGCCGGTCCGTCCGGGTCGTCGGCGACCGTGGCCGGGAAGTAGTAGTTGAGGCCGAGCCAGTCGAGGGGGGTCGCGATGGTCTCCATGTCGCCTTGTCGCTCGGGGAGTTGGACGCCGTAGACGTCCTGCATGTCGGCGGGGAAGCCGCGGCCGTGGACGGGGTCGAGCCACCAGCGGTTGGTGTGGCCGTCCGCGCGGCGGGCGGCGGCGACGTCCTCGGGGCGGTCGCCACCGGGCAGGACGCGCGGCCAGGCGATCGACAACCGGTAGGCGTTGGCGCCGAGTCGGCGCATCAGGCCGATGTCCTCGCGCCAGCGGTGGTAGTGGTCGCAGGCGTCGTCGCCGTGGTCGTCGCCCGCGATCTTTCCGGGGGTGTGGGAGAAGGTGTCCCAGATGGAGGGCGAGCGGCCGTCCTCGGCGACGGCTCCCTCGATCTGGTACGCGGAGGTGGCCGTGCCCCACAGGAAGTCGTGCGGGAGGGCGGCGAGGTCGATGGCGTCGGACACAGATGTCCCTTCGGGGGGGAGTTGAGAGGGAGCGCGGCGGTGCGGGGCCTTCTGCTCACTTCACGGCGCCCGCCGTCAGGCCCGCGACGAGGTAGCGCTGGAGCAGCAGGAATCCGGCGACCACGGGCACGCTGACGACGAGCGACGCCGCCATGATCTGGTTCCAGTAGACGTCGTTCTGCGTGGAGTAGCCCTGGAGGCCGATGGCGACCGTGCGGGTCGTGTCATTGGTCATGACCGAGGCGAAGAGGACCTCGCCCCAGGCCGTCATGAAGGCGTAGACGGCGACGGCCACGATGCCGGGGATCGCCGCCGGGACGACGACGCGGAACAGCGCGCCGAGCGGCCCGCAGCCGTCGACCAGGGCCGCCTCGTCGAGGTCGCGCGGGACCGAGTCGAAGTAGCCGATGAGCATCCAGATGGAGAACGGCAGCGAGAAGGTGAGGTAGGTGAGGATGAGCCCGGCGCGGGAGCCGAACAGGGCGATGCCGGTGGCGTTGCCGATGTTCACGTAGAGCAGGAAGAGCGGCAGCAGGAAGAGGATGCCGGGGAACGGGGGGCCGGACGGGTTCCTGGGGGTGCTTGGGAATGCCTGGGATGCGGGAGGGCGCGTGGACCGTGCACGCCCTGGTCGCGGTGCCCGTGGTGGTGGCGCTCGGGATCCTGCGCGGGGGCGCTGTCGGACGGGTCGGTGACGGGGCTCAGCCGTCGCTGTCCGCCCGGACGTTGCGCATCCGCCCGTACGCGTACACACAGCCGGCCAGCGCGAGGTCGGACAGGAGCATGAAGCCGATGGAGTACGAGTCCTTGGCGCTGTAGATCGCGCCCATGACCAGCGGCGGGACGAAGCCGCCGAGGCCGCCCACCGCGCCCACGATGCCGGTGACGCTGCCGACCTGGCGCTGCGGGGTGACCTGGGAGACCAGGGCGAAGACGCTGCCGCTCGCGGTACCGAGACCGGCGGCCATGACCAGGAGCGAGATCGTGCCGACGGGGTTCAGGCCCGGGTCGAATGCCTGGACGATGGCGAGCAGCGCGACCACGGCGAGGGCGGCCGCCGTGACGAGGGCGGGGTGGATCCGGTCCGAGAGCCAGCCGCCGATGGGCCGGAACACCACGGTGACCAGGGCGAACCCGGCCGCCTTGGTGCCGGCGTCGGTGGGCGAGAGCTCGTACCAGGTCTTGAGGTAGGTGGGCAGATAGACGCCGAACGCGACGATCCCGCCGAAGCCGATCGCGTACAGGACGGACAGCTCCCACGTCACGCGCAGCCGCCCGGCCCGGCCGAGCCGGGTGCCGAGCGAGGCAGTGGGCACCGGCCGGTCGGGGCGGTCGGTGATGAGGAGGGCGCCGAGCACGGCGAACGCGGCGAGCGCGACGGCCACCACCAGGAACGGAAGGTTGGCGCCGTGCTTGGCGATGCGCGGCGTGAAGTAGCCGGAGAGCGCGACGCCGCCCATGCCCATGCCGAAGACACCGAGGGCGAGGCCGCGCTTCGCGGGCGGGAACCAGGAGTTGACCAGGGGGATGCCGATCGCGAACGTGGTGCCGCCGAGCCCCAGGAAGAACCCGACGACCAGCATCAGCGGGTAGCTGTTCTTGACCGGGATCAGCAGCAGGACGGGGACGATGGTGAGGGCCGCCACGACCGGGAACATCAGCCGGGCGCCGTACCGGTCGGTGAGCGCTCCCACCGGGACACGGCCCAGCGAGCCGACGATCACGGGCACGGCGACCAGCAGCGACTGCTGGAAGGAGCTGAGCCCGAGCCGGTCCTTGTAGTCCGTGGCCAGCGGGGCGATCAGGTCCCAGGCCCAGAACGTGAGCGCGAAGCCGATCGTCGCCACCACCAGGTTGCGGTAGGCGGCGCCGGAGGGCGCGGCGGCCGGGGCCGGTGGGGCGCTCGCAGGTGCGGTTCCGGGGGCATCCACACCCTCACCGTAGGGACGGCGGGGCGCCCTGGCGTGCGGCGCTGCCCCGTACGGATGACCCGGGCGGGACCGCCCACCCGGTCCGGGTGGGCGGTCGCGCGGGTCAGGAGACGAAGCCGCGGGTCACGTGCGTGCCCGAACCGTCGTTCTCCGCGTGGTAGTTGGACTCGCCCACGCAGTCGCTGTACTCGTAGTTGGCCCGCGAGGTGCCGCTGAGCCCGCTCGCGTCGGTACTCGTGGGTCCGCCGAAGACGGCGTCCGACCTGGGCATCTGTGCGCAGCTGGGGATCCCCGCGTAGTACTCGACGAAGCCGCCCTGGGAGCCGCGGAGGTTTCCGCTGCCCGAGGGGAGCGTCCACGTCCCGAGGTGGGTCTCCTTGCCGGTGACCGTGTCGCGTGCCGTGCCGGTCCAGGTGTCGCTGCCGCTGCGCTGGACGCGGAGGTCGTAGCGGTGGCCGTAGACGGCGTCGAAGTCGACGGCGCAGGTGACGCCGGGGCCGCCGTCGGCGCCCGCGTGGCAGAGCGGGTCGGTGGTGGTGGAGCCCGCGACGAAGCTGGAGAAGCGGGCGGACAGTCGTTCGTGGCCGCCGCTGTCCGGGCGCGGCTGGAGGCCGGTGTAGCCGACGTCGGGTGCGCCGGTGAAGCCGAACTGCTGGGCGAAGTAGATGCCGCTCTGGTGGGCCGTCGCCTTGTTGACGGTCATGGGGAAGGTGATGTTGCTCAGGCCCGCGGCCGGGGTGTTGCCGATGGACCAGCTGACGGACACGTTGCCGCCGCCGACCGACGCCGACGCCGCGGCCGGGGAGGTCACCGCCAGCAGCCCGGCGGCCGCGGCCGCGAAGCCGTGACGGAGCATGGATCTACGTACTGACATGGGGGTTCTCCTCTGATTCGCGCTACGTGTGGGGGTCTCGCTGCGTGCGGAGGAGCGGACGGGACTCGCGGCCCCGCCGCAGGGAAAGACGGGGAAGGTGCGGCGGGCGCGGACAGCATGATGGCCGCGGGGCGCCCGCCCGGTCGACGGCGCGCACACGGCGGGGCCCCAAAAGTCCATCGGGCCCGCGCGGAAGTCCATGTCGGCGCGGGGCGGGCGGGGGCACGCTGCTGCGCGGCGGTTCCTGTCGTCCCGTGCCGTCGGGGCGGCGGGAACTGCCCTCCACTCCCCCCACCCGTCCGACCCTGGAGCTGCCGTGGCCCGCTTCCGAAGAGTCGTCTCGTCCCTCGCCGCCGTGGCACTGGCCCTGACCGGCGGGGCGCTGGCCCAGGCCGCGCCCACCCCCACGCCGCAGGCCGACCGGGCCGACGCCGGATACACCGTCTCGGTCGGCTCGACGGGCAGCTACGCCCACCCCACCGACACCCCGGCGAGCCCGTACACCGACAAGGACGGCACGTTCTACTTCCAGCAGTCCGCCGCGCTCTACGGCAAGGACGACCCGCGCTACTGGGACTTCTTCACCGGCAAGGACTTCGACGACGCCAAGCGGTCGAGCGCCATCAGCGACGCGGTGAACCCCGCGAACGACAAGGACCGCAACAACGACACGACGTGGCGCTGCAACAACAGCCCCACCGGCCTCAAGGCGACGGCGGCGCCTGCCGGTTCCGGCTACTCGCAGAAGAACTACTGCGATCTGTCCGGGGTCTGGGTCGATCCGGACTCCGGTGACTGGTACGGCCTGGTGCACAACGAGTTCACGCCGCAGCCCTTCGGCGACGGCATCCACTACGACGCGATCGACTACGCGGTCTCCACGGACCAGGGCAGGACGTGGACCGTCAAGGACCACGTGATCACGTCCCCGTACAGCACGAAGCGCGGCGACACCGGGCAGTTCCCGCACGAGACGTACTCGTACGGGGACGGCGACCAGCGGCTCTTCGTCGACGCGGCCTCCGGCTACTTCTACGTGTACTACGGCTCGAGGATCGTGGCGAAGGGCGGCAACTGGGAGGACAGCCTCGCCCATGTGGCCCGCGCGCCGATCGCGAAGAAGATGGCGCCGGACTCGTGGGAGAAGTGGTACGACGGCGCCTGGTCGCAGCCCGGTGTGGGCGGCAAGGAGAGCAACATGGTTCCGGCGAACGAGCCGGGCGACACGGGCTACACCCCGGTCGAGGGCGACTACGACCCCGCGAACAAGGGCAGCGTCGCCCAGCAGATCGCGGCGGGCGAACTCCCCCCGAAATCACCGCTGTTCGTCATGAACATCGCCTACGACGCCTACCTCGGCCAGTACATCGGCGCACCGGAGACCGTGAACGGCAAGGCACCGCAGCAGTACTACGTGACGGACGACCTCTCCACGCAGAAGTGGCGCCTGGCCGGTGACACGGGCAGCTACACCTCGAACTCCTGGTACCGCTGGTTCCTGGACGGCGCGAACAAGACGAACTCCACGATCGTCGGCAAGACGTTCCGTTCGTACTGCTCGATCGAGTGCGCCCACGGGGACGGCGAGTACGCGAACATCACGATCGACCGCGCGGGGGCCGCGGGTTCGGGTGCGAAGGCCGTGTTCGACCCGGCCAAGACGTACCGCATCGGCAGCGGCGCCGGACAGACGCTCGCGCGGTCCTGGTCCTTCAAGCCCAACGGCGACGGTTCGTACCGGATCGCCGACGCTGCGGGCGGAAAGCTCCTTGGCGTCGACAGCCGGTCGAAGGCGGGCCGGGCCTGGGGCGCGAAGACGGCACTCACGGCGGCACCGTCGGCCGGACCGACCGTGGGGCAGCAGTGGTTCGTCATCCCCACCACCGACGCGAAGGGCCGCGCGACGGGCCAGTACCGGCTGGTGAACCGCTACAGCGGCCTGGCGCTCGGGCTCGCCTCGGACCGCGGCAGGGTGACGGCCGGGACGGCGCCCGTACGGTCGTCGGCGGAGCAGACCTTGACGGTGACTCCGACGGGTTGAGGACCTGCGGTCAGGAATTCAGAGGGACATTCCCTTTCCCTTTCTCTCCGAATTCCTGCCCCTTGACCAATTCTTCCGTGATCGCTTTCAATCGGCGCGCGTCACCGGGGTCGAAGGACTTGTTTCCTTCGACCTCGACGCGCTTCTTCTTCCTGTACGCCGCGAAGGCGCCGCCGCCCGGCGGGTACTCCAGCAGTTCCACCATGGGCCGGACGGCCTTGTGGACCGGCGTCGCCGCGAGCGTGAAGGCCGCCTGCGTGAGGAGCCTCAGGGGCAGCGGGAGGGCGCCCGGCATGCCGGTGGCGACCACCCCGGGGTGGTAGCCGATGTAGGAGACCGGGCCGTCGGCGTACGCCTCGGCGAAGGCGACACCCAGCAGGTCGTTGGCCCGGAACGACTGCAGCGTGGCCTTGCTGCCGCTGTACCCGCGCTCAAGCTGCAGGTCGCCCCAGTGGATCCCGCCGAGGCCGATGCCGGGCGTGCCCACGTTCATGATCACCGGCTGCCGGGCGCGGCGCAGGGGGCTCAGGAGGCCGTGGCTCAGCAGGAATCGGCTGAGATAGGCGAGCGCGAAGCTGTGCTCGAACCCCTCCGGCGTCACCGCGCGCTTCCCGAAGAGGCGGTACCGCTGCGCGCACAGGACCAGCTTGTCCACCGCGTCGTACGTCTTCTCTATCTCCTCGACGACCTGGCGGGTCGCGGACACCGATGTCAGGTCGGCCCGCAGGAAGTGCGTCCGGTCCGCCGCGGACAGCCTCTCCGCCTCGGCGACGAGAGCCGCGCCCTTGGCGGGCGTACTCCCGATCGCGATCACTCTTGCCCCCGCCTTCAGGTAATGCAGTGCGAGGCCGCGGCCTAATCCGTCGGTGCCTCCGGTAATGACCACGGTCTGCATTCCGAGACCTTTCGGAAAGGTAAGTCAAAGGTAAGTCATCTGATGATGACTTGCTTAAGGTAAGAGCCGCCGAGCTAGCATGTCAACACTTGATGACGTGAGGAGCCGCCGATGGCAACCGACCACGAGCCGACCGCCCAGAAGCGGGACCGGGCCGCCACGCGCGCCGCGCTCCTGAACGCGGCCCGCGTGCGCTTCGCGCGGTTCGGCTACGAGGGCACCACCGTGCGGGACGTCGCCCAGGACGCGCGGGTCGACGCGGCGCTCGTGTTCCGGTACTTCGGCTCGAAACGCGCCCTGTTCGAGGAGGCGTGCGTCGACCACGAGGTGCTCGGGCAGGTGATGTCGGGCCCGCTGAACGAACTGCCCGCCGGGATGCTGGAGTCGGTGGTATTCCAGGACTGGTCCCAGTTCGCCGGGGAGCATCCGCTCGTCATGCTGCTGCGCTCCCCCTCGCACGGCCCGGCGCGCGAGCGCCTCGAACAGCAGGTGGACGCCGCCCACATCGAGGAGCTCATCAAGCAAGTGCGCGGCAAGGACGCGACGTTGCGTGCGGAGATGCTGGTGGCCTGCCTGCTCGGCATGGGCGTCATGCGCTCGGCCCTGCACTCGACGGCCCTCACCTCGGCCACGCTCGACGACGTGCTGCCCTACTTCACGGGGATCACCAAGGTGCTGGTCGAGGGGGACGGGCTGCCCACTGATTGATCTCCACGAGTACCGCGTCCACGTGCGGGCGCACCCGCTGCCGCAGCTCCGGGGTCCAACTCTCCTCGGGGTAGCGGCAGTTGAGGTACAGCTCCCTGGCGTACTCCAGGACGGGACGGTGCTCCGGGGGCAGGTGGGCGAGGGTCCAGTCGGCCGCGGCGTCCTTCGTCCGGATCTCGCCGGTGGCGAGGGTGGTCCAGATGCGCGCGAGGGTGAGCACGACGTTGCGGGTGTCGTCGTCGACGTCGCCGAGCAGGTCGGGGACGCCCGCCACGGCGGCCCGGACCACATCCTCGTGCGGCACGGGGTCCAGGACGCGGGCCGGGGGCGGGCCGCTGAGCGCGTGGTCGCCGGAGAGCACCGTCGTGAGCAGCAGGGCCAGGTCCGGCATCGGCTCCCGGCGGGGGACCTCGCCCGCCTCGTACTGCACGCGCAGCCACTCCCCGTAGAGGAAGTCGGCGGTCGGCGGGTAGCTCCAGGGGCGGACGTCGGACTGGACGACGACGATGAGTTCGACGGGGCGGCGGCCGTCCTGCGTGCCCGGGCCGGAGAGGGGCAGCAGCCCGTCGAGCAGCGCCTTCCGCTCCTGATCGGTGAGGGGCCGCCGCGTGACGGTCAGGACGTCGATGTCGCTGGCCGGTCTGAGTCCGGCGCCGAGGACGGCGGATCCGTGGAGATACGTGCCGAGGGCCGTGGGCCCCAGCACGCGGTCCACCAGGGCCACGATCTCCCGCACTTGATCCATCGCCCCAGCATGGTTCACGGGGTGACCGGCCGCACCTGCGTTTGCGGGCCACCACCACTCCAGGACACCGGCTCCACCGACTCATCCAGGAGGTCAACTCCCGGACTCCATCGGTGATTAGACAATGTCTCGGTTTGGTCTCGGTCTCGTACGGGCTGAGGATCCCGGCGCCCTCCCCTCGTACTCCGGCTTCGAAAGCTCCCAACCGGCGTACGACTCAAGGAGATTGCGATGCGCAGCACGTCTCGTTCGACCACCACCCTGCTGGCCGCCGCCGCGGCGGCGGGTGTCCTGGCACTGTCCGCGTGCGGCAGCGGCGGGTCCGACGACAAGGCCGACTCCGCACCGTCGTCACCGTCCTCGCCGTCCTCCTCGTCCGCGGCGCCGGGCGGGCAGGGCAAGAACGGCTCGATGGACCTGAGCCTGAAGTCCGGCACCGCGCGGCAGAACAACGCCCCGAAGAAGACCGGCGACTGGGCCAACGCCCCCGGCGAGCCCGCCGCCCAGCCGGTCCAGCGCTCCTGGGTCCAGCTCTCCGCGGGCCGGGCCGGCGACCTCGACCCTGTCGTGGTCAACGGCTCCGGCTTCACGCTCTACCGCTTCGACAAGGACACCGCCTCCCCCTCCCGGTCCAACTGCAACGGCGACTGCGCCACCACCTGGCCCCCGGTCCTCGTGAACCCCGGCGGCAAGATCTTCGTCGACGGCGTCAAGCCCCAGAACGTCGGCGTCATCACCCGCGCCGACGGCACCCACCAGGTCACCGTCGGCGGCTGGCCCGTCTACCGCTTCAGCAAGGACCTCAAGCCCGGTGACACCAACGGCCAAGGCGTGGGCGGTACGTGGTTCGGCGTCACGCCCGACGGCAAGAAGGCGGGGCAGCAGGGCGGCGGCACGACCGGTGGCGGACAGCAGGGCGGCGGCGCCCCGGCCACCAGCGCCATCCTCTTCGACGACGCCGGCTTCTCCGACAACGGCCCCTCCCAGGGCGTCGCCGGACCCGGCTGCCAGAACCTCGCCCGCCCGAAGGTGACCTCGTCGCTCACCGCCGACGGCTCCCTGAAGCTCTGGTCCGGGCGCAACTGCACCGGCCAGTCCAAGGTCGTGAACGGCAACGTCGCCGATCTGGCCGCCGTCGGCTTCGACAACAAGATCAGCTCCGTGAAGTTCGGCTGACCCGGCGGCGTACGGCCGTCCGCGGTGAACCGGCTACAGCGTCGCGCCGACCATCAGGGCCAGGTCGATGAGCCGGTTCGAGTAGCCCCACTCGTTGTCGTACCAGCCGACGACCTTGACCTGCGGGCCGAGGACGCGGGTGAGTTCGGCGTCGAAGACGCACGATGCGGGGTCGCTCGCGATGTCCGTGCTGACCAGGGGCGCCTCGGTGTAGGAGAGGAGCCCCTGGTACGGACCCGCGGCCGCCTTCGCGTACGCCTCCTTGACCTCCTCGACGGTGGTACGGCGGCTCGTCGTGACCGTCAGGTCGGTGACCGAGCCGGTGGGCACGGGCACGCGGAGCGCGAACGCGTCGAGGCGGCCCTGGAGTTCGGGCAGGACCAGGCCGATCGCCTTGGCGGCGCCGCTGGAGGTGGGCGTGATGTTGAGGGCGGCGGCGCGGGCGCGGCGCAGGTCCTTGTGCGGGGCGTCCTGGAGGTTCTGGTCCTGGGTGTAGGCGTGGACGGTGGTCATCATGCCGGAGTCGATGCCGACGGCCTCGTGCAGCACCTTGGCCAGGACGCCCAGGCAGTTGGTCGTGCAGGAGGCATTGGAGATGATCGTGTGCCGCTCCGGGTCGTACGCGTCCTCGTTCACGCCGAGCACGACCGTGACGTCCTCGCCGCTGGCCGGGGCGGCGATGATGACCTTCTTCGCGCCGCCCCGGTCGACGTGGGCGCGGGCCCGCGCGGCGTCCGTGAAGATGCCGGTGGACTCGATGACGACGTCCACGCCCAGGTCGCCCCACGGCAGCGCGCCCGGGTCGCGCTCGGCGAGGACCCGGACGGTGGCGTCCCCGACGCGGATCCCGTCGGGACCGGCCACCACCTCGCCCGGGAAGCGGCCCAGGATCGAGTCGTAGGCGAGGAGATGGGCCATCGTCGCCACGTCCCCGAGGTCGTTGACCGCGACGATCTCCAGATCCGCACCCCGGGCGGCCGCCGCCCGCAGGACGTTGCGGCCGATCCGCCCGAAGCCGTTGATGCCAATGCGCACAGTCATGGGTCTGTCTCCTCGCGTCGACGGTTCGTCCCCTGCGAGAACAGCATAAGCAACTTATATAAATTCGCGCGCTACATTTTCGGCGTGAACGAACCCAACGAACCCACGGGCGACGGAGACCAGGGGCTGGACCGGGACCGGGACAGGGACCTGGACCTCAACGCCTTCACCGCCGCCGTCGAGAACTTCAACCGCTTCTACATCCGGCTGCCCGTCCTGGAGAAGCACCCGTTCACGACACTGTCGGTCCTCGACACCCTCGCGTTCGCGGGCCGCCCACTGCGGCTGACGGAGCTGACCAGGACCGAGCAGGTCAGCCAGCCCGGCATCACCCAACTGGTCACACGGCTCGAGCACGAGGGGCTCCTGGAGCGCCGCCCCGACCCGAGCGACGGGCGCGCCGTCCTCGTCCACATCACCGAGGCGGGACGGCGGATCGGCCGGTCCCGGCACATGGACCGCACGCGCCATCTCGCCCCGCTCGTCGATCAGTTGACGCCCGAGGAGCGCCGGGCACTGCGGGACGCGCTGCCCGCCCTGACACGGCTCGCGGAGCTCGGGCGGAGCAGCCAGGGCTAGGGCCTGTCCGGCGGATCAGGCCGCATGATTCCGAGCTGTGCCGTCCGTCGCTGGTGAGCGGGCTGTGGTGCGTCGAGATGCAAGGCGGAGGAGGGCGACAACGCGGAGCGTTGGCAACCGACGACAACGCCGCAGATCGGCGTGGAACAGCCCGCGACCGCGGCAAGATCCGCCGGACAGGTCCTAGGGCCCGGCCTCAGGGCCGGACGACCGCGCGCTCCAACAGCCCCTGGAGCGTGCGCTGTTCGTCCTGGGTGAGCCCGGCCAGCGGGGAGTCCTGGGTCAGGAGGTCGAGGAGGCGCTCGCGGAGCTCTGCGCCCTCGTCGGTGAGGATCAGCTGCTTCGCGCGCCGGTCGGTGGGGTGCGGGTGGCGCTCGATCAGCGACTGCTTCTCCAGCTTGTCCACGACGAACGTCGCGTTCGACGGCTCGCAGCTCATGCGCTCCGCGAGCTCGCGCATGGTCATGGGTCCGGTGAGCTCGCGCAGCGCGGTGGCCTGGGGCGCGGTGAGCCCGAGCGTCGCGGCGCGCACGCGCACGTGCTCCGCGATCTGGTGCGCCATCCCGTTGACCAGGCCGCACAGCTCCCGCTCGGCGACCGCCGACGACTCCCGCCGCCGCGACTCCCGGTTCGTCATGGGACCAGCCTAGCAAATACATCGAGCTCGCATATTGCAAGCTTGAATGATTCGAGCTTGATGCATATGGTGGTGCAGCCGCCACGGGCCAAAACCCCTGCGCCGTGCGGCACTTCGTCCTGCCGTTCGGCATTGCGTCCCACTTCGAGAGGACCGAGCCCATGAGTGCGCTCAACTCCCCCGACTCCGCCCCACAGCACACCGACCGCCTCCGCCGCCCCGGCGCGATGCGCTCGCTGACGCTCGGCCGGACCACGGTGACGTACGTGCCGGACGGCGCCGTGCAGCTCTCGCCACGCGGCTGGCTCCCGGCCACCACCGACGAGGTGTGGCGGGCCCACCCCGAGTACCTGGACGACACCGGCAACCTCGTGGCCGGCCTCGGCGGGCTCCTGGTGGAGCGCGGCGACCGGGCGCTCCTGATCGACGCCGGGTTCGGGCCGCAGTCCTTCCCGGCCGAGCCCGGCAACGCGCACGGTGCCATCCACGGCGGCGCGCTCGTCGACAACCTCGCCCTCCTCGGCCGCGCACCCGAGGACATCGAGGCGGTCGCCTTCACGCATCTGCACATCGACCACATCGGCTGGGCCTGGCACCCCGCCCCCGGCAGCGACCGCCCCGTGTTCACGCGCGCCGACTACCTGGTGACCGAACCGGAGTGGACCCAGCGCGACCTCCTGGAGTCGCACGGCACCGGCAAGGACCTGCTCGACGCGATGGCACCGCAGGTCAGGACCGTCACGGACGGCGAGGAGATATTCCCCGACGTACGCGTGCAGTTCGTGCCCGGCCACACTCCCGGGCACGCGGCCTACGTCATCGCCTCGGGCGGGCAGCGCCTGATCGCCTTCGGCGACGCCCTGCACTCGCCGGTCCAGGTCGGCCACCCCGAGTGGTCCGCCGCCCCCGACCACGACTCCGCGCAGTCCGCGGACTTCCGCCACCGGCTCGTCGCCGAGCTCCAGGAACCCGGCACGATCGGCTTCGGCATCCACTTCGCGGACGTGGCCTTCGGTCGCGTACGAGTGGACGAGACGGAGGGGGCGGAGGGGCGCCGGCTCTCCTGGCAGCCCGTCGAGACCGAGACCCCCGCCACCGCCACTCGGCACGGCGCCGGGAACTGACGCGCCGCGACGGCGACAGCGGTAGCGGCAGCGAAAAGCGGTGTCGGCCCGGTCCGGCCGCGTGCTTGCATGGCGCGCATGATGACTGCCGACCGACTGCTCGCCTTCGCGGCCATGTCGTTCCTCCTGATCGTCGTTCCCGGCCCCAGCGTCCTGTTCGTGATCGGACGCGCCCTCGCGCAGGGCCGCCGGGCCGCCCTCACCACCGTGGCGGGCAACACGCTCGGCGCGTACGTCCTCGTGATGGCGGTGGCCCTCGGGGTCGGCACCGTCGTGGAGCGCTCGGTGCTCGTCTTCACTGCGCTGAAGCTCGTGGGCGCCGCGTACCTGGTGTATCTGGGCGTCAGGGCGCTCCGGCAGCGCGGCGCGCTGCGGGAGGCGTTCGCCGCCGACGGGAGCGAGGCGCGGGGCGGCCTGCGCACGCTCTGGGAGGGGTTCGCGGTCGGCGTGGCCAACCCGAAGACGATCGTGTTCTTCGCCGCCGTGCTGCCGCAGTTCGTCGACCGTGAGCAGGGGCACGTCGCGGCGCAGATGCTGCTGCTCGGCCTGGTCTTCAACCTCATCGCGA
Source organism: Streptomyces sp. NPDC059009 (assembly GCF_042740175.1). NCBI lineage: Bacteria > Bacillati > Actinomycetota > Actinomycetes > Kitasatosporales > Streptomycetaceae > Streptomyces > Streptomyces sp. NPDC059009. Next base: position 47,463 of record NZ_JBHYJB010000052.1, on the reverse strand, counting down.
TCGCCTCGGACAGCGTGTGGGGCCTGGCGGCGGCCGCCACGCGCACCTGGTTCGCGCGCTCGCCGCAACGGCTCGCGGCCGTCGGCGGGGCGGGCGGGCTCGCGATGATCGGGCTCGGGGTGACCGTGGCGGCGACGGGACGGAAGGACTAGGACGCCCCTTCCCGGCTCCGCTCCGCCCCCGCCCCCGGGAGGCCCGCACCCGCCTCCCCCGATACCCCCGCTTGCACTTATCCCGCGTGCGCAATTATTGTTGACGCTCGTAAGGCTCCCCTGCAACAGGGGCGTGCCGCACGCATCGACGCAAGGAACACGCACGACATGACCTCCTCCACCTCCCCGGCCCCGGCCCCGGCCGTCCCCACCGTCACGCTCAACAACGGCGTCGAGATCCCCCAGCTCGGCTTCGGCGTCTTCCAGGTCCCCGACGACGAGACCACCGCCGCCGTCGCCTCCGCCCTGGAGGCCGGCTACCGCTCCCTGGACACCGCCGCCATCTACGGCAACGAGGCGGGTGTGGGCCGCGCCGTCGCCGACTCCGGGCTCGCCCGCGAGGACCTGTTCATCACCACGAAGGTGTGGAACGCCGACCAGGGGTACGACGCCACCCTCGCCGCCTTCGACGCCAGCCTGGACAAGCTCGGCCTCGACTACGTGGACCTCTACCTGATCCACTGGCCGACCCCCGCCCGCGACCTCTACCTCGACACCTGGCGGGCCCTGGAGAAGCTGGCCGCCGACGGGCGCGTCCGGGCCGCCGGTGTCTCCAACTTCCAGCCCGCGCACCTGCGCCGCCTGGTCGACGAGAGCTCGCTGGTGCCCGCCGTCAACCAGATCGAGCTGCACCCGGGCCTCCAGCAGAGCGAACTCCGCTCCCTGCACACCGAGTTGGGCATCGCCACCGAGGCGTGGAGCCCGCTCGCGCAGGGTGCGCTGCTCGGTGAGGCCGCGATCGCCGAGATCGCCGAGCGGCACCGGAAGTCGCCCGCCCAGGTGGTGCTGCGCTGGCACCTCCAGCTCGGCACCGTCGTGATCCCGAAGTCCGTCACCCCGGCCCGCATCCGGGAGAACATCGACGTCTTCGACTTCACGCTCGCCGACGACGAGCTGGCCGCCATCGCCGCGCTCGACCGCGGCCTGCGCACGGGCCCGGACCCCGACACCCTCAACTGAGGCCCCGCGCACCGTCGTTCGAGGCCCCGCACACCGTCGTTCGAGGCCCCGTGCGGGCGTCGGCGCGCCCTGAGCGGCGTCAGCGCACCCGCCGCGCCACCCGCAGCAGATACTCCTTCCGGTTCAGCGGATCGTGATCCGTGCGCGGGCGGCGCGGCGCCGGGCCGCGCACCGGCCGGTGGTGGTCGAAGGCGCTCTCCCACAGGCCCTCGCCCCGGGTCAGGCCCGGCAGCTGCTGCTCCAGGGCGTGCACCCGCGCCGCCGGGATGTCGCCCTCCAACAGGCAGTCCGCACCGCGCAGTTCCTGGCCGCGCGGCACCCCGCCGAGGCGCACCACGGCCGACATCACCGGGCTGAACGTGTCGGCCGGCGCCTCGACGCTGAAGCGGTGCATCGGCTCGTACACCGTGGTCCCCGCCTCGCTCAGCGCGCTCATGAGCACCAGCGGGGTCAACTGCCGGAAGTCGCGGGCCGTGCTCGACATGCTCTTGTCGAACACGGCGTGGGAGTGGCTCTGCCGGGGCCAGTACCCCGAGTGCGTCATCGTCACGGTGCAGTCGGTGACCTGCCAGCCGTGCAGGCCCTGGGCCAGGGTCTCCCTGACCGTGTCCTCGACCGCCTTGAAGAACGCGTAGGGCATGGAGCCGAGTTCGACCTCCAGGCGGAACTGCACTCCGCTGCCGAGCGGCGCCGGATCGACGCGCAGGCCGACCGTCCCGAGGAACGGTTCGAGGTCCTTCTCGTACCCCGAACCCGTGCCCCGGGGCCGCTCGACGCAGATCGTGGTCGTCTCGCGGAAGGTGACCGCCACGCCGAACTCCTCGGCGAGGGTGGCCTGGACGACCTCCTTCTGCACCTCTCCGTAGAGCGAGACGGACACTTCGTCGCGCACGTCGTCCTGGCGCAGGCCGATCAGCGGGTCCTGTTCGGCGAGTTGGGTGAGGGCGAGGTGCAGCGCGCCCTTGTCGGCGGGGCTCCGCGGCACGACGACCGTCTCCAGGGTCGGCGGCGCGAACTGCGGTCCGGCCGCCCGCGCCGCCGTCCGCCCCGCCGCTTCACCGATGACGTCGCCGATCCGCACGTCGTCCAGCCCCCGGAGGGCACCGATCTGTCCGGCCCTGACGACGTCGCGCCGCTCGCGCGTGCCGTCGGCGAAGACGTCGATGCCCGTGACCTTGTCCTCGCGCATCCCTGTGCCCTCGGGCACACCCGTGCCCTCGGGCATCCCGGCGTCCTCGTGCGTCCCGGCGTCCTCGTGCGTCCCGGCACGCCCGTCCTCGCCGACCGGCCCGAACGGCAGCACGTCGCGCACCGCGACCGAGCCGGAGAACAGCCGGGCGTAGGCGATCTTCTCGCCCGCGGGGCCGCGTTCGACCTTGAACACCGTGCCCCCGACCGGACCGTCCGGGTCGCCCTCGGCTCCCGGCAGGAACTCCCTGATCCCGGCGATGAGTTGGGGCACGCCCGCGCCGGTGATGGCCGAGCCGAAGTACACCGGGTGCGCCTGCGCCCGCGCGCTCTGCACCGCGAGGGCGGCACGCAGCCGCTCGTACGAGAGGGCGGCGGCGTCCTCGACATAGGCGGCGAGCAGCTCGTCGTCGCGGTCGGCGAGCACCTCGGTCAGGCGCGCGGTGAAGACCGGATCGGCGGCGGCGTGCGGGACGGCCGCGGCGCCGCGCGTCCCGGGCGCGGTCACTCCGCCCATGGGGACGGCCGCGGGCGTCAGCTTGCGCGCGATCTCGTCCAGCAGCGTCCCGTACCGCGCTCCGCGGCGATCGATCTTGTTCACGAACAGCAACGTGGGGATGCGGAGCCGCCGCAGCGTGCGCATCAGGACGCGGGTCTGCGCCTGGACGCCCTCGACGGCCGAGACGACGAGCACGGCGCCGTCGAGCACGCCGAGGACCCGCTCCACCTCGGCGATGAAGTCCGGGTGGCCGGGGGTGTCGATGAGGTTGACCGTCATGTCGTCCAGCGCGAAGGAGACGACGGCGGACTTGATGGTGATGCCGCGCTGCCGCTCGAGCGCCAGGGAGTCGGTCCGGGTGCTGCCGTCGTCGACGCTGCCGATCTCGTCGATGACTCCGGCGGAGTGCAGCAGCCGCTCGGTCAGGCTGGTCTTACCGGCGTCGACGTGCGCCAGGATCCCCAGGTTCAGGGTGTGCGGGGTGGAGGAGTGCGTGAAGTGCACGGGGCGTCATGTCCTTTGGGTGGGTGGCCATTCCCTTCGGGTGGGACATGAACGCTCGGCGCATGCGGACTCCTCGGTCGCTCGGCTGTTTCCACGAGTAAAGAACTCAGGACGCGCCGGGCGCAACCGATTTACGGCCTGCCTGCGACCTCGGGGTCGAGGCCCGCCATCTGGAAGTCGACGAACCGCCTCCAGTCGCCCCAGTCCGCACGCGCGACCGCCGCCAGGGCGCCCACGATCATGTAGAGGTCCTCGACGGTCACGTCGGCGCGCACGGTGCCGTCGCCTCTCCCCCGCTCCAGCAGTTCGGCGCCCAACTCCCGCAATTCGGCGCCGACTTCCCCCCGCGGGGCCGTGCTGCCCAGGGCCGTCTCGATGGACCGGGAGAGCGCGCGGCCGTCCTCGTGCACCTGCCCGATGTGCAGCAGGAACCGCTTCAGCCCCTCGCGGGCGTCGGGCGTGGACAGGCACTCCGCGCGCGCGAACGCCAGGATCTCGGCGAAGCGCGCCTCGGCGACCGCCTCGATGAGGGCCTGCCGGGTCGGGAAGTGCCGGTAGACGGTGCCGACGCCGACTCCTGCGCTCTTGGCCACCTCGGCCATCTGCACCTCGTCGCCGCGTTCGGCGAAGAGTTCGCTCGCCGCTTCCAGGACGCGGGCGCGGTTGCGGCCGGCGTCGGCCCGGGGGCGCCGGGACGGGGTTGACATACGGGTTCGGCCCTCTCCATAGTCTTTTCCGGAATCGGATTCCGCTTCCGTATCTGCTTCCGGAAGGATACCTCTTGCCCACGGACCGCTTCATTCTGCTGGCCCCCGGTGCGTCCCGCCCGGGGCCGGGCCCGGACTCCGGCCCCCTCCCGACCTCCCTCCCACCCTCCCGCACAGTCAAAGCGACCACCGCCGATACGCAGGGCCGCTTCTCGCTCCACGAGCACCACGAGTACCGCGAGCACCACGGCACGGACGTCGCACCGCTCCAACTCCACGACGGCGCAGATGAGTTCATCTACGTCATCGCCGGGGAGCTGGACCTCGACGCGGACGGCGCCACGCACCGGCTCACCGCCGGAATGACCGCGCTGCTCCCCCGGGAGGCGTCCCGCCGCGCGCTGCGTCCGCACGGGCCGGGGCCGCTGCACGCGCTGCAGCTCTCGTCACCCGCCGCACCAGCGGCGCCGGCCACCGACGCGCCGCGAACCGCGAGGAGCGGGCGCCCCATCGTGCTCACCCCGGGTGCCGCGCGCCCCGGCCGCATCCCGGTGCCGCCCGCCTTCGCGGTCAAGGCCCGCACGACCGACACCGAGGGCCGCTTCTCGCTCCTCGAGGTGGTCGTGGCCCAGCCCATCCCCCGGCATGTGCACCACCAGGCGGATGAGGCGATTTACGTGCTCGACGGCGAGCTGACCGTGGAGTTCGACGGCACCGTGCACGCCGCCGCCGCGGGCCAGTTCGTGCTGCTGCCGCACGGCGTCCCGCACGCCCTGCGCCCCGGCTCCACGCGCCCGCCGAAGGTCCTCCAGATCTCCGCCCCCGGCGGCTGGGAGTACTTCGTCGAGGATCTGATCGAGGCGCGGACCCAGGTGAGTGCCGGTGGGGCGCTGGACGCGGCGCGGCTGAACCCGATCGCGGCCAAGTACGGGATCACGTACGAGGAATGACGACACGTCAGCGCTCCCGGCCCGGCGTGACCGTCGTCGCCCGGCCCGCGCTGGCGGCCCTACGCACTGGCGCCTGCCCCGCACCTCGGGGAGAAGGCCGCTGGAGGGCCGGGGGCGGGCGATCGTGCTGGCCTAGGCCGCGACCATGATCGGTTCAGCGCGGCGCCCCCTCCTCTTCCTCGATGTCGACGGTCCCCTCATCCCCTTCGGGGCGAATGCGCAAGAGCTCCCGGACGGTTACCCGACGTACCCCGGGCCTCCGTCGGGCCCGGGAGCCGCCGCCGACGATGACGCCAACCCCCTCCTCTCCCGGATCGACCCCGCCCTCGGCCCCCGGCTCCTCGCCCTCCCCTGCGACCTGGTCTGGGCGACCACCTGGCTCGACGAGGCCAACGAGGCCGTGGGGCCCCGGCTGGGACTGCCCGAACTGCCCGTGCTCGACTGGCCGGACGACCCGAGCGGCCCTGATGGCCCGAAGGGCACGGATGGCACGGATGGCACGAGCGGCCTGCACTGGAAGACCCGCGCCATCGTCGAGTGGGCGAGCGGGCGTGACCTCGTCTGGGTCGACGACGAGATCGGGGACGTCGACCGGGAGTGGATGGCGGCCCACCACCCGGGGCACGCGCTGCTGCGGCGCGTGGATGCCCGACGGGGGCTCACCGGCGCGGACTTCGCGGCGATCGAGGTGTGGTGTCGGGGCCGGACGGGACGGCCCTGACCACCGCCACCGTGATCTCGTACATGTCACCCATCGCGCCACCGTACCGACGCCCCCGTCACCGCCACCCGGCCGCCCCGTCGAAGTGCACGTCGTACGTGTCGTGCAGGCCGTCCATGGTGGACCAGTCCGCCTCACCGCGCGCGATGCGGCCCAACTGGCGGAAGTAGGCGAAGCGTTCGATGCCCGGGGTGAGGACGGCGAAGAACTCCGCCGGGGCGTCGGGCGCGGCGCCGAAGGCGTGCACGGTACCGGGTGGGACGACGACGAGTCCGCCCGCCGCGACGGGGGTCAGGGTACCGTCCAGGAGGAACTCCATCGTGCCGGTGAGCACGTAGAAGAGTTCGGTCGACAGGCGGTGCTGGTGCGGGCGGGTGCCGTCCGCACCGGCCGGCAGGGCCAGGCGGTTGGCGCCCAGGAGGCCACCGGTCCCGCGGCTGTCCTCCAGGAGTTGGAAGAGGCCGCCGCCGGGGAGCGGCACGGTCTCCGCGGCGCGCCCCTGGACGACGAGGGCGGCCTCGCGGCCGTTCCGGTCGCGTGGTGATGACTGCTTCGTGTTCATGGCGTGCTCCAGATGTTCTGCGTGTTCTGTGCGCTCTGCGTGTTCTGTGCGCATCGGGCTGAGCCACCAGTCGACCGCGGGAACACCCCGTGACCAAGAAGCAGTTGATGTTCACAGGCATCACCGGAGGTGATCGGACGTCGTGGAGCTCCGGCAGTTGGAGTGTTTCGTGCGCGTCGTGGACGACGGCGGGTTCGGGCGGGCGGCGCAGCGGCTGTTCATCGTGCAGGCCGCCGTCGGCCAGCAAGTGGCCAGACTGGAACGGGCGTTGGGGGTGCGGCTCTTCGACCGGAGCACGCGGCGGGTGACGCTCACCGCGGCGGGGCGGCGGCTGCTGCCGGAGGCACGGGCCGCGCTCGCCGCGGCCGAGCGCGTCACCCGGGTCGCCGAGGACCTCGCCTCGGTGCGGGCCGAGGCGACGCTGCGCGTCGGCAGCAGCCGCGCCTTCGCCGACCGCGTCCACCGTGCGCTCGACGACCTCGCCGAGCGCGCTCCCGGCCTCCGCGTACGGCTCGTGCAGGACACCCGTGAACGGCGCCTGGAGGCCGTGCGCGGGGGGAAGCTGGACGCGGCACTCGTACGAGGGGAGCAGCCGCGCCCGGGGCTGGCGGTGGACGCCCTCTGGCAGGACCCGCTCGTCGTGGCGGTGCCCGTCGCGCACCCGGCGGCCGCGCTCGACCGGGTGCGGCCCGCCGACCTGGCGGGGCTGCCGGTGCGGCTCGCACCCCGGGCCCACAACCCCGCCTTTCACGACCTGGTGACGGGCGCGCTGCTGGCGGCGGGCGTCGAGCCGCTGCCGGGGCCCGCGTTCACGACACTGCAGGACACCCTCGCCGAGCTGGTGGCCGACGCGGCGGCCGGGGTCCCGTCATGGACCGTCTTCGACCCGGTGGGCGGGCTGCCCCCGGTGCGCCGCGTGGCCTTCCGGCCCTGGGACGGGCCGCCGTCGACCGCCTTTCTCGTACGCCGGGAGGGAGCGGCCCCGCAGGCCGTCGAGCGGCTCGTCGCGGCCCTGCGGGACAGCGCCCTGACCCCGGCGGGCAACTGACGGCGGCTGACGGCGACTGGCTGGAGTGGCCTAACGGCGCCTACGCGCCCAGCCGGTGCTCCCGGAAGAAGCGCCAGATCAGCGGGGTCGCGTCGAGGGCCGCCGGGGTGTCGGAGTCCTCGTTCGGCACCGTGCTCGGCCAGTCGTGGCCGAGTCCGCCCATCCGGTAGTGGACCAGGTCGGACCGGCCGTCGCAGCCGTGCCACCGCTGCCGGGTCACGCCGTCGCCGAGGTCGCGGGACGTGGGGGCGGGGCGGCAGCCGTCGCGGCGGGCCCAGTCCGCGAGCCAACTCGGCAGCGGGGGCAGGCCCTTGGCGGGCACACCCGTGTACGGGATGGTCGTGTCCGCCGTGCCGTGGAAGTCGATGACCGGTGCCGGGCGGGCGGGCTCGCAGGCGCCGCCCTGCGGGTAGAAGGCGCCCGAGACGGGGGCGAACGCCGCGATGCGCCCGGGCATGCGGCAGGCGAGGACGCCGACGAACCCGCCGCCGTTCGACTTGCCCGTGGCGTACACGCGCCGCGCGTCGACGCAGAGTCGGCGCTGCAGCAGGGAGATCAGGTCACTCGTGAACAGCACGTCGTCGACCGGCGCCGAGTAGGGCGCGCCCTGCCACGCGGACTCGCCGTCCGTGCCGGTCACGCCCTGCGGGTAGACCACGACGGCGGGCAGCCCGGACATCACGGTGAGCCGCTCCTGGTAGGCGGAGGTGCGCTTGTGGCCGTGGAAGGACAGGACCACGGGTGTGGCGCGGCGCGGGTGGTAGTCGGCGGGCACGTGGATGAGGTAACTGCGGTCGGTGCCGCCGGAGTTGAGGTGCGCCTCCGTCGACGTTCCGGGGGTGTAGGGGGAGGCGGTGCCGCAGCCGGTCGTGCGCACCGGGCGGTCGACGACGACGCCCGCCGATCCCCGCCCCGGCTCCGGCTTCGGCCCGGCCGGGGCGGCGCCCGCGGGCACCGAGCCCGCCGCGCCGGTCAGCCCGGCGAGCACGACGGCCAGCAGGGCGGTGCGCAGACGGCGTCCACGCCGAGGCTCGGCGGGCACGGCGGGCACGGCGGGGTCAGCGGGCACGGCTGGGTCAGCGGGGCCGACGGACATGGCGGGGCTCCTTCGCCTCGGCGGTGATGTGCCGCTGACTATGGCGCCCGGTGTGACGGCGGTCACCGTTGCGTGCATTTCGTTCACGGGGCGGCCCGCCGCACGCCCGGCCCCCGGCCCGCCGCACGTCCCCGGCCCCCGGCCCGCCCCCGTTCGGACCGGGGCGCCCCTACCGGTACAGGCGCACCTCGCTGATCTGCGGCGGCTTCGCCCCCGCCGTGACGGTGACGCGGACCTCGCTCACCTTCCGGCCGGTCGGCAACGTCAGGGTCAGTGGCCCCGAGGCGGGCGGCGCGGACTCCGCGAGCGGCCGCCATCCCTCCCCCGGCACCAGGCCCTCAAGGCGTACGAGGGTGGGTCGCTCGGCGCCGAACTCGACGGCAGCTCGGGCGAGTTGGACGGGGCGCCGCAGCCCCACGGTCAGGGCGGCCCGGTCCTGGTCCTGGTCCTGGTCCTGCGCCTGGGCCTGGGCCTGGGCCTGGGCCTGGGACGTCTCCGGGGTCCAGGCGGTGGCTCTGCTGCCGTCGACGGCGGCCTGGGCGTAGCCTCCGGGCGCCTCGGACTCGGCGGTGGCGGGGCGGCAGCGGGCGAGGTCGTCGGTGGGGGTGCGGTCGGGGCGGCGGGTGGGAGTGAGGAGCGGCTCGCCCGCGCGCAACCGGTGTGTGCCGTCCGGGAGTCGGACGGTGAGCGGCGCGCCGGAGACCAGGCTCACGCGCGTGCGCTCGGGGCCGATGCCCACGGCGATGCGCCGCCCCTGCCAGGCGAGGTTCTCCAGGCGCACGCCGTCCGCGAGGGACGGGGTGAGCAGGGGGTCGAGGCGCAGCGCGTCGGGGTCGTCGGCGCGCAGGCCCGCGAGCCCGTGGGGGAAGACCTGGAGGAAGCCGCCCGCGCCGGTCAGGAAGGTGAAGGCGGGGGCACCCGCGTTGTCGCCCGCCTTGTCGCCGCGCGCCTCCGAGAACTGCTGGAACGGCGCCTTGACGAAGGGCCGCCACGCGCGGTCGAGGTAGGTGTCGGTCTGGCAGCCGGGGGCGCCCAGTCGGGCCGCGACGACGGCGTGCACGGAGTCGGTCATCGCGGGTCCGTCGGGGTCGGTGACGGGGGCGTAGCGGTCGAGGTCGGCCTGGGCATCGGCGCCCCGGGCATACCCGTACGGGTAGGTGAGGAGCACCGTGTCGGCCTGCTTGATCTTCTGGCCCGCGTAGCCCGCGTACTCGGGGTGGGAGCCGTCGGCGTCGCGCGGCACGTACAGGCGGTCGGCGACGTCGCGCCATGCGTCGGGCACGTCCTCGCCGAGGGTGCGGGCGGCGTCGGCCGCGTGGCGCAGGGCGACGACGGCGCCCGCGTTGGTGAGGGCGTGGTCGTTCACGTCGCGCGCGTACTCGTCGGCGCCGTGCACCTTGTTGACGTGGTAGGCCCCGTCGTCGCCCTTCGTGACCCGCCCGGTCCAGAACTCGGCGATGCTCTTGAGGACCGGATAGCCGCGCGTGCGCAGCCAGTCGCGATCGCCCGTCGCGGCGTAGTACTGCCACTGGGCGAGGGCGATCTCGTTCTGGAGGTGGTCCTGGTAGCCGCCGCAGGGCCCGACGTCGCTGCACAGCCCGCCGGGCCCGGCCGTCCACGGCCACACCGCGCCCTCGGCACCGATGGCGGTGGCGTTGTGTCGGGCCTGCTCCAGGGTGCGGTAGCGGTACTCGACGACGCTGCGGGCGAGCTCCGGGTGGAGCGCGAGCAGGGTCGGGAACATCCAGGTGTCGGCGTCCCAGTACACCTGCCCCGCGTAGGTCTCACTGCTCAGCCCTGAGGGGCCGAGGCTCCACGACTGCCCTTCCCGGACGCTCGAATACAGCGAGTAGAGCGATGAGTTGACGGCCGTCTGGAGTTCGGGGCGGCCGGGGGTGGCGAGGGCGGGCCGCCACAGTTGGCGCCAGGCGCGTTCATGCGAACGCAGCAGCGCCGCCCAACCAGCGTTCCGCGCCCGCGCATTGACGGCATCGGCACTGCCGACGTCCTCCCCGACCCCCACGTACTTCACGACTTCGTACGTGCGCCCGGCCTCGACCGGGATCGCGACCCGCTCCCCCGCCGTGCGCGGCTCGTCCTCCGGCGCGACGGCCGCACGCGCGGCGAACACGGTGCCCCGCCCGGGAACGAGCGTGGCCGACTGCGTCAACTTCCCCTTCGTACCGGCGGCTTGGACGGTGACCCGGCTGGTGTCCGTCGCGAGGTCGGTGCCGCGCGACACGGCGTCGGTGCGGCGGGCGCCCCGCCCGTCGAGCAGCGAGGTGACGTCGAGGCTGCCCGACCACGAGGGCGTGATCCGCGCGCGTACGAGCCCCAGGCCCGCCGTCGGGCGGTGGCTGAGCACGTCGAACGCCACGCGGGTGGCGCGGCCGGGCGTGGGCGTCCAGGTCAGGGCCGTGGTGACGGTGGCGCGGCGCAGGTCCACGGTCTGCCGGTACCCGGAGATCTCACTGGCCGCAGCGCCGGGCCGCAACTGAGCTCCACCGACACCGAGTTCGAGCGTCGACCAGGTCGGCAGGGCCGCGAGGTACTCCAGGCCCCCGTCCCGGTGGTAGAACCCGGCGGCGAAGGCCCCCGCGTACCGGGGTGCGTACAGGGGCCACCCGGTGTCGCCGAGGTCGCCCTGGTAGCCGGTGCCGGTCGCGGGGAGCCGCTGGGCGAGGTAGCCGTTGCCGACGTAGGGCTGGGAGCGGTAGTCGGCCGGGCGGTATGCGTCGGTGCTGAGCCGCCAGGCGGAGGAGCCCTTGGCCCGGCCGTCCGTGGAGGGGTGCGTGGTACGGGAGTTGGCGGTGGCAGGGGCGGTCACCGCAGCGGTGACGGCGATGGCGGCCAGGGCCGCGAGGAGGGCCGCCGCGCCGACGACCCGGGCGCGTCGTGCCCGTCGTCCGCGCGTACGCACAGGGAATCCGACCATACGGAGCAGGGTGGGCCCCGGCCCGCGTCCCGGTACATGGACGAACCGACTCCGGACTTGGACTGTCCGGTCCGTGGAATCGGCTTGCCGCACGGCGGGCCCGCGTCCGAGCATGGCGCCCTGATCAGGGGACGACGTGAAATACGGGGTGAGACGGGGTGCACGGCTCTTTCGAGACGTCGGCGGCGGGGTCCGGCGAGGAGTCCGGCCAGGAATCCGGCGAGACGTTCTACGCGACAGGTCCGCTGGAGGGGCGACGGGTGCGGCTGGAGCCTCTGACCGTCGCCCACATACCGGGCCTCGTCGCGGCGGCCCGCGAGGGGCGGGAGCGGTACGCGCTCACCGATGTCCCCGCCGACGAGGCCGAGGCGGCGGCGTATGTCGCGCGGGCGCTCCGCACGAGCCCGGGCGGAGTGCCCGAGACGGTGCCGTACGCGACGGTGGACCGGCACACGGGGCGGGTGGTCGGCTCGACCCGGTTCTGCGACTTCGAGTACTGGCGCTGGCAGGAGCGGTACCGGCGGCGCCCCGCGGCCGAGCCCGACGCCGTCGAGATCGGCGCCACCTGGCTCGCCCTGGGGGCACAGCGGACCGGGATCAACCGGGAGGCGAAGCTGCTGATGCTGACGGTCGCGTTCGAGCGGTGGCGGGTGCACCGGGTGCGGTTCCGCACGGACGCCCGCAACGAGCGCTCCCGCCGGGCCATCGCCGCGCTCGGCGCCCGCCTGGACGGGGTGCTGCGCGCGGCGGCCGCCGGGTACGACGGGGCGGTGCGGGACAGCGCCGCGTACTCGATCCTCGACGCGGAGTGGGCGGAGGTACGGGCGGGGCTCGAGGCGTCGCTGTCCGGCGGCCCCCGGATCGGCGGCCGGGAGATCGGCCGGCCCCGGACCGGCGGCCCCGCCACCGGCTGCCCGGCATAGCCGAAGGTGATGGCGCCGCAGACTTTCGGCGGACGCCGGCACGCAGGGGCCGCTTCTAGCGTGGACGTGCTGTTGACCGCTCCGGCTCGAGAAGGCACCCATGAAGATCGACGTACGGCACAACCCCTCGTTCGCGGTGGCCCGGGCGCACCTGGCGGCCGGTGAGACCGTCCGCGCCGAGTCCGGGGCGATGATGGCCCACTCCGCGGGGATCTCCGTCGAGGCGAAGGCCGAGGGCGGTCTCATCAAGGGCCTCAAGCGCAGCGTCCTGGGCGGTGAGTCGCTGTTCGTCACGCGGTTCACGGCGGGCGCCGAGGGCGGCTGGGTCGATGTCGCCGCGCAGCTGCCCGGCGATGTGACCGGCGTCGAGGTCGACGGCGGCATGAACCTGGCGCGCGGCGCGTGGCTCTGCTCGTCGGAGGGCGTCGACCTCGACACGAAGTGGGGCGGCTTCAAGAACCTGACCGGCGGCGAGGGCGGCTTCCTGGTCCGTGCCGAGGGCCGCGGCCAGGTGGTCGCCGCGTGCTACGGGGCCCTGGACCAGGTCGAGTTGGCGCCCGGCGAGCAGCTGGTCCTGGACTCCGGCCACCTGGTCGCGTTCGACGACGGCGTCTCGTACACGACCCGGAAGGTGACGCGCGGCCTGATGCAGACGCTCAAGTCCGGCGAGGGCCTCGTCTTCGAGTTCACCGGCCCCGGCCGCCTGTGGACCCAGAGCCGCAACCCCGGCGCCCTGGTCACCTGGCTCACGGCAAAGCTGCCGTTCAGCCGGGGCTGAGCCACCGCCCCCTCGCGGGGCTCGCGCGCGGGCCCCGCTACTCCAGCGCGAAGGAGTCCGCCAGCACGTCCATCTGAGCCGTCACCAGCGTCCTGGCCCGGTGTCCCATGCCCGCGTACTGGCCCGACACCTCCAGGCTCACCGTCCCGTGGAGCTGTGACCAGCTGAGCAGGGTCCCGGCCAGGGCCGCGCCCGCACGGGGGTCGGTGGCGGTGAGCCCCGCGTACTCCCGCAGCCAGTCGGCGGCGGCCTCGTCGTCGCGCACCCAGGTCTCCGTCTCGGCCACCACCGGCCGCACGGACGCCGTGGGCCGGCCCGTCGCGAAGACCTTCACGAAGGGGCCGAGGACCGCTCGGGCGCGGGCCAGGGTGTCGGGCGGGGCCTGGTAGCCGGGGAGCGGGCTGCCCTGGATCAGCAGATAGCGGTGCGGCTCCTCCGCCGCCCAGTCGAGGTAGGCGTCGGCGAGCGCGTGCAGGGCCGCGCGGGGGCTGGCGGGAAGGTCGGCGGCGATCCCCTCCGTGGCCCGCGCGGCCTCGTCGTAGGCGTCCCTGATCAGGGAGTTGAGCAGATCGTCCCGGCTGGCGAAGTAGCGGTAGAGGGCGGGGCCCGAGAGTCCGACCTCCTTCGCGATGCGCGTGAGCGCCACGGCGGGCGCGCCGCCCTCGGCCAGCTGCCGGAGCGCGATCGCCTTGATCTCCCCGCGGGTCCGCTCCCGGTAGCGGGCCCGGGGGCTCGATGTCGCGTCGGCCATTGCCCTTCCCCTTCCCTGTCCTCCTGCGCCGCTGCTTGCGCTGCGGCTCCGTACACGATCGACCGTACAGGAACTCCCTATTGCGATCACTAATTGCGAGAGTTACAGTCTATAACAGTTGCTAGTCCACATCGCGAGGGAGCTTCCCATGACCACCCACTCCGACCCCCGCACGAACCTCCGCACCGACCTCCACGTCGTCCTGGGCGCCGGCCCCGCCGGCACCGCACTCGCCACCGAACTCGCCCACCGCGGCCACCCCGTCCGGCTGGTCGACCGGTCCGCCACCGGCCCCGAGATCGAAGGGGTGGAGCGGCACCGGGGCGACGTCGGCACGCTCGTCGGTGCCCTGGCGGCCATCGAGGGCGCCGCGGTCGTCCACCACTGTGTGAACGTCGCGTACCACCTCCAGATCGAGGTCATGCCCTCGATACAGACGGCCGTTCTCGGCGCCGTCCAGGCCACGGGCGCGCGGCTCGTCGTGCTCGACACGCTCTACCCGTACGGGGAGACGCACGGCGAGGTCATGACGGAGGAGACCCCGTGGCGGGCCACCTCACGCAAGGGCCTGATGCGCGCCCGGCTCGACGAGATCTACCTGGCCGCCCACCGCGAGGGCCGGGCCCGCGTCGCCCTGGGCCGCTCGGCCGACTTCGTGGGGCCCGGCGTGCTCAGCTCGACGCTGGGCGGCGCCACTTTCCCCGGCGCCCTGACCGGCGGGGAGGTCATGGCGCTCGGCGACATCGACCTGCCGCACAGCTACACCAGCATCCGTGACGTGGCGGCCGGGCTCGCGACGCTCGGCGAGAACCCGGCGGGCGACGGCCGCGTCTGGCACCTGCCGACCGCCCCCGCCGTCACCACGCGCGAGGTCCTGCAGATGATCGAGGACCGGGTCGGGCGGCCCCTGAAGACGGTCGTCCTCGCCGAGCCGCGCCCCTTCGGGCCCTTCGACCAGGTCTTCATCGACTCGTACGCCGAGCTCTTCTACCAGCACCTGGAGCCGCAGGTCATGGACTCCTCCGCCTTCGAGGAGACCTTCGGCGCCCGGCCCACGCCGCTGGGCGAGACCCTCGACATGACGATCGAGTGGTACCGGGACCTGCTCAGCCGCGGCTGAGCCCGGCCACCCGCCCGGCCGCCCGCACGCCGGCCTCCGCCTCCGCCTCCTCGGCGTCGACGAGGGCCCGCAGCAGACCGGGAAAGCGGGCCTCCATGTCGTCCAGGCGCAGCGCGTTCATCTTGGTGGTGCCGACGTAGTACTGCCGGATGACGCCCGCCTCGCGCAGGGTGTTGAAGTGGTGCGTGGCGGTGGACGCCGACACCGGCACATCGAAGGACCCGCAGCTCACATCGGCCTCGGCACGGGCCAGTCGGGCCACCACCGCCCTGCGTACCGGATCGGTGAGCGCCTCCAGGACCCGCTGCAGCGAGAACTCCTCCGGCTCGGGGTGCGCCACGGTGCGCGGCGCACTGCGGGGACGGGCCACGGCGGACTCCTCGGAGCGGGGACGGATGAACGTTCCTACTACGATAGCGGTCGAAGTAGCGGCGTCATGCGGATGTCGTCCTCGGCCCACAGCACGAACCGTTCGATCGGCCTCACCTCGTGGCCCGGCACCGGCCGGAAGCGGAAGCGCTTCAGCAGGACGGCGAGGACGAGTTGGGCCTCGACCGTCGCGAGCGCGGCGCCCTCGCAGCTGCGCGGCCCGATCCCGTACGGGATGTGGGCCAGCCTCGGCCGCTCAGCCGTCGCCTCCGGGGTGAACCGCTCGGGGTCGAACCTCTCCGGGTCCGGCCAGTACGCCGGGTTCAGGTGGACCGCCCAGAACGGATAGAAGACGGTCGCCCCGGCCGGGATCTCGTAGTCGCCGAGCTTCATCGCCTCCGTGGTCTCGCGGGCGCCGTAGGGGCCGGGCGGGTACAGGCGCAGCGACTCCTTGAGGACCATGTCGAGATACGGCAGGCGGCGCAGGTCCGCGAAGTCGGGGGCGGCGCGGTCACCGAGGACGTCGTCCAGTTCGGCGGCGACGCGCTCGGCCGCCTCGGGGTGGCGGCCCAGCAGGTGCAGCGTCCAGGAGACGGCGACGCCGGTGGTGTGATGGGCCGCAAGCAGCGTCACCATGACGGTGTCACGGATGCGGGCGGGGCTCTCACCGGCCTCGACGAGCGCCCCGATCAGATCGCTTCGGTCGGTGCGGCCGTCGGACCGGTGGGCGGCGATCACGTCGTCGACGGTCGCGCGCAGAAAGCGCAGGGCCTCCTGAGCCCGCTCGGGGGGTTCCTCGCCCGGATCCGGGGGCGGCACTTCGTAGAGGCGCCCGAGGTAGGCGGTGAGGATTTCCTCGAACGCGGCCACGACGGCGTCCGGTTCGGGGGCCGCGCCGCCGAGCGCGTACGCGCAGATCATGCGCAGGGACAGCGCGGTGAGGTCCTTCTGCAGCGCCACGGGCTCCTGGCAACCGCGCTCGGCCCAGCGGTCCGCGAGCTCCTGGGTGAGCGCGGCGAACTCCGCGAAGTGCCGCTCGTGGGAGGGGCGTCCGGCCAGGACCGAGAGCAACAGGCGCCGCCACGGGGCGTGTTCGTCGGCAGGGAGCACCTGGAGGTTGCCCGCCTCGCACAGCGGGGACAGGAACTCGAAGAGCTTCTGCGGGCGTTCGTCGAGGTGCGCGGTGGCTTCGAGGAGCTCGGGGTCGGCGACGGACACGGCCGTCTCCGCTCCGGGGAGCTGGAAGCGTACGACGGGTCCGTACTCGGCGTGCAGGCTCAACTGGTACTGGTGCAGTCCGCCCGCCGCGGCGACGGCGCCCGCGCCGCCGTCCGGCCGGGGGTCGGGGCCGGGGATGTGCATGGGTGCCTCCTCCTCGTCGCCGCCGGCCCGGTGCGGCCGGGCCCGTGTTCGTCTCGGCCCCACCTTGCCAGGCGGCCGCGCCGCTGTGACTACCGCGCACCGTCGGACAGTTCGGGGGCAGCCCTTCGACCGCCGGCCCACCCATGCCCGGCTGCGGGCCGCGCTGCCCCTGCTCGCCGAAGGGCAGCCGGCGCCCTCGGGCACATCACCGCCAGGAAGGCGGTCCGGTCACACGGCGCCCGGGCCCAGCAGCTGTCCGCCGTCGACCACCAGCGTCTCCCCCGTGATCCAGCGCGCCGCGTCGCCCGCGAGGAACGCGACCGCGGCGCCGATGTCCTCGGGCTCCCCGATGCGGCCCAGCGGAGTCGCGGCCGCCACCTTCGTCTCGCGCTCGCCCTGCCACAGGGCCTCGGCGAGGCGGGTGCGGACGACGCCGGGGGCGATGGCGTTGACCCGTACCGCCGGGGCGAGTTCGAGGGCGAGCTGCTTGGTGAGGTGGATGAGCGCGGCCTTGGACACGTGGTAGACGCCGACGTCGGCGGCGACCGAATAGCCGCCGATCGAGGCGGTGTTGACGACGGAGCCGCCGTGCTCGCCCATCCACGCCCGGACCGCGAGCGACGTCCACAGGATCGGCGCCCACAGGTTGACGTCCATGGTCTTGGTGAAGCGCGCGTGGTCCTGGTCGATGACGGGGCCGTACGCGGGGTTCGTCCCGGCGTTGTTGACGAGGACGTCGAGGCGTCCGTACGTGGCCACGGTGTGCTCGACGCAGGCGCGGGCGGCCGCCTCGTCGGTGGCGTGGGCGCCGAACCCCTCGATGGCGCCGCCGAGTTCGGCCGCGGCCTCCTTCGCCCGCTCCTCGCTGCGCGAGGTGATGACGACGCGCGCGCCCTGGTCGCGGAGCGCGGCGGCGGCCGCGAGGCCGATGCCCCGGGAGGCGCCGGTGACCAGCGCGACCTTCCCTTCGAGGCTCCCCGCGGGGCCCGGGTTTCCAGCCGCTTCCGGGCTCCCGGTCGGTGTCATCACTGTCCTCGCTCTCCTTGTCGGGCCTCGCGGCGGCGCAGCTCGCGCAGCGCGATGGTGCGCTTGTGCACCTCGTCCGGGCCGTCGGCAAGACGCAGCGTACGCAGGTGCGCGTACATGCTGGCGAGCGGGAAGTCGTCGGAGACGCCCGCGCCGCCGTGCACCTGGATGGCCCGGTCGATGACCTTCAGGGCGGCCTCGGGTGCGGCGACCTTGATCGCGGCGATCTCGGTGCGGGCCTCCTTGTTGCCGACGGTGTCCATCAGGTACGCGGCCTTGAGCGTGAGCAGGCGCGCCATGTCGATCTCGATGCGGGCCTCCGCGATCCAGTCCTGGATGTTGGCGCGGTCGGCGAGCGGGGCGCCGAACGTGGTGCGCGACCGGGCCCGGTCGATCATCAGGTCCAGGGCGCGCTCGGCCATGCCGATGGTGCGCATGCAGTGGTGGATGCGGCCGGGCCCGAGCCGCGCCTGGCTGATCATGAACCCGTCGCCCTCGCCCGCGAGGAGGGCCGTGCGCGGGACCCGTACGTCCTCGAAGAGCACCTCGGCGTGGCCTTCGCGGTCCTGGTAGCCGAAGACGGGCAGGCCGCGCAGGACGGTGACGCCCGGGGTGTCGAGGGGGACGACCATCATGCTCTGCTGGCGGTGGCTCGGCCCGTCCGGGTCGGTCTTGCCCATGACGATGAGGACCTTGCAGTTCTTGTGCAGGGCGTTGGAGGTCCACCACTTGCGGCCGTTGAGGACGTACTCGTCGCCGTCGCGGACCATGCGCATCTCGATGTTGCGGGCGTCGGAGCTGGCGACGGCGGGTTCGGTCATCGCGAACGCGGAGGCGATCTCACCGGCGAGCAGCGGCTTCAGCCACTTCTCCTTGTGCTCCTCGGTGCCGAAGAGCGTGAGGACCTCCATGTTGCCGGTGTCGGGGGCGTTGCAGTTGGTGGCCTCGGGGGCGAGGTGGGCGCTGCGGCCCATGATCTCGGCGAGCGGCGCGTACTCGAGGTTGGTGAGCCCGGGGCCCCACTCCGGGTGCGGATGGAAGAGGTTCCACAGGCCCTGCTTCTTCGCCTCGGTCTTGAGCTCCTCCAGGACCGGCGGGTGGAAGTGCGGGTCGCCCGACTCGGTCATCTGCGCCTCGTAGACGGCCTCGGCGGGGTAGATGTGCGCGTCCATGAACGCGCACAGCTTGTCCTGGTACTCCTTGGCCCGGTCGGACAGGTCGAACACGGATCCTCCAGCGGTCGGGTGCCGCGGGCGCGGGGCCCGCGGCTCGGGTTCAGCGCGCGGTCGTGGGGGTGAGCAGCTCGTGCAGCCGCTCGGCCGTCGCGGCGGCGGAGCGGTGGACGACTCCGGCGAGGCCGATGCGTGCCGCCGCCGTGATGTTCTGTTCCAGGTCGTCCACCATGACGGTCTCCTCGGGCGGCACGCCCAGGCGTTCGCAGGCCAGGGCGTAGGCGCGGCGCGAGGGCTTGCGGACGCCGATGTCCCGGGAGACGGTCACGGCGTCGAACAGGGCGGGCAGGTCGAAGCCCGCGTAGCAGTCGTCGCCGAGGGAGTTGGAGAGCAGGCCGACGGGGTGTCCCGCGGCGCGCAGCCGGCCCACGAGCGCGACCGTGTCCGGGTCGGGCGCGAGCCGGGACTGCAGCCGCCCGACCAGTCCTTCGCCGACCGCCGGTACGCCGTGCGCCCGCAGCCGGGCGGCGAAGCCGTCCTCGAACTCCCGCTCCCCGATGCGCCCTTCCTCGTGCGCCACCAGCAGCGCACTGCTCTCCTTGTCCTTCGACAACAGCCCGAGCAGCAGCCGCGGGTCGCCGCACAGGTCTGTGCTGAGCTCTGCGAAGGCGGTGACCACGCTGGTGGTCAGAACGCCGCCGAAGTCGAAGAGGACCGCCGTGCGCCCGCGGCTCCCGGTCATCCGCCCACCCCTTGGCTCGTAGCTCGTACCCGGAACGTACTTGAATCCGGTTTCAGGTTCAATGCTGGAGCGGCAGGATCGTCGCCCGTATAGTCGAGAAGTCGAATCCAACGTCAAGTTCAGCGGGAGGGGTCCACCCATGAGCACGGATGCGCCGGCGGCCGCCTGGGACCAGGTGGCGGCACGGGACGTGACCACCAACGGCATCACCCTGCGCGTCTTCGAGCACGGCCCGCAGGACGGCCCCGTGGTCGTGCTCTGCCACGGCTTCCCCGAACTGGCCTTCTCGTGGCGGCACCAGATCGGGGCGCTCGCCGACGCCGGGTACCGTGTGCTCGCCCCCGACATGCGGGGCTACGGCGGCAGTTCACGCCCCGAGGCCGTCGACGCGTACGACATGCCGGCCCTGTGCGCCGATCTGGCCGGGCTCCTGGACGATGTGGGCGCGGACGACGCGGTGTTCGTGGGGCACGACTGGGGCGCGAACGTGGTGTGGCACATGGCGTGGCTGCGCCCGGGCCGGGTGCGGGCCGTGGCGGGCCTGAGCGTGCCGGTGCGGCCTCGTTCGCCGGTGGCGCCGCTGCCGGTGCTGCGGGAGCGGCTCGGCGACGACTTCTACATGGTGTGGTTCCAGGAGCCGGGCGTCGCCGACCGTGCGCTCGCGCGGAACGTGCGCAGGACGCTGGTGGCCCGCGAGATCTGGTCGGCCGCCTGGGCCGGGCGCGCGGACGAGGAGTTGGCACCGCCGCACTGGATGAGCGAGGCCGAACTCGCCCATTACATCGACGTGTTCGAGACGACGGGCTTCACCGGCGGCCTCAACTACTACCGGAACCTGGACCGCACCTGGGAGCTGACGCCGCAGCTGGCCGACCGGACCATCGACTGCCCGTCACTGTTCCTGACCGGCTCCGAGGACCCGGTCGCCCGGTTCATGCCCGACGACAAGCTGGAAGAAGTCCTCACCGGTCTGCGCGGCCGCGTCGTCGTGGACGGGGCCGGGCACTGGGTCCAGCAGCAGCGGCCCGGGGACGTGAACGCCGCGCTCCTCGAGTTCCTCGCCGGCCTCGGCTGATAGCATCCCCCGCCTCCGACGAGAGAACCGAGAGAACGAAGGACCGCAGTGGCTGCCCACGCCCCGGCCGCCGAGGGCGGCCAGAAGCAACCGATCACGCCCCGCAGCGCGCGCGGCGTCAGGACCCGCAACGCGCTGGTCGCCGCCGCCCGCGAGGTCTTCGAGCGCGACGGCTATCTCGACGCCCGGATCACGGACATCTCCCAGGCCGCGCACGTCGCGTCCGGCTCCTTCTACACGTACTTCAACAGCAAGGAGGAGATCTTCCAGGCGCTCGTCGAGCAGGTGCAGGAGGAGATGCTCCACCCGCACGTGCGCGAGCGCACCGGGATCACCGACCCGCGCCGGCTCATCGACGCGGCGAACCGCGAGTATCTGCGCGCGTACAAGAAGAACGCCCGCCTGATGGCGCTGTTCGAGCAAGTCGCCCAGGTGGACGAGCAGTTCAAGGCGCTGCGCATAGAGCGCGGCAACGCGTTCGCGCGCCGCAACGCGAAGCTGATCCGCACGCTCCAGGAGAACGGGCAGGCCGACGCGAGCCTCGACCCGCTGATCACCGCGCACGCCCTGTCGGTGATGGTGAGCCGCATGGCCTACCTGGTGTTCGTGCTCGGCCAGCGCATCCCCTTCGAGAAGCTCGTCACGACGCTCAACACGATCTGGGAGAACGGCCTCCAGATCACCGGGCCGGAGTCCTGAAGGAGCCGGAGTCCCGCAGGGCCGACGGGCCGGTGTCCTGAAGGGTCAACGGGCCGGTGTCCCGAAGAAGAACCGCCTGATGTCGTCGACCAGCAGCTCCGGCTGCTCCATCGCCGCGAAGTGGCCGCCACGGTCGTACGAGGTCCACTGCACGATGTTGTTCGTCCGCTCGGCGATGTGGCGCAGCGGGATGAAGTTGTCGCGGGGGAAGTCGGCGAGCGCGGTGGGCGTCGTCGACGGCTCGGGGGACGTGCCCCAGTGGCCGGAGTGGGCCCGCTCGTAGTAGATGCGCGCGGACGAGCCCGCCGTGCCGGTCAGCCAGTACAGCACCACGTTGGTGAGCAGCAGGTCGCGGTCGACGGCGTCCTCGGGGCGGTCCGTCGCGTCGGTCCACTCCTTGAACTTCTCGGCGATCCAGGCGAGTTGGCCGACGGGTGAGTCGGTGAGGGCGTAGGCGAGGGTCTGCGGCCGGGTGGACTGGAGGTCGGCGTAGCCCTGCCGGTCGCGGGTCCAGTCGCGGAAGCGGTGCCAGGAGGCCAGCGTCCGCGCGCGCTCCTCGGGGCCGAGCGCGGCGAGCTCCTCGGCGGTGGGCTCGTGGGTGGCGCCCGAGTTCGGCAGCAGGTTCAGGTGGACGCCGATGACGCGGTCGGGCCGGGTCCGGCCGAGCTCCCGGGAGACGGCGGCGCCCCAGTCGCCGCCCTGCACCCCGTATCGCTCATAGCCGAGGCGCTCCATCAGCTCGGCGAACGCGGCCGCGACCCGCATGAACTCCCAGCCGGTCTCGCGGGTGGGCCCGGACAGGCCGAAGCCCGGGATGCTCGGCAGCACCAGGTGGAAGGCGTGGGCGGGGTCGCCGCCGTGGGCCCGGGGGTCGGTGAGCGGTCCCGCGACGTCCATGAACTCCACGATGGAGCCGGGCCAGCCGTGCGTCATGAGCAGCGGGACCGCGTCCGGCTCCGGGGAGCGGAGGTGCGCGAAGTGCAGGTGCGCGCCGTCGATCGTGGTGGTGAACTGCGGCCACTCGTTCAGCCCGGCCTCCGCGGCCCGCCAGTCGTAGGTGTGCCGCCAGTGGTCCGCGAGCTCCCTCAGGTAGTCGCGCGGGATGCCGTACGCCCAGCCCACGCCCGGCAGTTCGTCGGGCCAGCGGGTCCGGTCGAGGCGGGCGTGGAGGTCGTCGAGGTCGTCCTGGGGGATGTCGACGCGGAAGGGGGTGATGGACGGGTGTGCGGGGGTGGTCATGGCGGGTCATGGTATGGACGGGGTCCGGGGGCGGCACCCGGGTTTCCGCCGCGTGGTGCGTGCGTGGCGGGTGCGCGGTCGGGCGCGTGGCCCGGGTGCGTGATGGGCGCGTGACCGGGTGTGCGATGGGGTGCGTGACCGGGTGTGTGCCGCCCCCGGTGCCCCCTCAGTGCCGCACCGTCACCACGACCTTGCCCACCTGCGCGTTGGACTCCAGGTAGCGGTGTGCCGCCACGATGTCCGCCAGGTCGAAGGTGCGGTCGACGACCGGGGTGAACGACCCGTCGGCGAGGCCCGCGTTGATGAACGCGACACCGCGGGCGAGGCGTTCGGGGTCCTGGGTGACCTCGTGCATCGTGTACGTGCGGGTGGTGAGCGCCGGGTAGCTGCGGGCGCCGGGGAGCGGGGTGGGGCGCGGGTCGAGGGCGCCGTACACGATCAACTGGCCGCCGGGGGCGACGGCTTGGGCGATGGTCTCGACGCCGGGGCCCGCGACGGGGTCGAAGGCGGTGCGCACGCCCGCCCCGTCGGTGATCTCCTTGACGCGCGCGACGAGGTCCTCCTCGTCGGTGACGACGACATGGGTGGCCCCGGCGTCAAGGAGGCGCTGCTTCTTCTCCGCGGTGCGGGTCGTGGCGATGGGGGTCGCGCCGATGCGGTGGGCGGTCTGGATCGCGGCCAGGCCGACGCTGCTGGAGGCGGCGGTGATCAGGATGTGGTCGCCCGGGCGGTTGCGCTGGTCCTCCACCAGCGCCCCGTACGCGGTCTGGTAGGCCATCCACACCGCCGCGGCCTGCTCGGGCGCGACCCCTGCGGGGCGCGGCACGGTGGCGGCCGCCGGGACCAGGACGCGGTCGCCGTACGTGCCGTAGTCGGTCTGCCGGAACGCGGGGACCACACCGACGGGGTCACCCACCGCGAACCCGGTGACGCCGGGGCCGACCGCCTCGACGGTGCCCGCCGCCTCGTAGCCGAGGCCCGAGGGGAACTCCGGCCGCAGGTAGTACGTGCCCTCGCGGAACATGACCTCGGCCCGGTTCAGGCCGATGGCGTCCACGCGGATCCGCAGCTCCCCGGGGCCGGGCTCGCCGACCTGGACCTCGCGCACTTCAAGGACCTCGGGCCCGCCGATCCTGTCGAACCGCACCGCTCTGGCCGTGGCCATGATCCCTCCCCATGTCTTTCTATACTTCGATGTCGGTCAAAGTATCACCGTCATCGAAGTAATGGGGAGGGGTGGCCGAGTTTCACCGGGAGGAGATCACCGCCCGACCGAGAGCAGCCGGGACCGCTCCGGTTCGTCGTCGTAGGAGTTGCCGTCGAGACGGGACGGCGCCACGAAGAAGCGGCCGTCGCGGTAGAGGGTCGTCGCCGCGAACATCCCGGACTCCACCTTCGCGGCCGCCGCCGGGTGCTTGAGCAGCACCTCGGGCTCACCGCCCCGGGGGCCGAAGCGGACGGTGCGCCCGGCCTTGCCGGTGGCCGCCCGCGCGTATGTGACGACCTTCGCCTTCTTGCCCGAGCCCTCCGCGCGCAGCGGCTGCAGCTGGTAACTCCCGCTCCCGGACGCCCACTTCACCTTGCCGGAGCCCAGGTCGAAGGCGACGATCCTGTTCGCCCCGAGGCTCCCGTCCTTCGGCTCGGTCGACAGATAGAACCGGTCCGCGCCGACGGCGGCCCCCGAGCAGTTCTGCGCGCCCCGGCCCGAGTCGCCGCTGCCCTCGCACTCCTCGAAGACGTGGGAGCCGAACTTCAGCCGGGACCGCAGCTTGCCGCGGTCGTCGAGCGCGACGACGGTCCAGTGATCCATGTCCTCGCGGTCCTTGAGGGTGACCACGACGGGGTCGACGGAGTAGACCTTGCTGATGGACACGCCCTTCTTGCCCACGTAGCGCCACTTCACGCGGCCGGTCTCCGGGTCGAGCTCCTTGAGCTGGCTGAACGGCTTCGGGGCGCTGACCCCACAGCTGTCGATCTCCAGGAGCCGGGCGCCGCCGGCCACGTCCTCCGGGTAGCAGGAGCCCTTGAACTCCTTCTTCGACGTGAACAGGTGCTTGCCGTCGCTCACGCGGTAGGCGTACGCCATCATGTTCTGGCCGACCAGCACGGTGTCCTTGGAGATGGCGAGGTGCACGATGAGGGTGCTGTCCATGATGCTGTGCTCCGTCAGCTCCTTGTGCCAGCCCTTGTCGCCGGTGCGCAGGTCGATCATCTGCAGCTGATTGCACTTGGCGTTCTCGCTCGTGCCGGCCTTGTACGCGATCACGACCTTGCCGTCCGGCGTGGGGTTGACGGGGGTGTCGCAGATCTTGGCGGGCGCCTCGACGGACCACGCGACCGAGCCGTCGGCGACCCGGTAGGCGGTGATGTCCTTGTACCCGGCCTGCACCAGGGTGCCGCCGACGGTCCACACGTCGTGCAGCGAGGCGCCGTTGCCCGGCACGGCCCCCGTGTTCAGGGCCCGCCACACCTTGGCCTCACCGGGCTTGCGTTCCCCGTTGACGTCCTTGGCCCAGTGGTCGGGAGCGCTCGCGCTCGGCTCGGGGCGCGCGGGCTTGGCGTCGCCTTCGGCGGTGCCGCTGGCGTGCGGCGAAGGCGTGCGAGCCGCCTCGGCCCCATCGCCGCCGTCGCCGTCACCCCTCGTGACCAGGAACACTCCCCCACCCACCAGCAGCAGCGCGATGAGCACCGCACCGGCCACGAGCAGGGGCCTGCTGCGCGCCTGCCGGGACCCGGCGTACGGGTTGCCGCGCACCGGCCGGTGGACGGGACCGTACACGGACGGCTCCGACGTCCGCTTCTTTCCTCGCCTCACCGTGCGCTCCGTAAGCTCGACGACTCATGTCCATGACGTGCCATGGCCATGAGTCTGGACCATGAAGGGGGTCCTCCAGAGGACTTTTTGGAGGACTTTTCTAGAAGATCGTTCTAGAACCGCCGACACTCCCCGGTGCGCCGCCGTTCGCCCCCGCGGTTGCTGAGAATGCGTCACATGGAACTGACCCTGATCGCGATCGTCGGCGTCGTCAGCATCGTGGCCGTGGCCGCCTTCTCCGAGCGGCTCGGCCTCGCCGCCCCGCTGAGCCTGGTGGTCGTCGGCATCGGGCTCAGCTTCGTGCCCGGGGTGCCGCATCCGGACGTGGAGCCCGAGTGGATCCTGGCCGGGGTGCTGCCGCCGCTGCTGTACTCGTCGGCCGTCACCATGCCCGCGATCGACTTCCGCCGGAACTTCAAGACGATCAGCGGGCTCGCGGTGCTGCTTGTCGTGGTGACCACGCTGGGCGCCGGGTGGCTCTTCCACTGGCTGCTGCCCGAGGTGGGCTGGCCCGCCGCGTTCGCGCTCGGCGCGGTGGTGAGCCCGACCGACGCGGTGGCCGCGACCTCCGTGGGCAAGCGGCTCGGGCTGCCGTCGCGGCTCCTGACCGTCCTGGAGGGCGAGGGCCTGGTCAACGACGCGTCGGCCCTGGTCCTGCTGCGCTCCGCGATCGCCGCGATCGCGGGGAGCGTGTCCGTGTGGGGTGTCGCCGGGGACTTCGTGTTCTCGGTGGTGGTGGCCGTCGCGGCGGGTCTCGTCGTGGGTGTCGTGAATGTGCGCGTCCGCGCGCTCCTCAAGGACACCGTCCTCAACACCGCGATCTCCTTCGTGATCCCCTTCGTCGCGTACGTGCCCGCCGAGGAGTTCGACGCGTCCGGGGTCCTCGCGGTGGTCGTGGCCGGGCTGGTGACGGGCCATCAGAGCCCGCGCTTCCTGCGTGCGCAGGACCGCCTCGCCGAGGCCACCAACTGGCGCACCGTCGCGTTCCTCCTGGAGAGCACCGTCTTCCTGCTCATGGGCCTCGGCCTCAAGGCCCTCATCGACGACGTCCACGACCACGGCCTGAGCGCCTGGCGGGCCCTCGGCGTGGGCCTCGCCGCCGCCGCGTTCGTCATCGTGGCGCGGATGGTGTTCGTGGCGCCGCTCGTCGCCGCACTGCGCAAGGACGAGCGGCGCGCCGCCGAGGCCAAGCCCCATCTGGAGCGCATGCAGGCCCGGTTGGACGCCACCGACTCCGTGGAACGGAACGACGGCCGGTTCAGCGAGCGGCAGCTGAAGCGCATCAGACACCGGGTCACCCGGGTCTCCGCCCATGTGGACTTCGTCCTCAAGGAGACACTGGGCTGGCGCGGCGGCGTCGTCCTCGCCTGGTCCGGGATGCGCGGCGCGATCACCGTGGCGGCGGCACAGACCCTTCCCGACGACACCCCGTACCGCCCCCAGTTGATCCTCATCGCCTTCGTCGTCGCGGCAACGACCCTGTTCCTGCAGGGACTTACGCTGCCCGCCGTCATCCGTGGCGTACGGGTCCCCGGCGACGACCCCGAGGTGCTGCGCGCGGACTACGTCGGCCTCCTCACCGAACTCGGCGACGCGGCGGCCGCCGTGCTCGACGGGGTCGACGGGGTCGACACCGACGGGACGGGGCCCGGCGCGGTCGCACCCGAGGTCGTGGACCGGGTCCGCGCCGACAGTGTTCGGGGCCGGTCGCGGTCGTCCGAGGACGGGACGACGGCCGGAGCGGGGGAGGAGGCGCAGCAGGAGGTGACCGCGGAGAAGGGGACGCAGGGGAAGGCGACGCAGGAGAAGGTGGCCGCTACGGAGGAGGCTGCGGCTGCGGCAGAGGAGGCCGCGCGGGTCGAGGCCACGGATCTCCAGCGCGCCCAGTACATCCAGCTCCGCCTCGCCGTGCTCACCGCCGAACGCGAGACGCTCCTGTCCGCCCGCTCCCGCGGCACCTACAGCTCCCGTGCCCTCACCCACGCCCAGCACGCGCTCGACCTGGACGAGGCGCGCATGGAGCAGCTCCTCGAGGTGAGCTCCGACTGAGATCCGGGGTGGGTTGTGGGGGGGCCGGGCGGCGCGGTACGGAGTCAGCCCGCGAGACGGTCGGGCAGCGCGTCGCGCGGGTCGGTGCCCTCCAGGGCCACGCGGACGAGTTCGTGGAACAGGGCGGTGCCCTCCCAGGCGGCGCGGTCGCCGTGGGTGAGGGCGGCGATGCGCCGGGCGGCGTCCATCGTGGCCGTCCGGCCCGCGCGGGCGAAGTGGACGGCGGACGTCGACGCCCGCATCAACGAGCCGTTGCCCGCCGCCCGTTGGCTGACCTGGAAGTGCAGCGCCGCGGCCCGGTCCCAGGGGTCGCCGCCGGTCAGGACGGACTCGGTCTGCAGCCCGATGTCCTTGGGCCCGCTCGCCGCCCAGCGTTGGAAGCGCGCGAAGATGTCGGGCAGGTCGAGGCCGTCCCGCTCCAGCAGGGACTCCCCGACCAGTACGGCCATCTGTGTGTCGTCCGTGGCCTCGCCCGGCTCCCAGCCGCCGCCTCCGCACATCTCGCCGCCCTGGGAGGTGCTGGGGAAGCGGGCGGAGTACGCACCCTCCGGACCGAACTCGAAGGGAGCGCCCAGCGCGTCCCCGACCGCCGAGCCGACGACCGTCCCGACGACTCGTTCACCTCGTTTCAGCACGCGCCTCGCGCCCCCTGCGTGATGGATTCCAGGGCCGCCCGCAGGGCCGCCACTGTGTCGTGGCCGATGCGGTCGGCGAGTCGCTCCTCCAGCTCGCCGAGCGTCGACTCGGCCTGGCGGTGGGCCCGTTCGCCCTCCGCCGTGCGGCGGATCAGGCGCTGCCGGGCGGAGTCGGGGTCCGGGATCTGTTCCAGCAGGCCCGTGGCGACCAGGCCGTGCACCGCCTGGTGGGCGGTCTGGCGGGTGACGCCCATGCGGCGGGCCAGCTCCGCGACCGTCGTGCCGCTCTCGTCGAGGACCGCGAAGAGCTGGACCTGGGTCGGGGACACCGGTGTCGCGCCCGCCGCGGCCATGGCCGCGAGGAGGCCCTCGTCGAACCAGCGGCGGGCGTCGCCGAGGAGTTGGGGCAGGTTGCGGGGCGCGGGCATAAATGTCAGGCTACCTGACGTTCAGGGATTCCGGGGCCCGACTCCGGGGCCGGACCAGGGAGTCACCGTATGACCATCGAGTACGCCACCCGCCACCGGCAGGCGTCGCGCATACCCCCCGAGCCGGGCAAGCCGTACTTCGTCGAGAAGGGCGAGGGCGACCGCGCCCATCTGTTCGGCGACCTGATCACCATCTACGCGGGCGGCGAGCAGACCGAGAACACCTTCAACTTCTTCACCGTGGAAGGACCCCGGGGCGACCTCATCCCCGCCCATCTCCACACCGACACCCACGAGGTCTTCTACGTCACCCAGGGCGCCGTCCGGCTGTTCGTCGAGGACGCCGGGGGCGAGCAGCAGGAGAAGCTGCTCACCCCCGGCGACTTCGGCTTCGTGCCCAAGAACTGCCGCCACGCCTACCGCATGGAGCGGCACCACACCCAGATCGTCGGCGTCGCCGCGGGACCGGGCGCCGCGGGAATCGGCGGCACCTTCGAGCGGTTCTTCGAGACGCTGGGCGCGCCCACCGAGCAACTCGGCCTGCCACAGCGCCCGGTCGTCCCCGAACCTCGCCGATTCGCCGACGCCGCCCGGCAGTTCGACGTCACCTTCCTGCCCGATCACGAGTGGAGGACCCCGCTCCGATGACAGCCACCGAACGCCCCGTATGGGAACTGCTCCCGGTCCCGCACCCGGACGTCGCCCCGCTGCCGCCCGCCGCCCCCGCCGGGGACGGTGTCCGCCTGCTGCGCGGCGTCCCGTACGGGAACGTCGAGGGCTCCCGCCCCCTGGAACTCGACCTGTGGCTGCCGGAGTCCGGCTCCGGCGAGCGGCCGCCCCTGGTCCTCTACGTGCACGGGGGTGCCTGGCGACGCGGGCGGCGCGACGACATGGGGCTGCGCCTGCGCGGCTGGACGCCGGGGCCGTTCGCGCGGATCGCGGCGGCGGGCCTCGCCGTGGCGAGCGTCGACTACCGGCTCAGCGGCGAGGCCGTCTTCCCCGCCCCGCTCGACGACCTGCGCGCGGCGCTGCGCTGGCTGACGCTGCGCGCCGCCGAACTCGGCGTCGACACGGCGCGCACCGTGGTGTGGGGCGAGTCCTCGGGCGGCCACCTCGCCTCGCTGCTCGCCCTGACCGAGCCCCGCGCCGAGGGAGCCGACGGCGCCCCGGACGTACGCGGAGCCGTCATCTGGTACGGGCCCAGCGACCTCACCACCGCGCGCGGCGGGTTCGACCCCCACAACGACCAGTTTCCCGAGGCCCAGTTGCTCGGCGCGGCGCCCGCGGCGGTCCCGGAGCTCGCCCGCGCGGCCAGCCCGCTCGCCCAGGTCTCCCCGGACGCTCCGCCGTTCCTGCTCGTCCACGGCGAGGCGGACACGATGGTGCACCTCAGCCACAGCGAGGCCCTCGCCGCCGCGCTCGACAAGGCCGGGGCGCGGGCCGAGCTGTGGCCGGTGCCGGGCGCCGACCACGGCTGGCACCGGCTGTCCGGATCCCAGGTGGAGGAGATCTTCAACCGCTCGCTCGCCTTCGCGGCAGCCGCTGTGAACTGACCGCTCCCGCAGGGGCGTTCAGCCGGTCAGGGCCCGCAGCTCCTCATCCGTCAGGCGTACGGTACCGGCGGCCACGTTCTCCTCCAGGTGGGCGGGGTTGCCGGTGCCCGGGATGGCCAGGACGTGCGGTCCCTGCTGGAGGGTCCAGGCGAGGCGGACCTGGGTCGGCGAGATCCCGCGCGCCGCGGCGACGGCGAGCACGCGGTCCTCCTCATCGCCCCGGGCATCGGCGCCCGCTTCCTTCCCCGGGCCGGCGATGGAGTAGTAGGGAACAAAGGCGATGCCCGCCTCCCCGCACAGGCGCAGCAACTCGTCATGCTCGCGGGTGTCCAGGCCGTACTGGTTCTGCACGCAGACGACCGGCGCGATGGCCCGGGCCTCGGCCAGGTGGGCCGCCGTGACATGGGCGACGCCCAGGTGCCTGATGAGCCCCGCGTCCCGCAGCTCGGCCAGGGCGCCGAAGTGCTCGGCGATGGACTCCTGGCTCATCCGGCGCAGGTTCACCACGTCGAGGTGGTCGCGCCCGAGCTGCCGCAGATTCTCCTCGACCTGCCCGCGCAGCTGGTCCGGCCGGGCCGCGAACCACTCCCCCGACGGGTCCCGGCCCGGCCCCACCTTCGTCACGACGACGAGGTCCTCCGGGTAGGGCGCGAGCGCGGTGTTGATGAGCTCGTTGGCGGAGCGCAGCCGGGAGAAGTAGAAGGCCGCCGTGTCGATGTGGTTCACGCCGAGCTCGACGAGACGGCGCAGCACGGCCAGGGAGCGCTCGCGGTCGCTCGGCGCACCGAGGTCGAAGGCCGCGCTCCCGGTGAGCCGCATGGCGCCGAACCCGACGCGGTTGACGTTGAGATCACCGAGCGTCCAGGTGCCGGCCGCCGCCGCGGGGCTGTCGGTCATGGCGGGCTCGGGGTGCGGGGATACGGGCAAGGCGGGGGTCCTCTCGCTGTCGGCCGGGCGGCCGTTGTGGAGCTAGGGCCTGTCCGGCGGATCAGGCCGCATGATTCCGAGCTGTGCCGTCCGTCGCTGGTGAGCGGGCTGTGGTGCGTCGAGATGCAAGGCGGAGGAGGGCGACAACGCGGAGCGTTGGCAACCGACGACAACGCCGCAGATCGGCGTGGCACAGCCCGCGACCGCGGCAAGATCCGCCGGACAGGTCCTAGGAGTATGCGGGGGCGCCGGGCCTGCCGACAGCCCCGCCGGGGCGGAGGTAGATCACATCGAGGAGCGGAACGATCCCGGCCGACGCGGCGTTGGACAGGGCTGAACCCCCGTCCCCGCCAGGGCCTGTCCGGCG
Organism: Streptomyces sp. NPDC059009; assembly: GCF_042740175.1. NCBI lineage: Bacteria > Bacillati > Actinomycetota > Actinomycetes > Kitasatosporales > Streptomycetaceae > Streptomyces > Streptomyces sp. NPDC059009. The sequence goes on along the minus strand of NZ_JBHYJB010000052.1, from coordinate 16,051 downwards.
GGACCGGTCGCAAGGACGCGAGCCGAGCTGCGCGTCGCTCAACGACGACCACGCCGAGGCGACCGCGGCAGGATCCGGCGGACAGGCCCTAGGGTGCCCCCCATGCCGACCCTCGCCACCCCCGCGATACCTGCCGGATCCCTCGCCTCGACACCCCAGCCCCTGCTGCCGGTCGACGCGGAACTCTCCCTGCGGCCCTGGCGGCTCTCCGACGCCGAGGACGTGCGCGCGGTCTTCGAGGATCCCGAGATCCAGCGCTGGCACGTGCGGCGTGCGGACTCCGTGGCCGAGGCGCGCGCCTGGATCACCCGGTGGCAGCGGCACTGGCCGGACGAGACGGGCGCCAGCTGGGCGGTCGTCGACGCCGCGCACGGCACGCTCCTGGGCCGGGCCTCCCTCAAGTCGTTCGCCCTGCCGGACGGCGTCGCCGAGATCGCGTACTGGACGGCACCGGCCGCGCGGGGCCGTGGCGTGTGCCCCCGCGCGGTCCGGGCGCTGTGCGCATGGGCGCTGCACACCGCCGGGTTCCACCGGTTGGAGATCGAGCACTCGACGGCGAACCCGGCCTCGTGCCGGGTCGCGGCCAAGGCGGGCTTCACGGAGGAGGGCGTCCGGCGGGGCGCGGCGCGCCATGCGGACGGCTGGCACGACATGCATGTGCACGCCCTCGTCCGCGGGGACGGCTGAGGCAGGGGCGCCGTCCCGTCTCACGGGACCTCGCCGCTGTCTCGAACGGCCAGGTTCCGAAGCTCAGTTCCGCGTCCGCGCCGGGGCGTCCGCCGGGGCCGGTCCGGCCGACGGCTCGGGTTCGAGGACGAAGACGGGGATCACTCGGTCGGTCTTCTCCTGGTACTCGGCGTACGGCGGAAACGCGGCGACCGCACGCTCCCACCACTCGTCCCGCTCGTCCCCGGTGATCTCACGGGCCGTCATGCCCCGGCGCTCGGGCCCGTCCTGGAGGTCCACCCGCGGCTCGGCCCTGAGGTTGAAGTACCAGACCGGGTGGCGCGGAAAGCCGCCCTTGGAGGCCACCGCCGCGTACCGCCCCTCGTGCTCCACGCGCATCAGCGGAATCTTGCGGATCCTGCCGCTCTTCGCGCCGCGCATCGTGACGATGACGACGGGCAGGCCCGTGTCCCAGAGCGTCGTCCCTTGCGTGCCGCCCGAACTCTCGTACAGCTCGACCTGTTCACGAATCCACTGCGCCGGACTCGGGTCGTACGCGCCCTCAAGAGCCACCGCATTCACCGCCATCGCCGGGTACGGATGATGTCGGGACAGTCCAGCACAAGCGTCGCGCGAAGGGGAGAGCGCCGTAGGGGAACAGGACGGCTCAACCGCCCGGCGACACCGGCTCCCTGAACACGTACATCAGCTGCGGCGCCTCGAACTCCACGAACCGGTCCGTCAGTTGCGCGCCCAGTCCCTCCAGGACCCTGCGCGAGCGCGTGTTGGCCGCCTGCGTGACCGCGACCACCTCGCCGGGGACCTTCGCGGGCGGGCCCTCGGCCAGCGCCCAGTCCACCGCGGCGGCCACCGCCTCGCGGGCGTAGCCCCGGCCCCAGTGGTCCGGCAGGAAGAGATATCCGACCTCCGTACGGCCGTCGTGGCCGTCCGGCCGCACCGTGACCAGGCCGAGGGGCGCGCCGTCCGCCGTGCGGACGACGGTGAACACTCCGGGTGCGCCCGCTGCCCGCGCGCGGCGGGCCTCGATCACCTCGCGCGGGACCGGGCCGCCGAGGTGGCGGCGGACGTCGGGGTGGGTCCACAGGGGCATCAGCACCGGGACGTCCGGCTCCTCGACGGGGCGCAGCGTGAGGCGTGCCGTCACGAGCGGGGCGGCGAGCCAGGGCTCCTGTGTATCGCTCGTCTCAGTGACCTCACCGGCCTCGCCGGCCTCGCCCGCTTCACTCATCGCCCGGCTCCGCCCACAGCGACCGCACATGCCCCAGGTGCCGGGTGATGCACTTCTCCGCGCCCTCCGCGTCCCCGGCCAGCATCAGGTCGAGGAGTTCGATGTGCTCCTCGGCGGACGGGACGAGCTGGTCGCGTTCGTCGAGGCCCGTCAGGCCGTACAGGCGGGAGCGCTTGCGCAGGTCGCCGACCGTCTCGACGAGGCGGGCGTTGCCGCCGAGCGCGAGCAGCGAGAGGTGGAACTGGCGGTCCGCGTCCAGGTAGCCGATCAGGTCGTGGTCGCGGGCGGCGCGCACGATCTCCTCGGCGACCGGGCGCAGCGCCTCCAGGTCCTCGCGGGCGGCGCCGCGCGTGATCCGCCCGATCATGGGCACCTCGATGAGCAGCCGGATCTCCGTGTACTGGTCGAGGTCCCCCTCGTCGACCTCCGTGACGCGAAATCCCTTGTTCCGTACGGGTTCCACGAGGCCCTCGCGGGCCAGGTCCAGCATCGCCTCGCGCACCGGCGTCGCGGAGATGCCGAAGTCCTCCGCGAGTCCGGGCGCCGAGTAGACCTGTCCCGGCCGGAGTTCACCGGAGATGAGGGCGGCGCGCAGCGCGTGGGCGACCTGGTCGCGGAGCCGCTCGCGGGGCATGCCCAGATTGCGCTTCAGGTAGCCCATGACGTTCCCTTTCGATGCTGCCGCCGCAGGGCCCCACCGTACAATGTCACGTTGTCGGACCGGGAAGCCTGGACCTTTACCTGGACCTGGACTTGGGCCTGGACCGCGGCCTGGGCCTAGACCGTGACCTGGGCCTAGACCAGGAAGCCTTGCGGGAACGGGTCGTCGGGGTCGAGGAAGTACTGGGCGGTGCCGGTGACCCAGGCGCGGCCCGTGATGGTAGGGACGACCGCCCGGGCGCCGCCGACCGTGGTCTCCTCCACGAGGCGGCCGGTGAACTCCGTGCCGATGAAGGACTCGTTGACGAAGTCGCGGTGCAGGGGCAGTTGGCCGCGCGCGTGCAGCTGGGCCATGCGGGCGCTGGTGCCGGTGCCGCAGGGCGAGCGGTCGAACCAGCCGGGGTGGATGGCCATCGCGTGCCGCGAGCGGTGGGCGTCGGAGCCGGGTGCCGCGAGGTAGACGTGTTTGAGTCCGGCGATCGCGGGCTGTTCGGGGTGGACGGGGCGGTGGTCCGGGTCGGCGTTCACGGCGTCCATGACCGCGAGCCCCGCGGCGAGCAGTTCCTCCTTGCGGGAGCGGTCGAACGGCAGCCCCAGGGCGGCGAGTTCGACGAAGGCGTAGAAGTTGCCGCCGAAGGCCAGGTCGTAGGTGACGGTGCCGAGGCCGGGCACGTCGATCTTGCGGTCGAGGGCGACGCAGAACGCGGGCACGTTCGTGAAGGTCACCGCCTTCGCCGCCCCCTCCGTGACGTGGACGTCGACGCTGACCAGTCCCGCCGGGGTGTCCAGACGCACGGTGGTGACCGGCTCGACGACGGGCACCATGCCGGTCTCGACGAGGACGGTGGCCACGCCGATCGTGCCGTGCCCGCACATCGGAAGCAGACCGGAGACCTCGATGTAGAGCACGCCGTAGTCGGCGTCCGGGCGGGTCGGGGGCTGGAGAATGGCACCGCTCATGGCGGCGTGGCCGCGCGGCTCGTACATCAACAGGGTGCGCAGATGGTCGAGTTGGCCGATGAAGTGCTCGCGGCGCTCGGCCATGGTGGCGCCGGGTATGACGCCGACGCCACCGGTGATGACGCGCGTGGGCATGCCCTCGGTGTGGGAGTCGACGGCGTGGAAGACGTGGCGGGTGCGCATGGGGGTCCCTTCGGTCCGGTCCTCGCTCAGCTCTGTCCGGTCCTCGCTCGGCTGTGTCCGGTCCTCGCTCAGCGGTGGCCCTCGGCGACACCCTTCTCCGTCGCTTCCCGCACCGCGTCCGCCGCGGCAGCCGTGAGCGGGGTGCGGGGCGGCCGCACGGGCCCGCCGTGGCGGCCGGTCAGGTCCATGGACAACTTGATGGCCTGGACGAACTCGGTCTTCGAGTCCCAGCGCAGCAGCGGGTGCAGGGCCCGGTACAGGGGCAGCGCGGTGGTCAGGTCCCCGGCGACGGCGGCGCGGAAGAGGGCGGCGCAGGAGTCGGGGAAGGCGTTCGGGTAGCCGGCGACCCAGCCGACGGCGCCCGCGACGGCGAGCTCCAGGAGCACGTCGTCTGCGCCGATCAACAGGTCCAGTTCCGGGGCGAGTTCGGCCAGCTCGTACGCCCTCCGCACATCGCCGCTGAACTCCTTGACCGCCACGATGCTGCCCTCGTCGTGGAGCCCGGCCAGGAGCGCGGGCGTGAGGTCGACCTTCGTGTCGATGGGGTTGTTGTACGCGACGACGGGCAGTCCGGCCGAGGCCACCTCGGCGTAGTGGGCGCGGACGGCGGCCTCGTCGGCGCGGTAGGCGTTGGGCGGCAGCAGCAGGACGCTGCCGCAGCCCGCCTCGGCCGCCTGTTCGGTCCAGCGGCGGGACTCGGCGCTGCCGTACGCGGCGACGCCCGGCATCACCCGGGCCCCGTCCCCGGCGGCGGCGACGGCGGTGCGCACGACCTGGGCGCGTTCGGCCTCGGTGAGCGTCTGGTACTCGCCGAGCGAGCCGTTGGGCACGACGCCGTCGCAGCCGTGGTCGATCAGCCACCGCACATGGGTGGCATAGGCGTCGTGGTCGACGGAGAGGTCCGCGCGCAGCGGCAGGGCGGTGGCGACCATGATGCCGCGCCAGGGTCGGTCGGCGGTCCAGAGGGGAACGTTCATGTGCGGGGCCGTCCTTCTGTGATGGGGGCGGTGACCTTCGGTGTCGGGGGGGGGAGCTTCGATGTTTGGGGGGAGTGACATTCGATGTCGGGAGGGGGAGGCAGAGATCGGTGCGGACTACTGCTCACGTTGTCTCTCTTCGCCCAACTCGCCTCCCTCCTCGGCCTCTTGAGGGAGTTCGGCGAGAGCTGCCAGCGGGACGGGCACCGCGAAGGGGCGGCGCTCGGGCGAGGAGGGAGCCACGTCCTGCTGGGCGCTGAGGCAGGCGACGGCCGCCCCGCACAAGCGGCCCTGGCACCAGCCCATGCCCGCCCGGGTGAGCAGCTTCACGGTGCGCGCGTCGCGGGCACCGAGATCGGCGACGGCCTCGCGGACGCGGCCCGCGGTGACCTCTTCGCAGCGGCAGACGTCCGTGGCGTCGTCGAGCCAGTGGGTCCAGCCGGGGCCGGGCGCGTGGGCGGCGGTCATGGTCTCGGCGAAGGCCCGCATGTGGGTGCGGCGGGCGAGCAGCGTGCGCACCCGGGGCCCTGCGGCGAGGGCGGGGCGGCCGCGCAGCCGGGCGGCGATGGCGTGGGCCGCCAACTCCCCCTCCGTACGGGCCAGTCGGACCCCGCCGACGCCGCCGGTCTCACCCGCCGCCCACAGGCCCGGCACCGAAGTCTGCTGGCGGGCGTCCAGGAGCAGGGCGTGGGTGCCGTCCGGGGTGCGGCGGGTGGCGCAGCCGAGCTGGGTGGCGAGCTCGATCTGCGGGACGAGGCCGAACCCGACGGCCAACGCGTCGCAGGCGATGCGGCGTTGGGTGCCGGGCCGGGGCCGCCAGTCGCGGTCGAGGCGGCTGACGGTGACGGCCTCCACGCGGTCGGTGCCGTGCACCTGGGTGACGGCGCTGCGCGGGTACGGGCGGATGCGGTGGCGCAGCAGCGCGGCGGCGTGCCCGGCGGACTCGGTGAGCTTGTCGGGGTTGGCGGCGAGGGTGCGGGGGTGGCGGGCGTAGCGCTCGTAGCCCGTGGCCTCGACGAGGGCCGGGACGCGGGCTCCGGCGGCGGCGAGCGAGGTGGCCACGGCGAGCAGGAGCGGCCCGCTGCCCGCCACGACGACGCGCTTCCCGGGCAGGACGAGGTGGGACTTGAGCATGGCCTGCGCTCCCCCGGCGCCCACGACGCCGGGCACCGTCCAGCCGGGGAAGGGGAGTTGGCGTTCGTAAGTCCCGGTCGCGAGCAGCACCGCGCGGGCCCTGACCCGCACGGGCCGCTCCGCCGCCGGGTCGCCGTCGGTCCCGGCGAGCGCGTGCACGCTCCACTGCCGGCGCGCGCCCAGCCGGCGGTCCTCGGTGTCGCGGGTGACGGTCCACACCTGGTGCCCGGCGAGGTGCCGGAGGCCGGTAGCGTCCCGTACGCGCCGCAGCAGGTCGTCGAAGGCGGGCCAGCCGTGTCGTGGCGGTCCGAGGGCGGGGTCCGGGTGCCGGTAGAACTGGCCTCCGAGCCGGGGCGAGGAGTCCAACAGGGCGACGGTGAGGCCGAGTTCGGCGGCGGTGGCGGCCCCGGCGAGCCCGGCGGCGCCCGCGCCGATGACCGCGAGGTCGACGGCGAGGTCATCGGCCAGGGCATCGGCGCGGCCGTCGGCGATGCCCCCTCCCCCGTCACGCGCCGGGCGTGCCATGACCGTGCCCTTCCTGAGTGGTGACCTCGGTGCCGGGACGGACGGGGACCAGGCAGGCCCGCAGGTTGGGGCGGCCGTCGATGGTGGCCAGGCAGTCGTGGCAGTGGCCGATGCCGCAGAAGGCGCCGCGCGGGCGGCCGCCGTGGCGGGTGGTGCGCCAGGCGAGGATGCCCGCCGCCCACAGCGCGGCGGCCACCGACTGACCGGGCCCGGCGGTCAGGGTGCGGCCGTCGAAGGTGAACGGGACGGGTTCGCCGCAGGGCTCCGAGGGGGTGCGGGCAGCCACCGCGGGGCCTCCTTTCGCTGGGGGACGTCACTGGGAGGGGCGACAGCCGCCGTGCTGCGGCGGCCGGGTCTCAGGCGGCCGGGTCTCAGGCCGCCGAAGTGAAGCGTTCAGGCCGGAACGGGCCCGCGTCCAGGGGCGGTTCGGCCCCGGTGAGCCAGCGCGCGATGAGCAGCCCGGTCGCCGGGGCGAGCCCGATGCCCGCGCCCTCGTGCCCGCAGGCGTGCAGCAGCCCGGGCAGGCGCGGGTCGGGGCCGATCGCGGGCAGGTGGTCGGGCAGATAGGGGCGGAATCCGGCGTACGTGCGCAGCGCCCGCACCCGGGCGAGGGCGGGGAAGAGCCGGGTGGCCTGGGCGGCGAGGCGGCTGAGCGCGGCCGTGGACAGCGTGCGGTCGAAGCCGACGCGCTCGCGGCTGGCGCCGATGAGGACGGGGCCCGCGGGGGTGCCCTCGACGACGGCGGAGGTCTGCAGCGCCGCGGAGTCGCTGGCCACGTCGCTCACATAGTCGGCGGCGTACACCTTGTGCCGGACCAGCCGGGGCAGTGGCTCGGTGACCAGGACGAACCCGCGGCGGGGCCGCACCGGCAGGGCCACGCCCGCGAGTTGGGCGAGCTCGCCGCCCCAGGTGCCCGCGGCGTTGACGACGGCGGGCGCGTGCATCTCGCCGACGGGGGTGCGCACCCCGCATATGCGTCCGTCGGGTCCGGTGAGCAGCCCGGTGACCTCCTTGCCCAGGCGCAGCCGCACCCTCGGCCCGGCGGCGCGCAGCAGGTGCGCGGCGGCGAGGGCGGGCTGGACCTGGGCGTCCTGCGGGTAGTGGAAGCCGCCCGCGAGGTCGGGCGCGAGGTGGGGTTCGGCCTCGTGGAGCCGGTCGGCGGGCACCTCGACGGCGGTGACGCCCGCCGCGCGCTGGGCGGCGGCGAAGTCGCACAGGGCGCTCATGCTGCCGTAGTCGGCCGCGACGACGAGGCCGCCCTTCTCCTCGTACTCGATGCGCGGCGGCAGGACGGTGGCGAGCTCGCGCCACAACCGGCAGGAGAGCAGGGCGAGTTCGAGCTCGGCACCGGGCTGTTTGTCGGAGACCAGGAGGTTGCCCTCACCGGAGCCGGTGGTGCCGCCCGCGACGGGGCCGCGGTCGATCACGGTGACGGACAGGCCCGCCTTGGCCGCGTAGTAGGCACAGGCGGCGCCGATCACTCCGGCGCCGACGACGATCACGTCCGAGGAGTCTCTCGTGAGCACGCCAGTAATATTTCACATTGCACTTGGCTTGCCAAGACCTCCAACACGCTCGCCCGGACGGGCACTTGGGCATGCGGGCTCTCGGACGGCTCCGTCACGCGCCGTCGAGCAGTGCCCCCCTCCACGCCTCGACGTCGTCCGCCGCGCGCGGCAGGGCGTCCGATATCAGCCGGGCCCCCTCGGCCGTGATCACCAGGTCGTCCTCGATGCGCACGCCGATGCCGCGGAGCGCGCGCGGCAGCGTCTCGTCGTCGGGCTGCAGATACAGCCCGGGCTCGACGGTCAGCACCTGGCCCTCCTCCAGGACGCCGTCCAGATAGGCGTCGGCCCGCGCCTGCGCGCAGTCGTGGACGTCGAGGCCGAGCATGTGGCCGCTGCTGCACAGGGTGTAGCGGCGGTGGAGGTCACCGTCGGCGCCGCCCAACACCCCCCATTCCACGAGCCCTTCGGCGATGACGCGCATCGCGGCACGGTGGAAGTCGCGGAAGCGGGCGCCCGGCTTCAGGGCCGCGATGCCCGCGTCCTGGGCGGCGAGCACGAGCTCGTACACCTGGCGCTGGACGGGCGAGAACCGGCCGGACAGGGGCAGGGTGCGGGTGATGTCGGCCGTGTAGAGACTGTCGGTCTCCACCCCGGCGTCCAGGAGCAGCAAGTCGCGGCGGTCGAGCGGGCCGTCGTTGCGGATCCAGTGGAGCACGCAGGCGTGGGCGCCGGACGCGGCGATGGTCTCGTAGCCGGTGCCGTTGCCCTCGGCGCGGGCGCGCAGGCCGAAGACGCCCTCGATCCAGCGCTCGCCGCGCGGGTGGGCGAGAGCCCGGGGCAGGGCGCGGGTGACGTCCTCGAACCCGGCGGCGGTGTGGTCGACGGCACGCTGCAGCTCGCCGACCTCCCGGGCGTCCTTCACCAGGCGCAACTCGCCGAGCACCGCGGCCAGTTCGGGGTCGCCGGCGGCGTCGCGGCCCGGCGGGAGGGCCGCCTCGGGGTGCAGCGGGACGCAGCGGATGCCGGTCATGCGCTCGGCCTCGGCCAGGTCGGGGCGGCGGCCGACCCAGAACTCCCCGTAGCGGCGGTCCTGGTAGAAGCCGCGGCCGGTGCGCGGCGAACGCGGGCGGAGGTACAGGACCGCTTCGTGCGCGTGCGCGCCCGCGGGCTCCAGGATCAGCGCGTGTCCCGCCTGGTCCTCGCCCGTGAGGCCGGTGAGCCAGGCGTAGGCGCTGTGCGGGCGGAAGCGGTGGTCGCAGTCGTTCGAGCGCACGCGCAGCTCGCCCGCGGGGACGACGATGCGCTCGCCGGGAAAGCGGGCCGAGAGGCGGGCGCGCGGTGCGGGGCATGCGGCGCCCGGGCGGGGGTGCGAAGCAGGACGGGGTGCAAGGAAGCAAGAGGGAGCCGACACCTTGTCAGTGCAATTTCACATTACTACCCTACACATCACATGCCCCGACGCCGATGCCCCAACTACCGTCACAACACGTGCAGTTGGAGCCCGCACGCCGACCGGCGCCGGGGTGGCCGGCAGGCGCTACTTCCCGGACGTCTCCTGCGCGATCCGCTCGAACTGGGCGCCCATCTCCTGCGCGAGGGCCTGGGCCGCCGAGAGCGGGCGGACCATGACGGTGAAGTCGTCGATCTTCCCCTCGTCGTCGAAGTGCAGGAAGTCGCACCCCTGGATCTGCTTGCCCGCGACGGTCGCGGCGAACACGAAGGCGTGGTCGCGGCCGTCCGGGTTCCCGATCTCGCGTACGTAGTGGAAGTCCTCGAATACGCGCACGACGGCCCGCAGGATCGCGGCCGTGACCGCCTTGCCCTGGTACGGCTTGAAGACGACCGGGCTGGTGAAGACGACGTCGTCGGCAAGGAGCGCCTCCACGGCCTCCAGGTCGTTCGCCTCGACCGCCTCACGGAAGGAGTGCATGGTCCCGCCTCTCAGAGACTTCATAGTCTTCATAGACAACAAATTGACTAGGTCAGTGCTCCGGACCCTAGGCCGAGCTGGTCTAATGGCGCAATGGCTCTGCGCAACGCGGTGATGGCGGCCCTCCTGGACGGCGAGGCGTCCGGCTACGACCTGGCCAAGCAGTTCGACGCCTCGGTCGCCAACTTCTGGACGGCCACGCCCCAGCAGCTCTACCGGGAGCTGGACCGCATGGAGGGCGAGGGCCTGGTCGCCGCGCGCGCCGTGGAGCAGGAGGGCCGCCCCAACAAGCGGGTCTTCTCCCTCACCGACTCCGGCCGTGCGGCCCTGCGCGCGTACACGGCCGAGCCGTCCGCCCGGCCCACCGCCGTCCGCGACGAGCTGCTGGTCAAGGTGCGCTGCGCCGACGTGGGCGACCTGGACGCCGTGCGGGCGGCGGTCGCCGAGCGGATGGAGTGGGCGGCCGCCAAGCTGGACCACTACGAGCGGCTGCGGGGGCGGATGCTGCGCGGGCGCTCCGAAGACGAGTTCTTCGCGAGCGCCCGGCGCATCGGCCCCTATCTCACGCTGCTGCGCGGCATCGACTTCGAGCGGGAGAACCTCCGGTGGGGCGAGCGGGCCCTGAAGGTCCTCGAGCGGCGACGGCGGCGACCGCAGCGACAGCGGCGGCCGGGCGATCGCGCGTAAGACCGCCCGCCGCGTTCTCCTTCCCTGCCCGTCAGTCCTCCTCCCGGCTCCTCAGTCCACCGCCCCGTCGCAGCAGCTGTCCCGCCTCAGCTGGCGGCCGACGGCCTCCCAGTGCCGCGCGTCCGCCCCGCCTGTGGCCGCCGCTTCCTTACGCGGAGCGGGGAACTCCCCCACCAGATCGTCCTGTTGGAAGACCTGGCCGCCCCGCACCACCGACACCGTGCGGATCAGGGCGTCGAAGTCCGTGAAAGGGTCGCCGTCGACGAGGGTGAGGTCGGCGAGCTTGCCCTCCTCGACCGTGCCGAGGTCGCGGTCCGCGCCGAACACCCGGGCGGGCAGGGCCGTGGCGGTGCGCAGGGTCTGGGCCGGGGTGAGCCCGGCGCGGTGCAGGGCGCGCAGGGCCAGGTGGAGGTGGAGGCCGAGCGGGACGAGCGGTGCGTCGGTGCCGAGGACGATGAGGCCGCCCCCGGCCAGGATCCGCCGGTAGATCGCGGTCTCCCGGTCCAGCCAGGCGAGTTCGTCCCGCGTCGGCGGGGTCTTGGCCCGCTGCTCGACGGACTGCACGTCCCAGGGCGGCAGCAGCCGGGTCACGCGCGGATCGCGGGCGAGCGCCGGGTCGGCGCCGAGGAGGGCGAGGGCGCCGAAGGGCGTCGCGACGAGGTGGAAGCCGTTGCCGCCGGTGTAGATCTCCTCGACGTCCTGCTGCGCGTGGCCGCTCGCGGTGATGGCGTGCCCGAACTCCAGCCGCTGGGTGGCCTGCAGATGGGTCGTCAGGTCCTGGCCGAGCTGGGATCCGGGGGTGCACAGGTGGCTGCCGGAGCGCACGCCGAGCCGCTCGTGCGCGAAGTCGGCGGCCGCCTTCATCACCCAACCCGGCGCGCGCACATACGTCTTGACGAAGTCCCAGTCCAGCGCGGCACCCCGGGCCAGGGAGCGGCGCAGGCCCTCCTCGGTGCGGTGGGCGCGGCCCATGCTGTACGCGACGCGGGCGCCGTCGAGGAGTTCGCCGGTCGACAGCAGGCGCGGGCCCGCGAGGGCTCCGGCCGTGATCGCCTCGCGCAGGCGCGCCTGTTCGTAGGAGAAGCCGCCGAGCGAGACGGCGGTGGTGATGCCGTAGGCGAGCTGCGTCGCGGTCTGGCGGCCGCCGTAGGTGGTCTGCCAGGGGTGGGTGTGGGCGTCCCACAGGCCCGGCAGGACGGTCAGCCCGGAGGCGTCGACGCGGCGGGCCGCCGGGCGTCCCGCGCGGTGCGGGGTCACCTCGGCGATGCGCCCGTCCCGCACGACGACGTCCACGTCCTCGCGGACCCGCTCCCCGGTGCCGTCCCACAGCCGGCCCGCGTGCACCACGGTGTCCTGGGTCCGGGGCCTGCGACAGGTGAGGTGCACGGGGACGGTGCGGGGTGCGCCGCCCTTGGCGTCGACGCGGCGCAGCCGGCCCGCCGACTGGTAGAGCAGCGTGCGGGAGTCGCCCGACCAGGAGGGGTGGTCGGCGGGCTCGTCGGCGAGCATCCGCGGCTTGCCGTCGGGGGTGCCGTCGGCGCGGACGGGGAGCAGCCACAGCGCCGACTCGGAGACGAACGCCATGGTGCGGCCGTCGGGCGACCACACGGGGCCGGAGGCGTAGCGGTCGGCGAGGGAGAGGTGCGGGGCGGGGGCGTGCAGGCGCGCGGCGCCGGTGGCGGCGTCGACGACGCGGATGAGGTTGTAGCCCTCGCGGAAGCGCATGTTGAGCCGGTTGCGGTCGCAGAGCGCGAGGTGCTTGCCGTCCGCCGACCAGCTGGGCGGGCCCGGGACGCCACCGCCGCCCAGCGGCGCGGCGAGCGTGCGTTCCTCGCCGGTGGCCAGGTCGCGCACCAGGAGGTTCCCGGCCAGGTCGAGGCAGGCGAGGCGGCGCCCGTCCGGGGAGAGCGCGGGGAAGACCCGGCCGCCGCTCGCGAGCTCGGTGTCCTTGCCGGAGTCGAGGTCGTGGCGGCGGATCGCGAGCAGTCCGTCGCGGTCGTCGGCGTACAGGAGGGCCGTGCCGTCGGGGGTCCAGGCGGGCGCGAGGAGGTAGCGGCTGGGCCGGGCGCGCACGAGGGCGCGCGGCCGCCGCTTGCCGTCGACATCCGCGATCCAGAGGGAGTTGAGGGCGGCGAACGCGACGCGGCGGCCGTCCGGCGAGAGCGCGGGCAGGTGCACGCCGCGCACCGGCCGCGCGTCGTGCCCGTCGAGGTCGTACTCCTTGACCTGGTACCGGGGCCGGGTGACGGGCAGCTCGGCGCGGAAGGGAATGCGGCGCGCGGCGCCGGGGTCGTCGGCCCGCACGAGGGTGAACTGCCCGTCCACGGTGAGGAGTAGCTCGTCCCGCCCCACCCAGCGCGGCGGCACCGGGGCCACGTCGCCGCCGACCGCGACGGCCTTCCCGGCCACGACGAGCGTGCACGTCCCGGCGGGCTGCGGCGTGGTGCGCAGATGCGCGATGCGGCCGTCCGGCGAGACGGCGGGCGTCATCACCTCGGCCTCGGCGCTCTCCTGGTACTCGGTGCGCACGGGGCCGGTGCCGTCGGCGGCCACGGAGGCGAGGGTGCGGGACTTGAGGGCGGGCCCGGTCGGCCCCTGCACGACGGCGCCCCGCACGAAGAGCACGCGCTGACCGTCGGCGGACCACACCGGGTCGAAGTCCTCCCAGGGGCCGGACTGGTGGGGCCCGTCCTGCCCGTCGAGGCCGGTCAGCGGGGCGAGTTCAGCGGTGTCGAGGGTGAGCACCCAGATCCGGTACGGGCTGCCGCCAACCGGGTCCCCGCTGCGTTCGGAGGCGAAGGCGAGGCGACGCCCGTCCGGCGACCAGGCGGGGGCCCGGTCGTCCCAGGGCCCGTCGGTGCGCTGCACGAGGTCGGTGCCGTCGGGCGCGAGCGTCCAGAGGTGGAAGCCGCCGCCCCGGTAGGCGCAGACCGCGAGGTGCTGCCCGTCCGGGGAGAGCACGGGGCGGGTGGGTTCGAGGCCGGGCGGGGTCAGGGCGGTGGCGCGGCCGCCGTCGCGGGGCACGGACCACAGCACGTTCTGCACTTCGGCGACGAGGGGCCCGTCGGGCGTGGCGGCGAGGGTGGCGGCGCCATTGGTGGCGGCGGTGACGGTGAGCGTGGTGGTGGCCGTGCCGCTCGCCTGTGCGGTGCGCGCCAGGGCGGGGGCCTCGGGAGACGCGGAGGCCGCGGCAGCCGCGAGCGAACCGGTGGCGGCCGTCACCGCGGCCGCGCCGCCGACCGTGGCCCCGGCCTGGAGGAGGCGCCGCCGGGAGAGCCCGGCTCTGGATGTGTCAGCACACGGATCATCGGACTCGACGGGGCGGCCGGACGGGGCGGGCGTGGTCAACGTGCCTCCAGGACGGACGAGTTGTGCGAAGCGGTGCATCGCGCGAACGGGCCGAGCGTGACACGAGGGTTCCGGGCCCGGCCCACGGCACGCAACCGCTATAGGGGGACGCCCTCCGGGATCGGCCACCCCGGCCGGGTGGGACTGGGGCGCCCAACTGGCCCCGTACAAGCGTCCGATAGAGTCCGCGACCATGGCGACGGAAGCGACGGGCAGCCCGGTTGACCTCGTATGTCCCGGATGCGGGGGTCAGGAGACGCGGCCGGTCGACGAGGCGCGCAGCGGGAAGGGCACACTGCGCGAGAACCTCAACTCCCGGCTGGAAATGGCTCCGGACACGAGCGGCGACGGCTGTCTGCACTTCATCGAGGGCATGGCCATCAGCCTCTTGATCGGCGGCGGCCTCGCCTACACGGGCAAGGAGCAGGACAAGCCGCTGTACATCGTCGGCGGACTCGTCCTGGCCGTCGTCGCCTTCGCCCTGACCATCATGGTGGTGCGTGGGGACAGCAGGGACGGGGCGGCGGCCCGGGCGGGCGAGGAGCGCGCCGAGCGGGTCTGGCGGCCCGCGCGCTACTGCTACGGCTGCACGACCGTGTTCTGTCCGGGCGGGCAGCCGTGGCCGGGGCAGCTGACGCCGGAGCAGTTCAAGAAGCTGGTGTGGACCGAGGGCGGCTACGCGGACCAACTGCCCGCCGGGGACAAGGCGAAGGACGCGGTGCTGCCGGAGGCGTGAGCAGCACGGGGTGAGCAGCACGACGTGAGCGGCACGAGGTGAGCAGCACGAGGTGAGCAGCACGAGGTGAGCAGCGCGGGGAATCAACGTCCGCCCGCTGCCGCGTTCACCGCGCATTGATTGCCGCTCCTGATGCTCACGGGGATCCTGTTTCTCCCACTCTCCACGAAGGGGAACTCCCGTGCGTCGTACAGCACTTGCCCTCATGGGCGCGGCCGGGCTCGCCCTGGCCGCCGTCGGCCAGGCGACGGCCGAGCCCGGTCCGGTTCAGCCTCCGCGCAGCGACGTGGCCGACACCGCCACCAACCACACCCCGTCCGAGCAGCTCGACGCCTACTGGACGCCGAGCCGCGTCGCGCACGCCAAGCCCGCGACCGAGCTGGCCGAGAAGGCCGCCTTAGCCGTCGCACCGGCGCCCTCCGCCGCCAAGGACCCGGCGGGCAAGCCCAGACGCCTCCCGGCGACCGCCCCGAAGAACGAGGTCGGCGCCGAGGCCAGCGTGTGGGGCACCCTCGGCCGCCTGGTGTTCACCGTGCCCGGCAAGGGCGACTACATCTGCTCCGCCAACGTGGTCACCAGCAACAATCGCGACGTCATCGCCACGGCCCGGCACTGCGTCATGGACATCGACACCGGCCAGACGTACACCAACTTCCGCTTCGCACCCGGCTACGACCGCGGCAACGCCCCGCACGGCTGGTGGAACTGGCGCTCCATGGGCTGGCGCGTCGACGACAAGAGCCCCGGCGGCGACAACGCGTTCATCGTGCTGAGCACGGGCGGCAACGGCGGCGGGCACGTCCAGGACACCGTCGGCAGTTCGGGCATCGGCTTCAACCAACCCACCAACAACTACGCGCACGCCCTGGGCATCCCCGGCGACAAGGACTACGCGGTGTGGTGCGAGGGCATGCCGTCCGACGCGCAGCAGGGCGGGGTCAGCATCAACCCGTGCAACGGGCTCTCGGGCGGGGCGAGCGGCGGCCCGTTCGTCGTGAACTACCAGAGCAACGGCGAGGCGATGCAGACCGCGAGCTACTTCGGGTCCTGGGGCCCGGCGTACTGGGCGTACTTCCGGGACGCGGCCTGGCAGGTCTACGACGGGGCACAGCACGCGTAACTCCCGTGCCCGGGGCGGGCGCAGCCAGGAGGTGTCCTAGCAGCAGTGGCCCTCGAGGCCCTGCGCGCCGCAGCACCGGTCGCAGACCTCGGTGACGGCGGCCATCGCGAGCGGGCCCGCCGCACGCTGCACCTCTAGGTCGAAGCCGTCGTCGGCGGTGACCGACGCGGGCATGAACACCTCCCGGTCGAGCCCGGCACTCACTTCGGTGATCACGGGGAACTCCCTGCCTCGAGGCGTGGCCGCGGGGGCCGGCGGACAGCGGCAGTCTGGCCCTTCGGCGCGTACGAAATCCGTGGGCTGACCGATTGCGGACAGAACCGCGGATGAACGGGCCACAACGGCGTCGGCCCGGTGACCTCTTGAGG
>NZ_JBHYJB010000051.1:0-77135 GCF_042740175.1 Streptomyces sp. NPDC059009 | reverse complement strand
GCCAAGGAGGCCGGGAACATGGTGGACCTGGACTCCAACCCGACCAAGCTCATCGAGATCGTCGAGATCGGCAAGCAACTCCTGATCACCCGGGGCGCGTTGACGACCTTCTCGATCGCCAACGACGTCGCCAAGTACTTCGCGATCATCCCCGCCATGTTCGCCGTGGCCTACCCGGGCCTGGACAAGCTCAACATCATGGACCTGTCCTCGCCCGAGTCGGCGATCCTGTCGGCGGTCGTCTTCAATGCGCTGATCATCATCGCGCTGGTGCCGCTCGCCCTGAAGGGCGTGCAGTACCGGCCGATGAGCGCGGACAAGATGCTCCGGCGCAACCTCGGGATCTACGGCCTGGGCGGGCTCATCGCCCCGTTCATCGGCATCAAGATCATCGACCTGCTCATCTCCCTCATCCCCGGAATCGGCTGATCGGTCATGAACAACTCCGTAGGAAACACAGCCCGGTTGCTGGGCGCCGGCCTTCGGGCCCTGCTGGTCCTGACCCTCGTCTGCGGCGTGATCTACCCGCTCGCCGTCACGGGGGTCGCGCAGGCCCTGTTCCACGACAAGGCCAACGGCTCCGAGATCAAGAGTGACGGCAAGGTCGTCGGCTCCGAACTCATCGGCCAGCGCTATGACTTGCCGCTGAAGAAGGGCCAGGAGACCCCGGACCCGGACCTGAAGTGGTTCCAGCCGCGCCCCTCCAACGGCCTCGGTGAGAACTCGGTCAACACCCAGTACAAGCTGATCCTCTCCGGCGCCACCAACCTTTCGGGTGACAACAAGGACCTCGTCAAGCAGGTCAAGGACGCCCAGGCGGCCGTCGTCAAGGACAACTCGACCCCGGACTTCAAGGTCAAGCCGTCCGACGTGCCGGCCGACGCGGTCACCTCCTCCGGCTCCGGCCTCGACCCGCACATCTCCCCGAAGTACGCGAAGCTCCAGGCGCACCGCGTCGCGGAGAAGAACCGCCTCGCGTACGACAAGGTGGCGAAGCTGGTCGAGGACCACACCGACGGGCGGATCCTCGGCTTCATGGGCGAGCCCCGCGTGAACGTCCTCCAGCTCAACGTCGCGCTCAAGGAACTGACCAAGGCCCAGGGCTGATACCCGGCCCGGGACTGAGGGAGAGGAAGGCCGTACTGCCATGACCCGAGTGCTCGTTGTGGAGGACGATCCACAACTCGTACGGGCCCTCGTGATCAACATGCAGGCGCGGAAGTTCGACGTGGACGCGGCACCGGACGGCACCACCGCCCTCCGGTTCGCCGCGGCCCGCAGGCCCGACGTGGTCGTCCTCGACCTGGGCCTGCCGGACATCGACGGCGTGGACGTCATCAGGGTGCTGCGCGGCTGGTCCCGCGTGCCGATCCTGGTGCTGTCCGCCCGGCGCGCCTCGGACGAGAAGGTCGCGGCGCTCGACGCGGGCGCCGACGACTACATCACCAAGCCGTTCAGCATGGACGAGCTCCTGGCCCGGCTGCGGGCCGCCGTCCGGCGCACGGCGACGAGCGTGGCGCCCGCCCCCGAGACGGTCGTCAAGACCGACGCCTTCACCGTCGACCTCGTCGCCAAGAAGGCATCCCGGGACGGGCGCGACGTGCGCCTCACGCCCACCGAGTGGCACCTGCTCGAAATCCTCGTCTGCAACCCAGGACGCCTCATCACCCAGAAGCACCTGCTGCGCGAGGTCTGGGGGCCGTCCTATGGAGGGAAATCCAACTATCTCCGGGTCTACATGGCCCAGTTGAGGCGCAAGCTGGAGCCGGACCCGGCCCACCCCCGGTACCTCATCACCGAACCGGGCATGGGCTACCGCTTCGAAGCGTGACCCCAGCCCCTGGCCCTCCGTAACAGACCGACCCACGCACGAACGAACCCGGAGACGAGACGATGGCACGCGGCAAGCTCCGGATCTACCTCGGTTCGGCACCGGGCGTCGGCAAGACGTACGCGATGCTGTCCGAGGCGCACCGGCGCGTCGAGCGCGGCACCGACGTGGTCGTGGCGTTCGTCGAGCACCACGACCGGCCGCGCACCGAAGTGATGCTGCGCGGTCTGGAGCAGGTCCCGCGCCGTGAACTCACCTACCGGGACACGGAGTTCACGGAGATGGACCTGGACGCGGTCCTGCACCGCGCACCCGCCGTCGCCCTCGTCGACGAACTCCCGCACACCAACGTCCCGGGCTCGCGGAACGCTAAGCGGTGGCAGGACGTGGAGGAGCTGCTCGCCGCCGGGATCGACGTCGTGTCCACGGCGAACATCCAGCACCTGGAGTCGCTGGGCGACGTCGTCGAGTCGATCACGGGCGTGCGGCAGCGGGAGACGGTGCCGGACGAGGTGGTGCGGAGGGCCGACCAGATCGAGCTGGTCGACATGTCGCCGCAGGCGCTGCGGCGCCGCATGGCGCACGGCAACATCTACAAGCCCGACAAGATCGACGCGTCCCTCTCCAACTACTTTCGCCCCGGAAACCTCACCGCCCTGCGCGAGCTCGCGCTGCTGTGGGTCGCCGACCGGGTCGACGAGTACCTCCAGGAGTACCGCAGCGAGCACAAGGTCTCGAAGATCTGGGGCTCGCGCGAGCGGATCGTCGTCGGCCTCACCGGCGGGCCCGAGGGGCAGACGCTGCTGCGGCGGGCCGCGCGGCTCGCGGAGAAGGGCGCGGGCGGCGAGGTCCTCGCCGTCTACATCTCCCGCAGCGACGGCCTGACCGCGGCCTCGCCCAAGGAACTCGCCGTCCAGCGCACCCTCGTCGAGGATCTCGGCGGCACCTTCCACCACGTGGTCGGGGACGACACCTCGGCGGCGCTGCTCGACTTCGCGCGCGGCGTCAACGCCACCCAGATCGTCCTCGGCGTCTCCCGGCGCAGGCCCTGGCAGTACGTGTTCCGGCCCGGCGTCAGCGCGACGGTGGCCCGCGACTCGGGGCCCGACCTGGACGTGCACATCGTCACCCACGACGAGGCCGCCAAGGCAGGCCCGTTCGGCCCGCGCCGCCGCCACGGGCTCGGCCGGTCCCGGACCATCTGGGCCTGGCTGTGCGGCGTCGGCGGCCCCATGCTGCTCACCTGGCTGCTCAGGTCGGCCGCCCCCGAAGTGGGGCTCGCCAACGACATGCTGCTGTTCCTGACGCTGACCGTGGCGGCGGCGATGCTCGGCGGACTGCTGCCCGCGCTGGCGTCGGCGACGGTGGGCTCCCTGCTCATCAACTGGTTCTTCACGCCGCCCGTCCACACCCTCACCATCACCGACCCCCGGAACATCGTCGCCCTCGCCATATTCATAGGAGTGGCCGTCTCGGTCGCCTCGGTGGTGGACGTGGCCGCCCGCCGCACCCACCAGGCGGCCCGGCTGCGCGCCGAGTCGGAGACCCTCTCCTTCCTCGCGGGCAGCGTGCTGCGCGGCGAGACCTCGGTGGACGCCGTGCTCGAACGGGTGCGGGAGACCTTCGGCATGGAGTCGGTGGCTCTCCTGGAGCGGGAGGGAGACACCGCGCCGTGGACGTGCGCGGGCAGCGTCGGACCGAGCCCTCTCGGCCGCCCCGAGGACGCCGATGTCGACATGCCCGTCGGCGACCACATGGCCCTCGCGCTCTCCGGCCGCGTGCTGCCCGCCGAGGACCGCCGCGTCCTCGCCGCCTTCGCCGCACAGGCCGTCGTCGTCCTGGACCGCCAGCGCCTGCAGTCCGAGGCCGACCAGGCCCGCGCCCTCGCCGAGGGCAACCGCATCCGCACAGCCCTGCTCGCGGCGGTCAGCCATGACCTCCGTACGCCCCTCGCGGGCATCAAGGCGTCGGTGTCCAGCCTGCGTTCGGACGACGTGCAGTGGTCGGCGGCCGACGAGGCCGAGCTGCTCGCCGCGATCGAGGAGGGCGCCGACCGCCTCGACCACCTCGTCGGCAACCTCCTGGACATGTCGCGCCTCCAGACCGGCACCGTCTCCCCGCTCGTGCGGGAGGTCGACCTCGACGAGGTGGTCCCGATGGCGCTGGTCGGGGTGCCGGATCCGGACGAGAACGTCACGCTCGACATCCCCGAGACGCTGCCCATGGTCGCCGTCGACAAGGGCCTCCTGGAGCGGGCCGTCGCCAACATCGTCGAGAACGCCGTCAAATACACCCCCGAGGACACCCCGGTCCTGGTCGCCGCCAGCGCCCACGGCGACCGGGTCGAGGTCCGCGTGGTGGACCGCGGGCCCGGCGTGCCGGACGAGGCCAAGGACGACATCTTCGCGCCGTTCCAGCGCTACGGCGACGCCCCGCGCGGCACCGGAGTGGGCCTCGGCCTCGCGGTCGCCCGCGGCTTCGTCGAGGCGCTCGGCGGCACCCTCACCGCGGAGGACACCCCAGGTGGCGGGCTCACCATGGTGCTGACCCTGCGGGCGGCCGGGGCGGCCGGGGCGGAGGCGGCGGGGGAGCGGCCGGAGCCGGAAACCGTGGGGGCGCAGCGCACGGAGGCGACCCCGGCGACATCGTGACCGACATCGCCACCGACGGGTGCCGGTGCCGTCTGGAATGCTCCGGTGCAGAGCCCCCGGTGAGAGGAGCGGAGCACGATGCATGACGAGCACGGCACGATGCATGACGAGCACGCCGCGCAGCCCACGGAACCGGATCACACCGCGGTACGGGTCGCCCTGTGGCGGGCCCTGCACGTCCGCGCCGACGCCCCGCCGCACGTCCTCACGGACGAACTCGGCCTGCGCATCGCGGGAGTTGACGGCGACGGCGACCGCGACGGCGATGGCGACGGCGATGTTGATGGCGACGGCGTCGACCGGCGCGGCTGGCGGCGGCGCCCCGACATGGACGTGGTGGCCACCGCCCGCAGCCGGGCCTCCATCGTGGCCCGCGCCCGCTTCATCGAGGACCTCGCCGTGGCGCGGGCCCGCGACGACGGGGTCGGACAGTACGTCGTCCTCGGCGCGGGCCTGGACACCTTCGCCCAGCGCAGGCCGCCGGAGGCCGCGCGGCTGCGGATCTACGAGGTCGACCAGCCGGGCACCCAGGCATGGAAGCGGCGTCGCCTGACCGAACTCGGCCTGGGCGTACCGGACTTCCTGCGCCTGGTGCCGGTCGACTTCGAGGCGGGTCCGCACTGGTGGGACGGCCTGGTCGCGGCCGGGTTCGACCCGGACGAGCCCGCCGTCGTCGCGTCCACGGGCGTCAGCATGTACCTCACGCGGGACGCGATCCGTGCCACGCTCCACCAGATCACCCGGCTCGCCCCCGGCTCCACGCTGGCCATGAC
This sequence comes from Streptomyces sp. NPDC059009, assembly GCF_042740175.1. Lineage (NCBI taxonomy): Bacteria > Bacillati > Actinomycetota > Actinomycetes > Kitasatosporales > Streptomycetaceae > Streptomyces > Streptomyces sp. NPDC059009. Next base: position 71,880 of record NZ_JBHYJB010000051.1, on the reverse strand, counting down.
CTTCATGCGGCCCCTTCAGCTCATCGACGAGGACGAGCGGCCCGGGCGCCGGGCGGTGGAGGCGGCGGCGCGCGCCTCCGGCACCCCCTTCATCAGCTTCTTCGCCCCCGAAGGCATCCTCGCCCTGGCCGGCGAGGCCGGACTCAAGGACGCCCGCCACGTCTCGGCGGCCGAGCTCACCGACCGCTACTTCGCGGACAGGACCGACGGCCTGCGGCCCTCCAGCGCGGAGGAGCTGCTGGTGGCGACGGTCTGAGACACCAGGTCACGGCCCAGCCGGGTGAGGCTGTGCAGCACGGCGGAGTGCCGTCGGCTGCTGGAGACGAGGCCCGCGGTGCGCAGCACGCTCGCGTGTTCGCTGGCGCTGGAGACGGACACGCCCGCGCGCAGGGCGAGTTCGCTGGTGGAGCAGGGCGGGTCGAGCGAGCACAGGACGGTCGCGCGGGTCCGGCCGAGCAGCGCCGTGAGCGTGCTGCGCGGGGCGGCCGTGCGGGGCTGGTGGGCGGCCGGAAAGACCAGGACCGGCGGGAGCCCTGGGTCGATGAACGTCACCGGGTAGCGCGTGCAGAAGTACGAGGGGATCAGGGTGATCCCCCGGCCGTCCAGGCGCAGTTCACGGTCGCGCGGATAGCCGCAGGTCAGCGTCGGCGGGGTCCAGCGGCCGCACAGCTCCAGGCCGTGCAGGAGCTGTCCGACGCCGCCGTCGAGCACATCGCGGCTGCGCCGGGCCCGCTCGCCGTGGACGCACTCGCCGATCTGGGACCAGTACGGCGCCAGGAACTCCTCGTGGTAGACGGCGAGTGCGTGCTGCAGCTCCTGCCGCACCGGACGGTCCCCGTCGGCGAGCCGCCGCACCCAGGGCGGCGCGGCCCGCTCCTCGAACGCGACGGCCAGCTCCTGCCGCAGCCGCCGCGCCGACGTCGACCGCACCAGGTCGAGGGCGGCGTCGAAGCCGCCCGTGTGGGCCGGGGTGAGGAAGTCGGGAAAGCTGCCGCGCGGCGGCACCAGCAGCGTCAACTGCCGCAGGACGCGCCGGTGATCGGCCGCCGCGAGCCGCGCCCGGGCATGGCGCAGCCAGGGCCGGTAGACCGGCGCGGGACGGGGCGACTGGAGGATGTGCAGGCTGTTGACCAGCTCCCACATCACATCCGGCCGCGTGGCGACCACCGTGCGCGCCAGGTCGTCGGCGGTGAAGTGGATGCGCAAGGCCATGGACCGTTCCCCCCAACGGTGTCGGCATGACGGCGCCCCGGGGAGCGGCCGGTGCGGCTCGCTCCCCGGGGCGCGGCCTGAGCGGTTACCGCTTCTCCGGGGAGATGTAGCCCACGACGCGGCCGGACTTCGTGTTGTGCCGGGTGCGCTCGTAGACGCCTTCCTTGCCGCCGCCGCTCGCCTTCTTGGTGGTGTTGCCCTCGATGGTCGTCAGCTTCTTGCCGCTCTTGCGGTACTTGACGACGAGGCCGACGTGGTCGATGTCCCAGCCGTTGCGGCCGACGCTCGGGCTGCTGCCGTCCCAGTCGTAGACCACCGCGTCGCCGGGCTTGGGGGTGTAGGAGCCCCGCGGGTGCCACTTGCCGGTGCCCGCCTTGGCGGCCCGGTAGAAGGAGCCCGCGAACGGGTCGATCTTGGAGGTCTTGGCGCCCGACTTCTTCCACACGTACCGGGCGAAGTCGGCGCACCACTCGTTGGAGCGCCACTTCACGCCGCCCGTCGACGTGCTGCAGATGTTGTCGCCGCTGGTCTTCCAGTAGCCGCTGTAGAAGTTGCAGTTCTTCCTGGCCTCGCGGTTGTGGTGCGCGTTGTTCTTCTCGCCGACGGCCTTCTTGACGATCTTCCCCCGCATCGTCAGATTCCCGCCGGGCGCCGCCGACGCGGTCGTGGTCAGCGACCCCGCGGTGACGGCCCCACTGGCGAGGACGGCGGTCAGAAGCATGACGGTCTTGCGGTGCGCGGTGCTGGACATCGGTGGTCCTTCCCCCGTTGATTCCCCGTTGGTGCCGGGCGCCGTTGCGCTCCGACGTCAACGAGATTCGCGCACGGCTCTATAGGTCGCCTGTAAGCCCTCCGGAACGCGGCTCACAGCGGCTTACAGCGCGCTCCGCTCCCGCGCGCCGCACTCCGCGAACACCGACATCGCCTCCGCGCGCAGCGCCGCCGCCCCCGCCGTGTCGCCGAACGCGTCCCGCGCCGCCGCGAGATCGCGCAGCGTGCGGGCCCGCGGCAGCCGCAGCTCCAGCACGTCCCACAGGCCCACGGCCGTCACGAGCCGCTCCTCCGCCGTGCCGTGCCGCCCGTCCGCCAGGGCGCACTCGCCGAGCGTGCGCAGCGTCAGCGCCTCACCGAACCGGTCCTGGTGCGCCCGGCACACCTCCAGCGAACCGAGCAGCTCCGCCTCCGCCTCGCGGGTGCGCCCGAGCCGCAACCGGGCCTTGGCGCGGGCCCGTTCGGCATAGGCCGCCATCAGCGGGTCGCCGAGGCCCGCGAAGATCTCCAGCGCGCGACCGGCGTGCCGCTCCGCCTCCTCGTACGCGCCGAGCGATCTGTGCACCAGGCTCAGCGTGCGCAGCGTCAGCGCCTCACCGCGTCGGCTGCCCAGACTCCGGTACGCCCGCAGCGAGTCGTCCAGAAGCGCCAACGCGCCCTCGTGGTCGCCGAGTTCCAGGCGTACGGAGCCACCGAACCGGCAGGCCAGGCCGACCCCCGTCACATCGTCCAGGCGCCGGAAGCCGTCGGCGGCGCGGGCCAGCGCGTCCTCGGCCTGAGCGAGGCGGCCCACCTCGCGCAGACAGCTGCCGAGGCCGGCGAGGGCCGCGGCGCGGCCGTGCAGATCGCCGATGGCCGCACACAGCGGCTCGGCCTGCCGGAAGTACGCCTCCGCCTCCGCGTACCGGTCCTGCTCGTAGCGGAGCTGGCCCAGGCCGATGAGCAGCAGCGCCTCGCCGGAGCGGTCCTCGGCGCGGCGGGCGGCGGCCAGCGCGGCGTCGTGGCTGCGCCACCAGGCGTCGAAGCGGTTGCCGACGGCGAACGACGAGGAGCACAGCACGGCCGCGGCGGCACAGGCGAGGGTGTGCAGGCCGAACGCGGCCGCCCGCTCGACGGCGGTGGCGAGCGCGTCGGCCTCCGCCTCGAACCAGGCGAACGGGTCGGCGAGCGCCCGCCGCCCGGTCGCGGGCCCGACGTCGGCGGCCGGTTCGTACCCCGGCGCGCCCGCGCCGCCCCGTACCGCGGGGTCCGCGCCGGCGGACCGGTTCACGCTCCCCGCGCCGCCCAGGTACGGCCGCAGCACGACCACCCCCGAGGGCGCCTCCTCCGCGACCCGCTCCACCAGCCGGAGCCCGGCGGCGAGCGCCCGGCCCACCGCCGCCCTGCGCTCGTCGGCCGCGTCCTCGGCCTCGGCCCGCTCGGCGGCGTACACCCGCACCAGGTCGTGCGCCCGGTAGCGCGACTGCCCCGCGGCGTCGGTGCCGGTCCAGTCGAGGAGCTGGGCGTCCACGAGCCGTTCGAGGACCTCCTCCGCGTCGTCCTCACACGCGTCGACGAGCAGCGCCACCATCCAGGGGGCCACGTCGCACGGGCCGAGGACGGCGATGCGGCGCAGCACGGTGCGCGCGTCGGGGTCGAGCGTCTCGTAGCTCAGGCCGAGCCCGGCCCGTACCTCCAGGTCGCCCACGGCCAGTTCGTCGAGGCGGCGGCGCTCGTCGTCGAGCCGGTCGGCGAGGACCCGGGGCGTCCAGTGCCGCCGGGTGGCCAGCCGGGCTCCGGCGATCCGCAGGGCGAGCGGCAGTCCGCCGCACAGGGTGACGATGCGCCGGGCGGCGGCCTCCTCGGCGGGGTCGGCCACGGCCGCGGGGTCGCCGATGACGCCGGTCAGCAGCTCCAGGCCGCGGGCGTCGTCCAGGACGGCCAGATCGGTGCGCCGGATCCCGTCGAGTCCGCCGAGCCGCGCCCGCGAGGTGACCAGGACGCCGCAGCCCGGGCTGCCCGGCAGCAGGGGCCGCACCTGGGACTCGCTGCCCGCGTCGTCGAGCACCAGCAGCAGGCGGCGCCCGGCGACGAGGCTGCGGAAGAGGTCGGCGCGCTCGGCGGGATCCTCGGGCGGCCCGGCACCGAGCGCGCGCAGCAGCCGCCCGAGGACGACGCCGGGCGGCACGGGGGCGTCGATGCCGTGCAGCTCCGCGTAGAGCTGGCCGTCCGGGAAGGCGTCCGCGGCCAGGTGCGCGGCCTTCACGGCGAGGGCGGACTTGCCGACGCCCGCGGGGCCCGACACGACCACGACGGCCGTCGCCTCCCGGGGCGAGGTGAGCCCGTCAACGACCTCGGCGACCTCGCTCCCGCGCCCGGTGAAGTCCCCGATGGAGGGCGGCAGAAGCGATACGGGCCGGGGCGCGGGCGCGGGCGCGGCCTGCGGGGCGGGGGCGCCGGCCACGGTGCGGTCCGCACGGTCCTCGGCGGGCAGCAGCGCGGGATCGGCCCGCAGGATCGCCAGCCGGGCGGGGGCGCCGGCCACGGTGCGGTCCGCACGATCCATACGGTCCGCACGGTCCTCGGCGGGCAGCAGCGCGGGATCGGCCCGCAGGATCGCCTCGTGCAGCCGGCCGAGCTCGGGCCCCGGATCGATGCCGAGCTCCTCCGCGAGCACGGCGCGCCCCTCCCCGAACACGGCGAGGGCGTCGACCTGCCGCCCCACCCGGTAGAGGGCGAGCATGAGCTGGCCGCGCAGCCGCTCACGGGTGGGATGGGCGCCGATCAGCGCGTTCAGCTCGGTGATCAGCTCGCTCTCGCGGCCCCCGGCGTCGAGATCGGCGGCGATCCGCTCCTCCAGCACGGCCTGCCGGGCCTCCTCCAGGCGCAGCGCCTCACCCCGCAGCGCCTCACCGACCCCGCCGAGCGCGGGCCCCCGCCACAGCGCCAGGGCCTCGCGCAGCAGCCGGGCCGCGCCGAGCGGATCGCCGTGCCCGGCGGCCTGCCGCCCCGCCGCGGCCAGCTCCTCGAACCGCTCCAGGTCCACCGCGCCGGTCTCCGGCCGGATCACATACCCCGGCGCCCGCGTCTCGATCGACTCCCGGCACGCGTCCGGCAGGGCCCGCCGCAGCGCCGAGACATACGTCTGGATCAACGCCCGCGCGGTCTCCGGCGGTTGTTCGCCCCAGACGACGTCCACCAGCGCGTCGGCGGGCACGACGTGGCCCGAGCGCAGCAGCAGCACGGCCAGCAGGGCACGGGGCTTGGGGCCGCCCACCCGCAGCGGGCGCCCCTCGCACAGCGCCTCGACCGGTCCGAGCAGCCGGAATTCCAATGCCATGGGTGCCCCTGAGACGTCGCCGGAAGTGGCTCACCTCACATGATTCCGCAACTGCCGTGACGGGACGCAGAGTTGGGGCAAACGTGCGTGTTCCTGCCGTGGTGCGGGCGACGGCGTCGGGGTGGGGCGTGGGGGTCGGCGTGGCCCGTGCGGGGAGGGTCAGCCGAGCCGGGGGATCTCGATCGCCGGGCACCGGTCCATCACCATGTCGAGCCCCGCGGCCCGCGTCCGCTCGTACGCCGCCTCGTCCACGACCCCGAGCTGGAACCAGACCGCCTTGGCGCCGATCGCGGCGGCCTGGTCGGCGACCGGACCCGCGAGGTCGCTGTTGACGAACACGTCCACGACGTCCACCTCGAAGGGGATGTCCGCGAGGGACGCGTACCCCTGCTCCCCGTGCACCGTCTCCGCCTTCGGGTGCACCGGCACGACGCGCTTGCCGAAGCGCTGCAGTACGTCGGCGACGCCGTACGCCGCGCGGCTCTCGTTCGACGACAGGCCCACGACCGCCCAGGTGTCGCCGAGTCCGGTGAGGATCTTGCGGATCGTTGCTTCGTCGCCGTACATGCGCGGCCTCCATGGATCTGATCTGGGGTGCTGCCTCGGGTGCTGCTCGCACAACAGCGGGTGGCGCGGAGTGATTCCCCGGGGCAAAATCGCCCCGTACTCAGGCAATTCACGGGAGGGACACATGAGCACCGAGACGCTGGAGTTTCAGGCAGAGGCGAGGCAACTCCTCCAGTTGATGGTTCACTCCATCTACTCGAACAAGGACGTCTTCCTGCGGGAGCTGATCTCCAACGCCTCCGACGCCTTGGACAAGCGCCGCCTCGCCGGTCTCACCGACGACAGCCTCAGGGCCGACGACCCGCACATCGCCGTCGAGGCCGACACCGAGGCCCGCACCCTGACCGTGCGGGACAACGGCATCGGCATGTCGCGCGACGAGGTCGTGGGGCTCATCGGCACGATCGCCCGGTCCGGCACGGCCGAGACCCTGCGGCGGCTCAAGGATGCCAAGGAGACCGGGGGATCGGCGGAACCGGCCGAGCTGATCGGCCAGTTCGGCGTCGGCTTCTACTCCACCTTCATGGTCGCCGACCGCGTCACCCTGCTCACGCGCAAGGCAGGCGACGAGGGCGCGGCGGGCGGCACGCGCTGGGAGTCGGACGGCGACGGCACGTACACCCTGGAGACGGTCGACGACGCCCCGGTGGGCACCGAGGTCACCGTCCACCTGCGGCCCAAGGACGAGGAGAACGCCCTTTACGACTACGCCGACGCGGCGAAGATCCGGGAGATCGTCAAGCGCTACTCGGACTTCATCTCGTTCCCCATCCGCATGGGTGAGGCCACCCTCAACTCGATGAAGGCGCTGTGGGCGCGGCCACGCTCCGAGGTCAAGGACGAGGAGTACCGGGAGTTCTACCGGCACATCTCGCACGACTGGACGGACCCGCTGGAGACCATCCCCATGCGGGCCGAGGGCACCTTCGAGTACGAGGCGCTGCTCTTCCTGCCGTCCCGGGCCCCGCACGACCTCTTCCAGCGCGACGGCCGCCACGGCATCCAGCTGTATGTGAAGCGCGTGTTCATCATGGACGACGCCCGCGAACTCCTCCCGGACCACCTCCGGTTCGTCAAGGGCGTCGTGGACGCCGCCGACCTGTCGCTGAACGTCTCCCGCGAGATCCTCCAGCAGGACCGGCACATCCAGCTGATCCGCCGCCGCCTCGCCAAGAAGGTCCTGGCGACCATCAAGGACCTGATGAAGAACGACGCGGACAAGTACCGCACGTTCTGGCGGGAGTTCGGCGCGGCCGTCAAGGAGGGGCTGCTCGGCGGCGCCGAGGAACAGAAGCCGATCCTCGACATCGCGTCGTTCGCCTCCACCGGCACCGAGGAGCCCACCTCGCTCGCCGACTACATCGGCCGCATGAAGGACGGCCAGGACAAGATCTACTTCATGACGGGCGACAGCCGCGCCCAGGTCGAGAACTCCCCGCACATGGAGGCGTTCAAGGCCAAGGAGTACGAGGTCCTCATCCTCACCGACCCGGTCGACGAGATCTGGGTCGAGGCGGTGCAGGAGTACGAGGGCAAGGAGTTCCAGTCCGTCACCCGGGGCGAGGTCGAGCTGCCCGCCGACGGCGAGGAGCAGAAGGAGGAACAGCCCGACGGCTTCGGGCCGCTGCTGGGCTGGCTGAACGAGACCCTCGACGAGGTGAAGGACGTCCGCCTCACCACCCGCCTCACCAGCTCCCCGGCGTGCCTGGTCAGCGACGCCGACGGCATGACACCCGCCCTCGAGCGGATGTACCGGGCGATGGGCCAGCAGGTCCCGCCGGTCCAGCGCATCCTCGAGCTCAACGCCAAGCACCCGCTGGTCAGCGGCCTCAGGACGGCGTACGAGGAGCGGTCGTCGGACCCCCGACTCGCCGAGACCGCCGAGCTGTTGTACGGCACGGCGCTGCTCGCGGAGGGCGGCGACCTGGCCGACCCGGCGCGCTTCGCCAAGCTCCTCGCGGACCGGCTCGCCAAGACGGTCTGAGGCAGCCCTTCTTCGGTCGCCCCGCCTCGGGGTCAGTCCGCGTCGTCCCGCGACTCGGCCCCGAGGTAGGTCAGCACCGCCCGCACCCGGCGGTTGGTGTCGTCGTCGGCGGCGATGCCGAGCTTGGCGAAGATCGTCGTCGTGTACTTGCTGATGGCGCCCTCGCTGAGGAAGAGGCGGGCCGCGATCGCCGCGTTCGACAGGCCCTCGGCCATCAGCGCGAGCACCGAGCGCTCCCGCTCGGTGAGCGCGGCGAGCGGGTCGGCCCGCAGGGGGCGGCCGAGGAGCTTCGCGACGACCGTCGGGTCGAGCGCCGTGCCGCCCGCGGCGACGCGGTTCAGTGCGTCCAGGAACTGGCCCGCGTCCAGGACCCGGTCCTTGAGCTGGTAGCCGACGCCGCCGTGCCCGTCGGCGAGCAGCTCGCGTGCGTACAGCTGCTCCACGTGCTGCGAAAGGATCAGCACCGGCAGGCCCGGGATCTCCCGGCGGGCGGCGAGCGCGGCCTGAAGTCCCTCGTCGGAGAAGGTCGGTGGCAGCCGGACGTCCACGATCGCCACGTCCGGCCGCTCGCCGAGCAGCGCCGCCAGCGTGGCCGGGCCGGTGTCGACCGCGGCGACCACCGTGTGCCCGAGCGACTCGACGAGACGGACCATCCCGTCGCGCAGCAGGAACAGATCTTCGGCTACGACAACGCGCACGGCACCGCCACGAGGATGTGAGTGGGTCCCCCGGAGGGGCTGTTGATCTCGACGCGGCCGCCGAACGCCGCCATCCGGCGCTCGATCCCGCGCAGCCCCGAACCCGCCGACGCGGCGGCGCCCCCGACCCCGTCGTCGGTCACGCTCGCGGTCAGCGTCCGCTGCGCGTAGCCGAGTTCGACCGTCACGTGCGTGGCCGCGGCGTGCTTGACCACGTTCGCGAGGAGCTCCGCGACGGCGAAGTAGACCGCCGACTCGACCGGGCGCTCGGGGCGCGAGGGCACCGTGCTGCGCACGTCGACCTCGACGGGGCCGTCGAGCGCCAGGGCCCGCACGGCGTCCACCAGGCCGCGCTCGGCGAGCACCGGCGGGTTGATGCCGCGGACCAGGGAGCGCAGCTCGGCGAGGGCGGTGGCGGAGGTGGCGCGGGCCTCGGCGAGGATCGCCTTCGCGGCCGCGGGATCGGTGTCGATGAGCTGCTCGGCGGCGCCCACCGACATCCCCATGGCGAGCATCCGGGCCTGTGCCCCGTCGTGCAAGTCCCGCTCGATGCGCTCCAGTTCGGCCGCCTGCGTCTGGGTCAGGTCGACGCGCACGGCCTCCAGCTTCTCGACGCGCAGGCCGAGCCGCAGCCTGGGGACCGGGCCGAGGAAGCGCCGCGCCACGGGCCCGAGGATCCGCCACGCGAACGGGGCGGCGGCGAGCCCCGCGACGATCATCCCGACCCCGTATGCGAGGAGCCCCGGCCGCGAGGTCAGATACCCGCCGACCCCGAGCCCGACCAGGGGCAGCGCCGCGACCGGAAGGACGGTCACCCCGGCGACCGCGCACCACACCCCGTCCCAGTGCAGCTGCGGATCGCGGAAGCGGGCGTCGTGCCGGGCCCTGCGGCGGGCCTCCCGCTCGGACTTGTGGTACTCGCGGCCGTCCCACCAGTGGCCCGTGGCCATGCGGAGCACGGGCGCGACGGGCCGGTAGGTCACCTCGACCTCGGCGCCGAGCCAGCGCCGGGCGCGGCGGCGCGCGGCCTGCGCGAAGGTCTGGCTGGTCACCATGTGCACGATCCACACGGCCGCGGCGACCCAGACGAACACCACGAGCGCCTCGCCGAGCGTCACCAGGATCCGGACGGGGAGGGCCGCGTTGAGCCCCTCGGTCCAGGACGAGGCGAGCCCGGCCCCGAGGAGGCCCACGGCCAGGGCGACCACCGGCATGAGAACGGTGAGCCCGGTCAGCACCAGCGACCGGTAGATCCCACGCACGACCTCGACCCACCAGCGCGGTGGACCGCCTCCAGCGGGCAGCCTCATCCGTCTGATCCTTTCGCCACGGCGCCATTCTGCCAGCCGAAGTCCGACGGACCCGGCCACTGATGTCGACGGTAGGAAGGACCGGCCCGCCCCGGTATCCGGCTATGCCCCGGGAAGGGTGGGCCTGGCCCCACCGAGGGCCGGCGAGGGCCGGGGCCGTACGGGCGGGCCCTCGGCGTATGGCGCACGGGGCGGGTGCGTGCGGCGAGATCGGCCGGGGCCCGCTGCGGGCCATGGCGGGGGACGGGCGGGTGGCGGACGGTCACTCGGGGCTGCCGTCGGCGCCAGGCGCCAGGCACCAGTCGTCAGGCACCAGGCGCGTGGCCGCAACGAGGCCGTGGTCGAGCACTCCCCGCCCCCGCTGCCGTGGCCAATCCTGGGCCCGCTACCCGGGCAGCCGCGGTGAATCCTGGGCCGACGGGTCCTGCTCCTGGCCCTGGCCGGGCACGGAGCCGGCCGCCGACGCCACGGCGGCCGGCTCCGCCGCCCGGTCCCCGTGCCCCGGCCACCACGCCGCGTGTCCGATGAGCGCGGTGAGGCTCGGGGTGAAGAACATCGCCATGATGAACGCGGCGATCGCGATGCCGAAGGAGACGGCGAAGCCCATCTCCGTGAGCAGCGAGTTGCCCGCCAGCATCATCGTGGCGAAGGTCGCCGCCAGGATGAAGCCCGCCGCGGCCACGGTCGGACCGGCGTGCCGCAGCGCCATCCCGGCCGCCTCACGCGGCTCACGGCCCTCCCTGGCCTCCTCGCGCAGCCGGGCGATCATGAGGATGTTGTAGTCCGTGCCGATCGCGACCACGAAGAGATACATGATCACCGGGAGCATGAACATCAGGCCCGAATGCCCCTGCGCCTTCTGGAAGATCAGCACGGTGGCGCCGAGGGTGGCCCCGAAGCCGAGGCCCACCGACGCCATCAGATACCAGGGCGCGACGATGCTGCGCAGCAGCAGCCCCAGGATCACCATGATCAGGAAGGCGGCGACGGGGAAGACGGTCTTGTAGTCGTGGGAGACCGCTGTGTCGATGTCCTTGAAGATCGCGGACATGCCGCCGACGACGGCCTCGGTGTTCTCCGGCGCGCTCGCGTGCGCGACGTCGCGCACCTCGGCCACGGTGTCGATGGCCTGGTCCGTCGACGCCTCGTACTTGAGCGTGACGGTGAAGTCCGCCGTCGTGCCCGGCTTGTTGACGAGGGACATCCGCGCGGAGGCGACGCCGTCGACGGCGGCGAGCTTCTTCTCGTACGCGGGGAAGGCGGACTTGTCGAGGGGCTTGCCGTCGACGCTGGAGACATAGACGTCGGTGGGGGCGGCGGCGCCCGCCGAGTACGCCGTCTTCATCTCCTCCTGGACGACCATCGACTCCTTCGTCTTGGGCATGGAGCCCGACGCCAGGTCGAACGTGGCCTGGTAGCCGAACAGGCCGAGCGAGAGTGCGACCAGGACGAGCCCGGAGAGCCCGGCGGCCAGGGCGGGCCGGCGCTGCACGCCACGGCCGAGCGCGGCGAAGCGGGCGCCCTCCGGCTCCTGCTGCCAGGACTTGGAGGGCCAGAAGACCTTCGGGCCGATGAGGGAGACCACGGCCGGTATCAGGGTCAGGCCCGCGAGCAGCGTGGCGCCGACCGCGATGGCGAGCGCCGGGCCCATCTGCCGCAGGAAGCCGAGCGTGGAGAGGACCAGCGCGAGGAAGGCGATGATGACCGCTCCGGCCGCGGAGGCGATGGCCTCGCCGACCCGCCCCACCGCGTTGATCATCGCCTGTTTCGGTTCGTCGCCCGCGCGCAGACATTCCCGGTAGCGGAACATCAGGAAGAGGAAGTAGTCCGTGCCGACGCCGAACAGCACGACGATGAGGATCGATGAGATCGAGCTGTTCGCCTCCAGGTTGAAGAGCTTCGTCGCGTACGCGATCAGACCGCCCGCGATGGCGGAGACGAGGCCGATGAGCACCAGGGGGAGCACGGCGAGGATCGGCGCCCGGAAGATGATGAGCAGCGTCACCAGGATGATGGCGAACGTGCCGATGCCGATCAGTGCCTCGCCGCGCTTGGACGAGTCCTGCTGGTCGAGCGCCTGCGCGGCGGGGCCGCCGAGCTTGGCCTCGAGGTCGGTGCCCCGCGTCAGCTTCTTGACGTCCGCGCGCAACACCTCGGCGGCGTCGGCCTGTTCGGGCTGACCGGTCGTCTTGTCGTTCATCTGGACGAGGGTCATCGTGTACTTGCCGTCGTCGGACGGCTTTCCGGGGACGACCTTCTGCACCTGGTCGATCTTCTTCTTGCCCAGCTCGGCGGTGATGCGCGCGACGTCCTTCTTGTCGGCGGCGGTCAGCCGACCGCCGTCGGTGCGCTGGTACAGCGCGGTCGCGGACGGGGTGAAGGAGCTGGGGAACGCCTTGTCCTGGATGTCCGCCGCTTTGATGGACTCGTAGCTCTTGGGCAGGAAACTGCTCTCGTCGCTGTTCGAGGGGAGGCCGGGTGCGGTGGCGACGATGGCCGCCGCCGCGATCAGCCACGCCACGATCGTCCACACCGGATGCCGGACGACAGCGGTCCCAATCCGTCGGAACATGCGGAAGGCTCCTCCTGGTTGTCTGGGCCAGTCATTGTTCCGAGTGCCGCCGGTGAAGTGAACTCATGCCGGGCAAAGGAGAGTTGGGCGGTCCCTCAGGCGCTCTTGGGGAAGGCGGCGCGTGCTCCGGCTCCCCGGGCGAGGCAGGTGCCGTACACGAGAGCCAGTGCGGAGAGCCCCTGCATCACGGCGAACCAGGCGGGGCAGACGCCCGGGATCAGATCGACGGCGACGATCGCGGCGGGCAGGACGGCGGTGAGGGTGCGCAGCCGCTCGTAGGACCGGCGTGAGCCCTGGGAGGCGCTGACGGCCATCCGGTGCAGCGGCCAGGAGACCGCGAGCAGCAGGACCGACCGGATCCACATGAAGGGGGTCCCCGGGTCACCGAGGGCCGCGAGCGCGGCGACCGTGCCGAGGACGATGGCGCTGATGACGCCGTAGAGCGCGACGCTCTTCTTAAGGCTGTCGAAGACCTCGACAGCCTGGGCGGCTTCTGCCGTCTGTTCCATGACCTGACTCTTCCGATTCGTCGTGATCTCGACGCTACGGAGGGCAGGGGAGGCGCGGTATGGGCCTGGACGTACGGAGGGGTGGGCCCAGGCCCACCCCTCCCTCACGTTCTGCTCAGACGTTGACGCCGAAGTCCGAGGCGATGCCGCGCAGGCCGCTGGCGTAGCCCTGGCCGACCGCGCGGAACTTCCACTCCGCGCCGTGGCGGTAGAGCTCGCCGAAGACCATCGCGGTCTCCGTCGAGGCGTCCTCGGACAGGTCGTAGCGGGCGATCTCCGTGCCGTTCGCCTGGTTCACGACGCGGATGAAGGCGTTGCGGACCTGGCCGAAGCTCTGGCCGCGGGCCTCCGCATCATGGATGGAGACCGGGAAGACGATCTTCGCGATGTCGGCGGGGACGCCGGCGAGGTCCACCTTGACGGACTCGTCGTCGCCCTCGCCCTCACCAGTGAGGTTGTCGCCGGTGTGCTCGACCGAGCCGTCCGGGCTCTTCAGGTTGTTGTAGAACACGAAGTGCTGGTCGGAGACGACCTTGCCGTTCTCGCCGCACAGCAGCGCGCTGGCGTCCAGGTCGTAGTCCGTGCCCGTCGTCGTCCGTACGTCCCAGCCGAGGCCGATCAGCACGGCGGTGAGGCCCGGGGCCTCCTTGCTGAGCGAGACGTTGCCGCCCTTGGCGAGGGAAACTCCCACGGTGTCCTCCAGATGTTGGCTTGCCGGTTGGTGACTTGTGAGGGTCGCCGTAAAATCTACAGGAGTGTAGAAGAGCGGCGGTCGCCGCGTCCTCGTTTACGATATGGCGCCCCGCGTGGCGCCGGAACGGTGCCGGAGCGAGGGGCGCGCGGCACACCGGGCCGCGCGGCACGACAGTGGGAGGAACGCGGCGATGGCGCAGGGACGAGCGGAGCGGACGTCGGGTCCGCGGCGCCGTGCGCAGGGCGAGTTGGAGGCGCAGGTCCTCGCCGCCCTGGCCGAGGCGCGCGGCCCCGTGGGTGCGGCCTGGGTGCAGGAGCGCGTGGGCGGCGACCTCGCGTACACGACCGTGATGACCATCCTGACCCGCCTGCTGGCGAAGGGCGTGGTCACGCGGGAGCGCGCGGGCCGCTCCTTCGCCTGGTCGACGGCGGCCGGTGAGGCGGGTCTCGCCGCCTTCCGGATGCGCAAGGTGCTCGACGGGGAGCGCGACCGGGAGGCCGTGCTCGCCAGCTTCGTGACGACGCTCACACCGGACGACGAACAACTCCTACGGGACCTCCTCGGCGACGCGGACACGGAGGCGGACGGGGGCCCGGAGGTGGACGGGGGCCCGAAGGCGGGCGGCGAGACGGACGCGGGGGCGCCGGACTCGCCGGACCGGGCCGCGGAGGAGGACTGACGCGGCGTGGGGGTCTTCGTCTTCCTGCCCTTGGTGCTGCCGCTCACCGCGTGGCCCGTCGCCCGGCTCGCCGCGCAGCATCTGCACCCGCGCGCCGCGACGCGCCTGCTGACGGCGGTCGCCGGGCTCATGGCGGTGTGCAGCACCGTGTGCCTGGCCCTCCTGATGGTGGTCGGCACGGCCCAACTCCCGGGAAATCCACTGCCGGACGGCTGGTCGGACCCGCAGGTGCGCGCCGCGCTCCCGTACGACGAGGTGGCCGGACGGGCCGCGATCCCCGTGCTGCTCGCGGTCGCCGTGGCCACCGTGCGCACGCTGCTGCACCACCGTCGCGTACGCCGCCGGGCGCACCGTGCGCTGCGCGGCCTGCCCGGCGCCCCGGTGGCCGTCCTCGCCGACCCGGCGCCGTACGCCTACGCCCTGCCCGGCGGCGCGGGGGAGCGGGACCGGATCGTGGTGAGCCGAGGGCTCCTCGACCGGCTCCGACCTTCCGAGCGCCGCGCCCTGTTCGCGCACGAACGCGCCCACCTGTCGGCACGCCACCACCGCTACCTCCTGGTGACGCGGCTCGCCGCCGGGGCCAACCCGTTCCTGCGGCCGCTGCGGACCGCCGTCTCCTACACGACGGAGCGGTGGGCCGACGAGGAGGCGGCCCGTGTGGTGCGCGACCGTCCGTCCGTGGCCCGCGCGATCGGCAAGGCGGCACTGCTCACGCGGTCGACGCCCGCGCCCGCCCTGGCGAACCTAGCCGCCACCGGCCCGGTGCCGCGCCGGGTCGCCGCGCTGCTCGCCCCACCCCCGCTCGCCCGCACCCGCCCGGCCCCGTTCACCACGGCGAGCCTCGCGCTGTGGTGCGCGGGCTTCGGCACCACGGTCTCCGCGGCGTCGTCGGCGAGTGCGACGGTCACGTTGGTCGGGGTGCTGCGTGCGGCCACCGCGTTGTGAGGGCGGGGGTGCTGTGGGCAGGGGGCGGGTGTAGGGGGCCTCGCGCTGTGGTGCGCGGGTTCGGTGCCCGGTCTCGGCCGCCGTGTCGTCGGCGAGTGCGACGGTCACGTTGGTCGGGGTGCTGCGTGCGGCCACCGCGTTGTGCGGGCGGGGGTGCTGTGACCAGGCGGTCGCGGTGAGCGCGGAGGGGATCGCGGTGGGTGCGGGGCCGTGACGGGCGGCGGGCCGTGTTGTGGGGCGCCCGGCGCCAGGGCACCGTGGACCGTGGCAGCGCGGCCGGGGTGACGGATCCGGTGCCGCGGGAGCGCACGCGGGGCCGCCGGGCGGCCCGACGAGAGGGTGGCGGCGATGACGCGCACAGCATCGGAACTCGTGGCGGAGACGGTCGCCGACCTCGCCCCGGACCCGGCCGCGAACCCCCTCGTCCCCCGGATCGCCGACGGCACCGCGGACCGCGCCGCCGTCACCGCGCTCGCCCTCGAACAGTGGCAGGTCATCCCCGCCGACCGCCGCTCCTTCGAGCACCTGGCCGCGCGTTCCACGGGCGCCGACGCCGAGTGCGCCGCCTTCTTCGCCACCCTCGCCGAGGGCGAGAGCCTCGCTCACGAACGTCTCGGCCCGCTCCTCGCGGCCTGCGGCACGAGCACGAAGGAAGCCCTGGCCTACGAGCCGATGGCGGGCTGCCAGGCGTACCCCGCGTATGTCTCCTGGCTCGCCCTGAACGCCGAGCCGGCCGACGTGATCCTCGCCCTCACCGCCAACTTCTCGGCGTGGGGCGGCTATTGCGCCACGATCGCGACGGCCCTGCGCACCCACTACGGCTTCGCGGACGAGGGGTGCGCCTTCTTCGACTTCTTCGCCGCGCCCGCGCCGGACCTCGACCGGCAGGCGCTCGCCGCCGTCGGGGCGGGCCTGGAGCGCGGCCGGGTCACGCGGGCGGCGGCGCGGCGCCACGGGCGGCTCCTCCAGGCGTACGAGGAGATGTTCTGGGAGACACTGGCGGACCCGGAGTCTTCGAAGGGGCGCTGAGGGCCCCCTGAAGGGTCGGCGAGAGGCCCGCCAGGTCACTGAGGCGGCGTCAGGTACCGCTCCAGAGCGGTGAGTTGGTCCTCCAGGCCGCGTACGAGCGCGTCCAGACCGCAGTCGAAGGCCCGGTCGGCGCGCGCCGCCTTCGAGCCTTCGAGGGCGTCGGCGAGGACCGGCACCCGCTCCGCCTGTCCCGCCGTGTCGATCATGATCGGGGGCGCCACGAGGTCGAGTGCCGAGCCGAGCAGGAAGGACTCCACGCAGGTCAGGACCGACACGAGCCGCTCCCTCGGCCAGCCCCCGCGGGCCAGCGCGGACACGACGGCCTCGTACATGGTGAGCGTGGCCGGGGAGCTGATCGTCGTCGTCGCGAGCAGCTCTATCGCGTGCGGGTGGCGCGCGAAGGCGTCCCGGTACGAACGCGCCCAGGACCGCAGGGCGTCGGGCCACGGCAGCGCGCCGAACGCCGCGACGTCCATCTCCTCCACGACCAGGCGTCGCACCCCCTCGATGACGGCGGCGCGGCCGTCGAGGTGGTTGTAGAGCGAGGCGGTCTTCACACCGAGCCGGGCCGCGAGCCGGGGCAGGCTGAAGGCGTCCGCGCCCTCCTCGTCGATCAGGGCGAGCGCCTCGCGCGCGATCAGCTCCGCGCCGAGCACGGGCGTGCGGGGCCTGCCGGGCCCCGCGCCGTCGGATGCGGCCGTGCTGCTCATGGCGTCGTCAACTCCCTTGCCCCGATGCGCTCTTCCCCGTGGCCTGCTGCGCACAGTACGGTCTCGCCAGCCCGGACTAAAGGGTTTAGTTTTTCCGGAGCCCGGCGACTCGGGAGTACGGGGGTGGCGGTGCACAGGAGTACGGGCGCGGCGGCAGGGCTGCGCCACGGCGCCATCGGCGTCGGCGACCTGGTCTTCTTCGTCGTGGCCGCCGCCGCTCCGCTCACCGTCATGGCGGGCGTGGCCCCGGTCTCCATCGGCATGGCGGGCCGCGCCGCACCGCTCGGCTATCTCGTCTCGGGCCTGCTGCTCATCGTGTTCGCGGCCGGATTCACCGCGATGAGCCGGTTCGTGCGCAACGCGGGCGCGTTCTACGCCTACGTCGGCCGCGGCCTCGGCCGCCCCACCGGCGCGGGCGCCGCGTATGTCGCGCTCTTCTCCTACAACGCGATCGAGACGGGTCTGCTCGTCGCCTTCGGCTGGTTCACCGAGTCCGGGTTCGCGGACCTGACGGGCGCCCAAGTGCCGTGGTGGGTCTGGTCGGTGGGCGGGCTTGCCGCGATCGGGGTGCTCGGCTACCTCGAGGTGACGCTCAGCGCGAAGGTGCTCGGTGTCGCGCTGTTCCTCGAAGTGCTCGTGCTGCTCGTCTTCGAGGCGGGGGTGTTCGCGCACGGCGGCGGGCCGCAGGGGCTCGACGCGGGCGCGCTGTCGCCCGGCCGCCTCGGGGACGCGGGCGTGGGCGGCATGTTCGTGCTCGCCATCGGCGCCTTCGTCGGCTTCGAGGCGACCGCGATCTACGCCGAGGAGGCCAGGGAGCCCGCGCGCACGGTGCCGCGCGCCACCTGCGTCGCCGTGGCCTTCCTCGCGCTCTTCTACACCTTCACCGTGTGGATGATCATCAACGCGTACGGGGGCGGGCGCGCCCAGGCGGTCGCCGAGGCCGACGGCGGCGCCGACATGGTCTTCGGCGCCACCGAACGCTTCGCGGGAGCGTGGGCGGCCGACGCCATGCACGTACTGATCATCACGAGCGCCTTCGCGGCGACGCTCGCCTTCCACAACGGCGCCGCCCGGTACTTCTACGCGCTCGGCCGCGAGGGCCTGCTGCCGCGCCGCCTCGGCACCGTGACGGCGCGCACCCGGGCGCCCGCCGCCGCGGTCCTCGTCCAGAGCTGCCTGGCCCTGGCGGTGGTGGCCGTGACGGTGGTGAGCGGCGTGGACCCGTACGACGTCACGTTCCTGTGGAGCAACGGCGCGGGCATCCTCGGCGTGATGCTGCTCCAGGCGCTCGCCGCGCTCGCCGTGTACGGGTTCTTCCGGCACGACCGGCGCGGACTCCCCGCCTGGCGGGTGCGGGTCGCGCCGCTCGTCGCCTGCGCGGGCCTGGTGGTCCTCATCGGCCTGGTCTGCGCCGACCTCGGCCTGCTGACCGGGGCCTCGGGGGCCGTCAACGCCGCGCTCCTCGCCCCGCTGCCGGTCCTGTTCGCGCTGGGGGCGGCCCGCGCCGTGCGCATCCGGCGGCGCGACCTCGGGGCCTACGAGAAGCTGACGACCGTCGAGACGGAGCACGCAGGATGAGCGATTCGGAGAGTTCCGAGAATTCGGAGAGTTCGGAGAGTTCGGTGCATGCGGCCATGGAGGCCCGTACGGAGACGTGGGTCTTCCTCGGGGCGGTCCGCACCGGAACCGCCCGCTACGGAGACACCACCGCGCTCGCCGTCCGCGACGGCCGGGTCCTCGCCCTCGGGGAGGAGGCGCGCGCCCTCTCCGAAGAGGCCGATCACGTTGTGGAGTTGGGCGACGGACTGCTGATGGCAGCCTTCGGAGACGGCCACGCGCACCCTCTCTTCGGTGGCCTGGAGAGCTTCGGACCGCGCATCAAGGAAGCGGCGTCCGTCGAAGCCGTCGTCTCCGAAGTGGGGCGGTGGGCCCGCGAACACCCCGACGCCGAGTGGGTCGTGGGGGCCTCGTACGACCCGGCGCTTGCGCCCGGCGGGGCGTTCGACGCGCGGTGGCTGGACGCCGTCGTACCGGACCGGCCCGTGGTGCTGCGCGCCCACGACTACCACACCGTCTGGTGCAACTCCGAGGCGCTGCGCAGGGCCGGGGTGAGCGGGGCGACACGGGATCCGCGTGTGGGGTGGATCGAGCGCCGCGCGGACGGCTCCCCGCTCGGCACCCTGCGCGAGTGGCACGCCTGCGACCTCGTCCTCGACCAGGTGCCCGCCCGCTCCGAGGACCAGCTCGTCGAGGCGCTACGAAGAGCGGGCGCCGCCTACGCGCGCGCGGGACTCACCTGGGTCCAGGACGCGTGGGTCGAGCCCGACATGGTGCCCGCCTACCTCGCCGCCGCCCGCGACGGCGCCCTCACCCTCCGCGTCGACCTGGCCCAGCGCGCCGACCCCGACCGCTGGCGCGAGCAGCTGGAGCCCTTCACGCAGACGCGGCGCCGCGTCACACAGGAGGGCGGCCCGCTGCTGTCCGCCCGCACCGTGAAGTACTTCAGCGACGGCGTCATCGAAGGCGGCACGGCCGCGCTGCTCAGCCCCTACGAGGACGCCCCGCACAGCTGCGGCATGCCCGTGTGGGAGCCGGACGCGCTCGCCGAAGCGGTGCGGGCCTTCGACGCGGCGGGCTTCCAGACCCACGTCCACGCCATCGGGGACGCGGGGGTGCGGGCGGCGCTCGACGCCGTGGAGTCGGCGGTCCGCGCGGGCCCCGCCTGGGACCGGCGCCCTGTCATCACCCACGTCCAGCTCGTCGACCCCGCCGACCTGCCCCGCTTCGCCGCCCTCGGCGTCATCGCCAACTTCGAGCCCCTGTGGGCCCAGCTCGACCCCCTCCAGACCGAGCTCTCCGTCCCGCGGATCGGCGCCGCACGGGCCGCCCTCCAGTATCCGATGGGCGACCTCGCGCGGGACGGCGTGCGGCTCTCCTTCGGCAGCGACTGGCCGGTGAGCTCGCACGTGCCCCTGGAGGGCATCCAAGTCGCGGTCACCCGGCGGACGTTCGAGGGCGAACCGGAAGCGGGCTGGACCCCGCACCAGCGCCTCACCATGGAGCAGGCCCTGACCGCGGCGACCAGCGGCGTCGCCCACCAGGCGGGCGCCGACGACCGCACGGGGCTCGCGCCGGGCGCCCCAGCGGACCTGGTCCGGCTCTCCGCCGACCCACGGGCCGTGGACCCGATGGCGGTGCGGGACGTGCGGGTGCTGGGGACGTGGCTGGCGGGCCGGGTGACGTACGCGGGCCAGACGGCGCCGTGACGTGCCTCAGGCGGCGGGCGCGGCGGGCGCGGCGGGCGTCGCGGGCAGGACGATGGCCGTGACGGCGATCCCGTCCCGCACCAGCCACCGGCCCGGGAACGAGGCGATCTCCCGCCCCGCCACCACGGGCCCCGGCACCAGGAGCCGCGCCGTGAAGGTGCCGTCGGGGCCGAAGGTGAGATGCGCCTCGTCGAAGTCGAGCCACTGCCGGGTCAGCGGGAACCACGTCTTGTAGACCGACTCCTTGGCGCTGAACAGGAGCCGGTCCCAGGGCACCTCCGGTTGCTCGGCGGCCAGGGCGGCGAGAGCGGCGCGCTCCTCGTCGTCCGCCACGAGACGCAGCACATCGGGGTCGGAGATCGGCTCCGCGGGCTCCGCGTCGATCCCGAGGGAGACCACTTCGGAGGTGCGGGCCACGACCGCGGCGCGGTAGCCGGTGCAGTGCGTCATGCTGCCGGCGACGCCCTCCGGCCAGCCCGGCGCGCCCCGCTCGCCCGGCAGGATCGCCGCGGCGGCCACGCCGATGCGGGCCAGGGCGGTGCGGGCGCAGTGCCGGACGGTGATGAACTCGCCCCGCCGCTTGGCGACGGACTTCGCGATCACCTCGGCCTCGCCGGGGAACAGGTCCGCGCCCGGGATGTCGGCACGGGTCTCCACGACGGTGACGGGCGTCCCCGCGAGGAGCGAACCCAATATGTCGACCGCTCCGGGGACTTGAGCTGCGTACTTCGAAGGAGACGTCACGACCGACAACGCTACCCGGGGCGCCGGACCTGCGGTCCCGGGGGAGCGCATACGCTGGCGGGATGCAGGACGAGTACCGCACAGTGGCCCGCGAGGGCGTGCACGAGACCGAGATCAACCGCTCGCGCTTCCTGTGCGCGCTCGCGCCCGCGGCCACCGAGGCGGAGGCCCAGGACTTCATCGCACGGATCCGCAAGGAGCACCCGACCGCGACGCACAACTGCTTCGCGTACGTCATCGGGGCCGACGCCGCGGTGCAGAAGGCCAGTGACGACGGGGAGCCCGGGGGCACGGCGGGCGTGCCCATGCTGCAGATGCTGCTGCGCCGCGAGATGCGCTACGTCGTCGCCGTCGTCACCCGCTACTACGGAGGGGTCAAGCTCGGCGCGGGCGGACTCATCCGCGCCTACGGAGGCGCGGTCGGCGAGGCCCTCGACACCCTCGGCACCCGCACCCGGCGCCGCTTCCGCCTCGCCACGGTCACCGTCGACCACCAGCGCGCGGGCAAGCTCCAGAACGACCTGCGCGCCACGGGCCGCGACGTCCGCGACGTCCGTTACGGCGAGGCGGTCACCCTGGAGATCGCCCTGCCCGACGCCGACGTCGAGTCCTTCCGCGGCTGGCTGGCGGACGCGACGGCGGGGACGGCGGGCCTTGAGCTCGGGGGAGAGGCGTACGGGGACGCTTAGCTGCCGCCCCACCGCGTCCGCGCACGACGGACTCCGAGTACGACGGCGTCCGAAAACCGCCAGCAGTCGCGTGCCGTCCCGCCGATGCTGGGACGCACCATGAATCACGACGCGCCCGGACTCCTCAGTGCCTCCGCCCCCGATCCCGCCCTCCCCTCGCCCCTGGTCGACCCCGACGACCTCGCCGGGCTCGGTGCGCTGCCGGAGCCCGTCCCGCACACCGCCCCCGAACTCGCCGCGCTGATCGGCCTGTTGACCCGGCCCCGCGCGCGGATCCGCACCGTGGCCGTCGGGCACAGCCGGGACGCGGCGTCCCGGGCGGCGGCCGAGGCGTTCGCGGCGGCGTGGGCGGCGAACGGCACCGGGGCGCGCGACCATGAGGAGGGCGGACCCGATGTGCTCGCCGTCGTCGACTGGCCCGAGCACGCCGCCTCCTGGCTCCGGCCCGCCCGGCGCCTCACCGCCCAGGAGCCCGACGCCTGGGTGATCGCCGCCGCGCCGCTCGGCTTCGCCCAGCTCGCCCGGCGCCTGCGCCGCAGCACCGACTGGGACCCGGCCCGCACCTACGCCTTCGCCGCCCTCGGCGACTCCCGCGTCCCCGCGCTCGCGGGCGCCCACACCCTGCACGGGCTGCGCGGCGCGAGCGCCGACGGGGGCACCTGGCACATCAACAGAGGGTGGGTGACGACAGGGGGCGGGTGACAACCGGCCGCGGGTGACAGCCGGTCGCGGGTGACGCAGCTCTCCCGAAGCGCCGGATACGGGAGTGCCCGCCCGTGATGTCCGACCCTGCCGTTAGTCTCGGGGATCATGAGGCTGCTGCACACTTCCGACTGGCATCTGGGCCGGGCGTTCCACCGGGTGAACATGCTCGGCGCCCAGGCCGAGTTCATCGGTCACCTCGTCGCCACGGTGCGTGAGCGCGAGGTGGACGCGGTGGTCGTGTCGGGGGACGTGTACGACAGGGCGGTGCCGCCGCTCGCCGCCGTCGAGCTGTTCGACGACGCCCTGCACCGGCTCGCCGAGCTCCAGGTGCCCACGGTCATGATCTCCGGCAACCACGACTCCGCGCGGCGGCTCGGCGTCGGCGCCGGGCTCATCGGCCGCGCCGGGATCCATCTGCGCACCGACCCGGCCGGGTGCGGCGAGCCCGTGGTGCTCGCGGACACGCACGGGGACGTGGCGTTCTACGGACTCCCGTATCTCGAACCGGCCCTGGTGAAGAGCGAGTTCGAGGTGAAGAAGGCGGGGCACGAGGCCGTGCTCGGCGCCGCCATGGAGCGGGTGCGGGCCGATCTCGCCGCGCGCGCCCCCGGCACCCGGTCCGTCGTCCTCGCGCACGCCTTCGTCGCGGGCGGCGAGGCCAGCGACAGCGAGCGCGACATCACGGTCGGCGGGGTCAGCGCGGTGCCCTCCGGAGTCTTCGACGGCGTCGACTACGTGGCGCTCGGGCATCTGCACGGCTGCCAGCGCGTCACCGAGCGCGTGCGCTACTCCGGCTCCCCGCTCGCGTACTCCTTCTCCGAGGCCGACCACCGCAAGAGCATGTGGCTCGTCGACCTGGACGGGGCCGGTGCGGTGACCGCCGAGCGGATCGACTGCCCGGTGCCGCGGCCGCTCGCCCGCATCAAGGGAGAGCTCGACCAGCTCCTGGACGACCCGGAGCTGACCGCCCACGAGGACGCGTGGGTGGAGGCCACCCTCACCGACCCGGTGCGCCCCGACGAGCCGATGGCGCGCCTCGCCGAGCGCTTCCCGCACTGCCTCAGCCTCCTCTTCGAGCCGCAGCGCGCCCCGGACGACCCGGACGTGTCGTACGCCCGGCGCCTGCAGGGCCGCGACGACCGGGAGATCGCCGAGGACTTCGTGACGCATGTGCGCCGCACCGGACCCGACACCCGCGAACAGGCCGTGCTCCAGGGCGCGTTCGACGCCGTGCGCGCCGACGACACCCTGCGCGAGGTGGCCCGATGAGGCTGCACCGGCTCACCGTCACCGCCTTCGGCCCCTTCGGCGGCACGGAGGACATCGACTTCGACGACCTCTCGGCCGCCGGGCTCTTTCTGCTGCACGGCCCGACCGGCGCCGGCAAGACCTCGGTCCTGGACGCCGTCTGCTACGCCCTGTACGGCTCCGTGCCCGGCACCCGCCAGCTCGGCGGTGGCCAGGGCGCCTCGCTGCGCAGCGACCACGCCGCGCCCGGTACGCGCACGGAGGTACGGCTCGAACTGACCGTCGCCGGACGCCACTTGGAGCTCACCCGGCAGCCCCCGTGGGCCCGCCCCAAGAAGCGCGGCACGGGGTTCACCACGGAGAAGGCGCAGAGCTGGCTGCGGGAGTACGAGCCCGCGGGGCCCGGCGGCGCGGCGGAGTGGAAGGACCTCAGCCGGTCCCACCAGGAGATCGGCGAGGAGGTCAGTCAGCTGCTCGGCATGAGCAAGGACCAGTTCTGCCAGGTCGTGCTCCTGCCTCAGGGAGACTTCGCGCGGTTCCTGCGCGCCGACGCGGAGGCCCGCGGCAAGCTCCTCGGGCGGCTCTTCGACACGCACCGCTTCGCCGCCGTCGAGCAGCACCTCGCCGAGCTGCGGCGCGCCGCCGAGGCCCGTGTCAAGGGCGGCGACGCGGAGCTCCTCACCGACGCGCACCGCATGCAGCAGGCCGCGGGCGAGGGGCCCGGCGGCGCCGAGCAGCCGCTGCCCGAGCTCGCGCCCGGCGACCCCGGGCTCGCGGACGCCGTCCTCACCTGGGCCGCCATCGCCCGCGCGGGCGCCCGCGAACGGTTCACGGTCGCGCACTGCGCGCTCGCCGCCGCCGAGTCCGCACAGCACACGGCGGAGCGCACCCTCGCCGACGTACGCCAACTCGACCAGCTGCAACAGCGGTTCGCCCGCGCGCAGGAGCGGGCCGCGCGGCTCGCCGAGGGTGCGGCCGACCACGAGCGGCTGACGGCCCGGATGGAGCGCGCCCGCAAGGCCGAGACGGTCGCGCCCGCGCTCGGACTGCGCGAGGCCACCGAGGCCGAGCACCGTGCCGCCGCGGCCGCCGAGCGGCACGCACGCGCCCAGCTCCCCGCCGCCTTCGCCGACGAGGGCGCGGCAGGGCTCGCCGCCGCCGCGCGCACCGCCGCCGAAGAGCTCGGCACGCTCGCCTCGGCCCGCCGCGCCGAACAGCGCCTGTCCGAACTCGCCGCCGAGCGCACCTCGTTGGACCAGCAGGAGCGGGCCGACGACGACCTCGCACAGGACGCCGCGGGCTGGCTCGCCGACTGGGAGCCGCGCCGCGCCGCGCTCCAGGAGCGCATCGACTCCGCACAGGAGGCCGCCGCCCGCGCCGAGCAGCTCTCCGCCCGACTGGAGTCGGCCGAGGCCCGGTTGGCGGCCGGGCACCGCCGCGACCGCCTCACCCGCGAGGCGGCGACGGCCCACGAGCGCGCGGTCACCACCCGCGAACGCACCACCGCCGCCCGCGACCGCTGGCTCGACCTCAAGGAACAGCGCCTGACCGGCATCGCGGCGGAGCTGGCCGCGGGCCTCACCCCCGGCGCCCCCTGCGCGGTCTGCGGCGCCACGGAACACCCCGCCCCCGCGCGGAAGGTGGCCGGACACGTCGACCGGGGCGCGGAGGAGGGCGCGCTCGCCGCGTACCAGCGTTCGGACGAGGAGCGTACGGAGGCGGAGCGGGCGCTCGGCGAGGTGCGGGAGTCGCTGGCGGCGGCGAAGGCGGCGGCGCTGGGGCCGGCGGCGAGGTCGGGTACGGGGTCGGGTGGCGGTTCGGCGGCCGCCGGCCCGGCGATGGGTTCGGGTGCCGCCGGGCGATCCATGGGGACGACGGCTGGGTCGGGTGCCGCTGGGCCGCCTGCGGGGGCGGCTGTTGGTTCGGGTGTTGTCGGGCCGTCCACGGGGGCGGCCGCCGACCCGGATGCCGCCCGCGGGACGACGGGTTCGGGCGACGGCTCGCCCGCCGGTGCTGACGCCACTTCAGCCACTGGCCCGACCACGGGCCCGGCCTCGGACCCACTCGCCACGGACCCCGCCTCGGACCCGCACGCCGCATCGGACACCGCGCCCTCCCCCGACCCCACCGTCGACGAACTCGCCCACTCCGTAGAGGTGTTGCGCCGGAGCCACGGAGAGGCGCGTCGCGTCGCCTCGGGGCTGCACGCCGCCCGGGAAGCCCTCGCGCAGGCCGAGCGGGAGCACGCCCACAGGCTGTCGGCGCAGCAGCAGGCCGCTCAGCGTGCCGCGTCGCGGGCCAGTCTGCGGGACGCGCTCGACCGTGAAGAGAGCGGCCTGGCCGAGGAGTTGACCCGCGCGCGGGGGGCCAGTGGGAGCGTCGCCGCGCGCGCCGCCCAGCTGGAGCGGCAGGCCGCGCTGCTCACCGAGGCCGCCGAGGCCGTGCGCACCGCCGCCGACACCGCGCAGCGCCTCAAGGACGCGGACGCGCGGCTCGCCGACGCCGCCTTCCGTGCCGGGTTCGACACGCCGTCGGCCGCCGCCGGCGCCCTCCTCGACGACGCCGCCCACCGCGAGCTCCAGCACCGCCTGGACGCCTGGCAGAGCGAGGCCGCGGCGGTGCGTTCCCTGCTCGCCGAGCCGGACGCCGCGGCCGCCGCCGAACTCCCGCCCGCCGACCCGCACTCCGCCCAGGCCACCGCCGCGGCCGCCGCCCACCGCGTGCGCACCGCGGCCTCCGCGCGCGACGCGGCGTCCCGTCGCTGCGCCGAGCTCGACCGGCTCTCGTCCCGCTCGGCCGCCGCCGCCCGCCGCCTCGCCCCGCTGCGCGCCGAGCACGACCGGATCGCGCGCCTCGCCGCGCTCACCGCGGGCACCTCGGCGGACAACGACCGCAAGATGCGCCTGGAGTCCTACGTCCTCGCGGCCCGGCTCGAACAGGTCGCGGCCGCCGCGACCGCCCGCCTGCGCCGCATGTCCTCGGGCCGCTACACCCTCGTGCACTCCGACGACCGGACCGGGCGCGGCCGCAGCGGCCTCGGCCTGCATGTGGTGGACGCGTGGACGGGCCGCGAGCGCGACACCGCGACGCTCTCCGGCGGCGAGACCTTCTTCGCCTCCCTCGCCCTCGCGCTCGGCCTCGCGGACGTGGTGACGGACGAGGCGGGCGGTGTCCGCCTCGACACGCTCTTCATCGACGAGGGCTTCGGCAGCCTCGACGACCAGACCCTCGACGAGGTCCTGGACGTCCTGGACTCCCTGCGCGAGCGCGACCGCAGCGTGGGCATCGTGAGCCACGTCGCGGACCTGCGGCGGCGCGTGCACGCGCAGTTGGAGGTCGTGAAGGGGCGGGCCGGGTCGTCGGTGCGGCAGCGGGGCGGGGCGTGAGCGGCCCCTGGCCCCGAAGGTCAGTGCCCCAGCGGACGCCGGGGCAGCGGTGAGGAGTAGACGACGCTCGTGGTCACGGACCCGAGCGCGCCGATCCGCCCCGAGACCTCCTCGAGGTGGTTCATGGAGCGCGCCGCAACCTTGATCACGAAGCAGTCGTCGCCGGTGACGTGGTGTGCCTCGAGGATCTCCGGCATCGCCTCGATGAGGTCGTGGAAGGGCTTGTAGTTGCCGTTCGGGTAGCGCAGCCGCACGAAGGCGAGGATGGGCAGGCCGAGCCGCTCCGGGTCGACCACGGCCGCGTACCCCTGGATCACGCCCGCCTCTTCCAGCCGCCGCACCCGCTCCGTGACGGCGCTCGGCGACATCGAGACGGCCCGGGCGAGCTCCGCGTAGCTGGCACGGCCCTCGCGCTGGAGGACATCGAGGATGCGCCAGTCGGTGGCGTCCGTGGAATAACCGGTCATGGCGGAGAGGAAACAGGGAAATCCCCGGCCGATCAAGAGGTACGCCGGGAATCGCGCCTTCCGGAGCCGACGGCACCGACCGTAGATTTTCTGCCATGAACACGCACATCAACACGGCGAACGCCCAGGTCATGGACACCGACCCCGCCACTCCCGTGGCCGAGAACCCGGTGCTGCGCGTGCCGCCCGCCTCCCCGGCCGCGGCCGCCGCCTACTTCGGCGCCAGCCTCGCCTTCCACGCCGACGTCTCGGACGTGGCCGCGGCGCTCGCCGCCGACGGGGACCCCGGCTTCGTCGTCGTCGACACCCGCTCCACCGAGTCCTGGGACCAGGGCCACGTCCCCGGCGCGCTGCACCTGCCGACCGCGCAGATCCCGCTCCAGGCCGAGCGCCTCCTCGACAAGTCCGTACCGGTCGTCACGTACTGCTGGGGCCCCGGCTGCAACGGCGCCACCCGCGCGGCCCTGGCCCTGGCCCAACTGGGCTTCCAGGTCAAGGAGATGCTCGGCGGCTTCGAGTACTGGGCCCGCGAGGGCTTCGCGTACGAGACCTGGGAGGGCCCGCACCAGCGCGAGGCGGACCCCCTGACGGCACCGGTCGGCGCGGACGACTGCGGCTGCTGAGGCGGGTGGGGCGCCGGAAGTGGGGCGGGGCGCCCACACGGACGCAGCGCCGAAATGGGTGGGGAATCGTCGTGGGATGAGGCACCATCAACTCCCATGCCTCACCTGCCCCCTCCCACCCCCGAAGCCCTCCGCCGCGACCCCCTCCCGCTGCGCGGCCGTACCGCCCTGGTGACCGGGGCCAGTCGGCGCGGAGGGATCGGGTACGCCGTGGCCCGGCGTCTGGCCGCCCACGGCGCGAGCGTCTATCTCCACCACCACATTCCGCACGACGCCGCCCTGCCCTGGGGCGCCGACGACCCGGCCGAGGTCGTCGCCGGGGTGCGGGAGGCGGCGGCGGACCCCGGGGCGCTCGTCTGTGCCGGGCCCGGGGATCTCACCGGGCCAGACGCCCCGGCCGCGTTGATCGACACCGCCGCCCGCGAGCTCGGCGGCCGCCTCGACGTGCTCGTCGCCAACCACGCCCTCAGCGGACGCGACGGTGACCTCGACGGCGTCGACGCCGCCATGCTGGACGCCCATTGGGCCACCGACACGCGGTCGGTGATCCTCCTCGTGCAGGCGTTCGCCCGGCGGCGCGCCGCTCTGCCGCCCCGTACGCCCGGCGGCCGCGTGATGCTGATGACGTCCGGGCAGGACATCGCGGGCGGCATGCCCGACGAGCTCGCGTACGCCCTCCAGAAGGGCGCCCTCGCATCGGTCACCAGGTCTCTCGCGACCACGCTCGCCGAGCACGCCGTCACGGTCAACGCCGTCAACCCCGGCCCCGTGGACACGGATTACCTCACCGGGGACGCCTATGCCGCCGTCGCGGACCGGTTCCCCGGCGGACGCTGGGGCATGCCCGACGACCCGGCCCGGCTCATCGCGTGGCTGGCCACGGACGAGGCGAGCTGGATCACCGGGCAGGTCATCGACTCCGAGGGCGGGTTCCGCCGTTGAGAGACGTCGCCCTCACAGCTGTGCGATCTCCTCCACCAGGTCGCCGAGCCCCAGCGAGCCCTGCGACAGCGCCGCCATGTGCCACGCCTTCAGGTCGAAGGCGTCCCCGTGGCGCGCGCGGGCCTTCTCACGGCCCGACAGCCAGGCCCGCTCGCCCAGTTTGTAGCCGATGGCCTGGCCCGGCATCGTGAGGTAGCGGATCATCTCGCTCTCCACGTAGTCCGCCGGGCGGCTGCAGTGCGCGCCGTAGAACTCCTGGGCCAGCTCGGGGGTCCAGCGCTCGCCGGGGTGGAACGGCGAGTCCGCGGGGATCGGCAGTTCCAGGTGCATGCCGATGTCGACGATGACCCGCAGGGCCCGCATCATCTGCGCGTCGAGGTAGCCGAGGCGGCGCTCCGCGTCGGTGAGGAAGCCCAGTTCGTCCATGAGCCGCTCCGCGTACAGCGCCCAGCCCTCCGCGTTGGCGCTGACGATGCCGACGGTCGCCTGGTAGCGGGAGAGGTCGGCCGCCTTGTGCACCCACTGGGCGAGCTGGAGGTGATGGCCCGGCACGCCCTCGTGGTACCAGGTGGAGACCAGGTCGTACACGGGGAAGCGGGTCGCGCCCATCGTGGGCAGCCAGGTGCGGCCGGGGCGGGAGAAGTCCTCCGAGGGCTCCGTGTAGTAGGGGGCAGCGGCGCCGCCCGGCGGGGCGATCCGGGACTCCACCTTCCGTACCCGCTCGGCGAGTTCGAAGTGCGTGCCGTCGAGCGCCGCGATCGCCTCGTCCATCAGCTCCTGGAGCCAGACCCGGGTCTCCTCGACGCCCTCGACGTGCGTGCCGTGCTCGTCGAGATGGGCGAGCGCCACCCACGGTGTGGCCGCGCCGGGCAGGATCCGCTCGGCCTCGACGCGCATCTCGGCGAGCAGCCGGTGGTACTCGGCCCAGCCGTACGCGTACGCCTCGTCGAGGTCCAGGTCGGCGCCGTTGAAGTGGCGGGAGAGGCGGGCGTAGCGCTCGCGGCCCACCGTGTCGGGGGCGCCCTCGACGGTGGGCGCGTACACGTCCCGCATCCAGTCGCGCAGGGCCACCACGGCGGCGGTGGCGGCCTGCGCGGCCGCGTCCAGCTCCGCCCGCAGGGGGTCCGGGCCCGCCGCCGCGAACTCCTCGAACCAGGGCGCCTCCCCGGCCTCGCCCGCCCACTCCGTGAGCTGCCCGATGAAGGTCGCCGTCGGCCGCGGCGGACCGTACAGCTTCCGTTCGAGGCCGAGGGCGAGCGAGGCGCGGTAGCCCTCGAAGGCGGCGGGCAGGGCGCGCAGGCGCTCCGCGACGACCGCCCAGTCCGCGGCCGTCTCGGTCGGCGTCAGCGTGAAGATCTCCCGCAGCGCGTGCGGCATCGTGTGGAGGTTGCCGACGGCGCGCAGCCCTTCGTCCGTCTCGTGCAGGGCGAGTTCGGCGGTGAGCCGCTCGCGCAGGAGCCGGGCGCAGCGGCGCTCGATGTCGCTGTCGGCGCCGGGCCGCGCCTCCGCCTCGTCGAGCCGCCGCAGCGTCGCGCGGGCGAGCTCGGCGAGCGCCTCCTGGCCTGCGGGCGAGGTGTCGGGGAGGCTGCCGTGGCTCTCCTTGACGCCGAGATAGGTGCCGGTGATCGGGTCGAGGGCGATGAGCTCGTCGACGTACGCGTCGGCGACGGCGCGGGGGAGCGGCGAGTGGGCGCTGGAGGTCGTGGTCTCGGACATGCGGCCATCCTCGTACGGAGGGCTGACGTCCGCCATCAAGATTGTCCGGCCCGGCCCGGCCCGGCCCGGCCCTGACACGAACGCGCACCGCGCCCCCCGGACTCACCCCGGACTCACCCCGGACTCACCCCGGACTCACCCCGGGCTCGCCCCCGCTCCCGCCCCTGGCGGCAACAGCGGACCGCACTCCCACTGCTGGAAGATCAACCGGGTCTCGACGCGCGCCACTTCGCCCCGCGCCGTGAACTCGTCCAGGACGAGCCGCTGCAGATCGGCCGTGTCGGCGACCGCCACGTGCACCAAGTAGTCGTCGGGGCCGGTCAGATGGAAGATCGAGCGGGACTCGGGGAGCGCTCTGATCCGCTCGACGAACGGGCCGACCAGCTCGCGACGGTGCGGCCGCACCTGCACCGAAAGGAGCGCTTCCAGGCCACGCCCGAGCCGCGCCGGGTCCAGGCGCAGCTGGTGGCCCAGGATCACGCCCGAGCGGCGCAGCCGTGACACGCGGTCCAGGCAGGTGGAGGGGGCGACGCCGACCTGCGCCGCGAGGTCGCGGTAGGTGGTCCGGGCGTCGTTCTGCAGCAGGCGAAGGATGTGGAGATCCACCGGGTCCAGTGCGACAGATTCGGCCATCTTCCGAACGTAGCACGGTAGTTGAACAGGCAACACCGCCCGCTGTTCAGGATCGGAGCCATGGAGACGACACCGGGCACCCCGGCCACCCCCTACCGCCCCCGCGCCCTCGCCACCGAGGCCGTGCACGCCGGGCGCGACGACCTCGCGGCCCTCGGTCTGCACGCCCCGCCGATCGACCTGTCCACGACCTACCCCTCGTACGACACCCGGGGCGAGGCGGCGCGCATCGACGCGTTCGCCGCCGACGGCACCCTGGACGGCGGCCCGCCCGTCTACGGGCGGCTCGGCAACCCGACCGTCGCCCGCTTCGAGACCGCGCTCGCCCGGCTCGAGGGCACCGGGAGCGCCGTCGCGTTCGCGAGCGGCATGGCGGCCCTGACCGCCGTCCTGCTGGTGCGCGCGGCGGCCGGACTGCGCCATGTCGTCGCGGTGCGGCCGCTGTACGGGTGCAGCGACCACCTCCTCACCGCGGGGCTGCTCGGCTCCGAGGTGACCTGGACCGACCCGGCCGGGATCGCCGACGCCGTCCGGGCCGACACGGGCCTCGTCCTGGTCGAGTCGCCCGCCAACCCGACGCTCGCCGAACTCGACCTGCGCGCGGTCGCCCAGGCCTGCGGCACCGTGCCGCTGCTCGCCGACAACACCTTCGCCACGCCCGTCCTGCAGCGGCCCGCAGCCGCGGGCGCGCGCCTGGTGCTGCACAGCGCCACGAAGTACCTGGGCGGGCACGGGGACGTGCTCGGCGGCGTGGTCGCCTGCGACGAGGAGTTCGCACGGAGCCTGCGCCAAGTCCGGTTCGCCACCGGCGGGGTGCTGCACCCGCTGGCCGGATATCTCCTGCTGCGCGGGCTCGCCACGCTGCCGGTGCGGGTGCGCGCCGCGTCCGCGACGGCCGCCGAGCTGGCCCGCCGGCTGGCCGCCGACCCGCGCGTGGAGCGGGTGCGCTACCCCCGTATCGGCGGCGCCATGGTCGCCTTCGAGGTGTACGGCGACCCGCACGAGGTGACCGCGGGGGTGCGCCTGGTCACCCCGGCGGTCAGCCTCGGCAGCGTCGACACCCTCATCCAGCACCCGGCGTCCATCAGCCACCGCGTCGTGGACGCCGGTGACCGGCGGGCGGCCGGGGTGGGCGAACGACTGCTGCGGCTCTCGGTCGGCCTGGAGGACGTCGAGGACCTCTGGAGCGACCTGGACCGGGCGCTCGGCCCGCGCACCGGTCCGGGCGCGGGTACCAGTACTAGTCCTGGCGCAGACCGTCGTACGGAAGCAGTGAGCGCACCGGCGTCGCGTCCAGGGACGCGGTGATCACCAGCGTGCCCTCCTCGATCTGGTAGTCGAGGGGCAGGCCGAGGCCGCGCATCGCGGCGACCATGCCGGTGTTGGACGAGCGGGTCACCGCGTACACGCTCTCGCAGCCCGCCTCGATCGCCAACGCGACCAGCCGGCCGAGGAGTTCACCGCCGATGCCGCGGCGCTGCCAGTCGTCCTCGACGAGCAGCGCCACCTCGGTCTCGTCGCCGTCCCACAGCAGGTGCCCGAGGCCCACGATGCGGCCGGAGGCGGTGCGGACCGCGAGGGTGCGGCCGAAGCGCGGGCTGAGCAGGTGGTTGAGGTAGCGGTCGGCGTCCCGGACCGGGCCGTGGTAGCGCATGGACAGGGTCTGCGGGGAGCAGCGGTCGTGCATGGCCCTGGCGGCGTCGAGGTCGTCGACGTCGGCGCGGCTGACCGTGATGTCGCTGCCCTCGGCGAGCGTCAGCACGTCCTGGCCGCCCGGCACGCGCGGGCCGAGCCGCGAGTCGAGCTCCACCAGGGCCCGGGCGCGCGCGAACTCCGTGGGTGTGAACGGCAGATACGGCCGCTCCACGGCGATCACCCCGCCCTCCGGCACGCGCAGCCGCAGCACCGTCCCGTCGAGCGCGCCCTCGACCGGGGCGCCGTCGGCGTCCTCCGCGGTGGCGGGCGCGGCCGTCGCGGGCAGCTGGCGGATGGTGCAGCGGCCCAGCAACTGGCGCAGGGCTAGGGGGAGTTCCGCCGCGTCCAGGGCGGTGCGGGTGGCGAGGCCCAGGATGCGGGTGGGGGCGTCGACCAGGTCGTGCGCGTCGGCGCGCTCGAGCCAGGTGCCGGTGCCGCCCGCGGCCGAGATCGTCCGGGTCAGCTCGGCGCCGGACAGCAGCCCGGGTGCGCGCAGCAGGAGTTCGTCGACGGTGCCCTCGGCGAGTGGGTGCGCCTGCAGGCTGAGGATGTCGACGCGCTGGTGCGCGAGCGCCGTGCACAGGGCCGCGAGCGAACCCGGCTCGTCGCGCACCGTGGTGCGCATGCGCCACAGGGACGTCTCCGCCGCTTCCTGGTCGGGGGCGGCGGGCCCGGCCTGCTCCGCGGGCGCGGAGGGCCGGGCGCCGGTATCGCCCGGCGGCGGCGCGTGCGTGTGGCGCCGTGTCCACCAGGTGTGGAACCCGGCCGTGGCGATCAGCGCGAGCGCCGAGGCGGCGAGCAGGGGCGTGCCGTGAGGGCCGTGGCCGATCAGGTTCGCCACGGTGTCCGCGACGGCCACGGCCGTGAAGAGCGCGGCCAGTTCGATCAGGTCACGGCGCCAGTGGTGCGCGGGGCGGCCGTGCTTCCTGCGGGTCACATCAGACATGTCTGCAGTCATGCACTCACTGTGAAGGATCGGTGTTGCGTGATCGCGAACGCTTTGTGTCCGATGAGTAAAGGGATACTTGGTCCCTTTTATTCAGAATTTGACCGACAGGCTGCTCGGGCCCCGGTCTACTCCTGGCCCCCTGCTTTACTCCTGGCCCACCCGCCCCGGCTGCAGCACCGTGCTGAACAGTACCTCGCCGCCCTCCTGCCGCAGCCGCACGGTCAACTCCCCGCTGTCGCCGTCGATGTCGACCTCCCCGAAGTACGGCGGGGTCTCGGCGGGCGAGGTGTTGGCGCGCGTCGGCGCCTTGATGAACCGCTGCTCGGGGCCGAACGTGGCGTCCAGCTTCGTCGCGGGGAAGCCGCCCGCCGCGAGCGGCCCGGAAACGAACTCCCAGAAGGGCGCGAAGTCCTTGAAGGCGGCGCGCGAGGGGTCGTAGTGCTGCGCCGAGGTGTAGTGCACATCGGCGGTCAGCCACACCGTGCCGGTGATCTTCCGGTGCTTGATGTGCCGCAGCAGCTCGGCGATCTGCAGCTCACGGCCGAGCGGGGCGCCCGGGTCGCCCTGCGCCACCGCCTCGAAGTTCACCTTGCCGTCGGCCACCACCAGGCCGAGCGGCATGTCCGAGGCGATCACCTTCCACACGGCCCGCGAGCGCGAGAGCTCCCGCTTCAGCCAGCGCAGCTGCTCGGCACCGAGGATGCCGGTGGCGTCGTCGGGCTGGCGGCCGGGGGAGTTGGCGTTGCGGTAGGTGCGCATGTCGAGCACGAACACGTCGAGCAGCGGGCCGTGCCGCAGCACCCGGTACACCCGCCCGTCCGTGTCGCTCGCGTGGTCCGGCGACAGCGTGGACACCGGGAAGTACTCGCTGAACGCCCGCAGGGAGCGCGCCGCGAGGACGTCGGTGCGCTTCTCCGTGTAGCGGGCGTCGTCGAGGATCTGGCCCGGGTACCAGTTGTTGTGCACCTCGTGGTCGTCCCACTGCACGATGGCGGGGACCTGGGCGTTGAACCGGCGGAGGTTCTCGTCCAGGAGGTTGTAGCGGAAGGCACCCCGGAACTCGGCGAGGCTCTCGGCGACCTTCGCCTTCTCCTCCGTGGTGACGTTGCGCCACACCGTGCCGTCGGGCAGCGTCACGCTCGGCAGGATCGGGCCGTCGGCGTAGATGTTGTCGCCGCTGCACAGGAAGAAGTCGGGGTCGAGGCGCCGCATGTCCTCGTACACCCGGTAGCCGCCCCGGTCCGGGTTGATGCCCCAGCCCTGCCCGGCGATGTCGCCGGACCACACGAAGCGCACGCCCTGCTTCCGCCCCTGGGGCGTCGTACGGAAGGTGCCGGAGACCGGCCTGCCGGTGCGCCGCGGGTCGTCGGGGTCGGCGAGGGTCACCCGGTAGTGGATCTGCTCCCCGGCGGGCAGGCCGTGCAGGCGCGTGGTGCCGGTGAAGTCCGTGCCGGGGCCGATGACCGGGCCGTGCCGGCGGGTGGGATTGCGGAACGACTCGGTGGCGGACGTCTCCACGATCATCCGGGCGGGCCGGTCGGAGCGCACCCACACCAGTCCCGAGTGCGCGCCCACGTCGCCCGCCTGCACGCCCCACGCCGCCTCTGGCCGCCCCGACCGGGCGAACGACGGCGCGGCGCCCGAGAGGGACGGCACGGCGAGTGCGGCGGGCACGGCGAGCGAGCCGCGCAGCAGGCTGCGGCGGCGCGGGGCGGGGCTCGACGGACGGTCGGACATGAAGGCGCCTCCAGAGACGGGTCAGGCCAGTGTGCAGCCCACAGACTCTTGGGGTCCGGTGACGCACACGCAACGCCCCAGTGAACAACTGCCCGCAGGGGAAGGGGAACTGGCGTGCGCTTTCTGATTCCCGGCGGGAGGCGCGGAACCTCCGGCTGCAGAGGTGCGGAACCTCCGGCGGGGAGGCGCGGACCTAGGTCCTCGGACCTGGTCCCGGTGCCGGGGGACCGGGGCCCAACGGCCGATACGCCGAAGATCACTCGCTGCCTAGCATGAGCGCATGACTCTCGACGCGCACAGCCACCTCCGCATCGCCCGTCCCTCACTCGACCTCGCCGCCGCCGAGCGCTTCTGGGTCGAGGGGCTCGGGCTGAGCATCGTCTGGCGCACTCCGGAGGGCGCGGGCCACGCCCCCGGAGAGCACGACCTGCTCATGCTCGGCTGGCCCGACGCCACCTGGCACCTCGAACTCGTCCACGAGCCGGGCGCCCCCGTCCGCCCCCGCCCCACCGAGGAGGACCTCCTCGTCCTGTACGTGGACGGGGAGGTGCCCGAGGACGCGGTGGCCCGCCTGGAGGCGCACGGCGGCAAGCGCGTGCAGTCGCCCAACCCGTACTGGAACGAGTGGGGCGTCACCGTGGAGGACCCCGACGGCTACCGCTTGGTGCTCTGCACGCGCGCGTGGTCCAACTCCTGAGCGGCGGCGGCCTCCTGAGCGGCGGCGGCCAGGAGGCGTACGCCCTCGGTGATCCGCGCGGGCGGCAGGTGCGCGTACCCGATGACCAGACACACGCCCGGTCCGTCGGCCTCTCCGTAGTGGCTCAGCGGCCGCAGCGCGATCCCGGCCGCCGCCGCCCGCGCCAGGAAGGCGCCCTGCGGCCCCCAGCGCCGCGGCAGCCGCACGATGGCGTGCAGCCCGGCGGCGATCCCGGACACCTCGGCGCCCGGGAAGTGCCGCTCCAGGGCGCTGCGGAGGGCGTCCCTGCGCTCGCGGTAGGCGCGCTGGCAGCGGCGCAACTGCCGGTCGTAGTCGCCGCGTTCGACGAACCGGGCGAGCAGCGCCTGGTCGAGTGCCGGATTGCCCAGGTCCATGGTCCGCTTGCGGGCCACGACCTCCTCGGTCAGCCGCTCCGGAGCGATCAGCCAGCCGAGCCGGAGCCCCGGCGCGAGTGACTTGCTGACCGATCCCGCGTAGGCGACGTGCTCCGGGTCGAGGCCCTGCAGGGCGCCCACGGGCGCCCGGTCGTAGCGGAAGTCCCCGTCGTAGTCGTCCTCGATCACCAGGCCGTCCACGGACCGCGCCCAGTCGAGGAGTTCGGCGCGCCGCCGGGCCGAGTAGCCGATCCCGTAAGGGAATTGGTGCGCGGGTGTCGTCACGACGGCCCGTACGCCCCGCGCGCGCAGCGGTCCGAGTGCGAGGCCCTCGTCGTCCAGCGGGAGCGGCACGCTGTCGAGGCCCGCCGACGCGAACAGGGAGGCGTGCTCGGGGCTGCCCGGGTCCTCCACGCCGACGGTGCGCAGCCCGCGCGCGTGGAGCACGAAGCCGAGCAGCGTCATGGCCTGCGCGACGCCCGAGCAGACCACGATCCGCTCCGGGTCCGCGACCACGCCCCGGCGCCGCACGAGGAGTTCGGCCAGGGCGGTGCGCAGCCGGGGCAGGCCGCGCGGGTCCGGATAGCCGAGCGCGTGGTGCGGCAGCTCGGCGAGGACCCCGCGGTGCGCGGCGGCCCACGCGGAACGGGGGAACAAGGAGAGGTCGGGCGTGCCGGGAACGAAGTCCACGCGCGCGCGTGCGGCACGGGGCGCGAGGTCACGGGCGGCGGTCGGGCGCGCGGCCCGCACGGCTCCGCCGACCCAGGTGCCCGCGCCGCGGCCGGTGCGCAGATAGCCCTCGGCGGTCAGCTGCTCGTACGCCTCGGTGACGAGCCCGCGGGAGACGCCGAGGTCCGCGGCGAGCGCCCGGCTGGACGGCAGCCGCGTGCCGGGGGCGAGGCGGCCCGAGCGGACCGCGTCGCGCAGCGCCGACTGGAGCCTGCGGCCCCGGGTGCGGGCGGGGCCCTCGGCGGCCGGCAGCAGCAACTCCCAGGCCCCGCTCTCCTTCGCCACCACGGCAGTTGGCCCCCTCTACCCTGTGTCGCGGTCCGGGAAAGTGGTCCCTGAACCAGCCCCGGAAGTGGACCTTAAACCGGTCCGGGCCCGCGCCTAGCGTCGGGTCCATGAACGCGAATCCGGTACGCGGGGCGCTCCTTGCGGCCCTCGCCTGTGTGCTCGTCGGCGGCTCCTTCACCGCGAACAGTCTCCTCGGCGACTATCCGTACGCCGGTGGGCAGTTCCTCCGGTACGGGCTCGCCTGCCTGCTCCTCCTGACCCTGCTCGGGAAGGGCGGGACCGCCCCGCTGCGCACCCTCACCGGTCGCCGGTGGGCCCGGCTCGCCGCCCTCGCCGCCGTCGGCATGGTCGGCTTCAACCTCGCGATCCTGGCCGCTGAGGAGACGGCGGAACCCGCCGTACCGGGTGTCTTCGTAGGGTGTGCCCCCGTCGTCGTGGCCGTTGTCATGCCTCTCCTTGAGGGCCGAAGGCCGCGCCGCACCGTGCTGTCGGGGGCGCTGCTCGTCGCCGCGGGGGCCTTCACCGTGCAGGGGTGGGGGCGCACCGACGGGCCCGGAATCGCCTTCTCCTTGTGCGCACTTGCCGGTGAGGTGGGCTTCGCGGTGCTCGCGGTGCCGGTGCTGCGGCCCCTCGGTCCGAAGCTGCTGTCGGCGGTGGTGTGCGGGATCGCCGCCGTGGAGTCCGCCGTCGTCGGCCTGGTGGCGGACGGGCGGGGCGTGCTGCGGGTGCCGGACGGAGTGGAGGCGGGGGCGCTGCTGTGGCAGGCGGCGGTGGTCACCGTCGTCGGGTTCGTCTGCTGGTACAGCGGCATGCAGCGGATCGGGGCCGAGCGCGCGACGCTCTTCTCCGGCCTCATCCCGGTGGCCGCCGCCTGCACCGCGCCGCTGGTCGGCACGGGCGGCTACGGGCTGCCCCAGGCGGTCGGCAGCGGACTGGTCGGCGCCGGTGTCGCCTGGGGCTCGGGGGTGCTGCGCCTGGTGCGGTGCTCAGGCGCTGGTGTCGAGGATGACGCGGGCGACGCTCGCCGGGTCGTCGTGCATGGGGACGTGACCGGCGCCGGGCAGGCGGACCAGGCGGGCGTCCGGGATGGTGTGCTTGGCCCTGATGCCCTGGCGGCGCAGCAGGAGCCGGTCCCTGGTGCCCCAGGCGACGGTGACGGGGAGCCCGTTCACGGCGTCACGGAACAGGTCGTCGCGTCCCGCGGCGAGGGTCTGCTCGAAGCCCGTGGCGTCGCGCAGCGCGAGCGTCTCGGCGACGACAGCCTCCGGTGAACGGCGCCCGGGGTGGGCGTAGATGGCACTGGTGAGCATGGTGCGTCCGGCCACTGAGCGGGACAGGCGCTCGATGAGGGGCAGCGGCAGCACCTTGGCGCCGCGACGCAGCGCGAGGAGCATCGTGAACGCGTACCGCCGCTCCGCCTCCGACCAGAACCCGGCGGGGGAGAGGGCGGTGACGGAGCGCACGAGCTTGTCCCGGCCCATGCCGAGGGCGAGCACCCCACCCAGCGAATTGCCCGCCACATGCGGCCGTTCAACCCCCAGGGCCTGGCACAGGGCGCCCAGGACGGGCAGCACGCTCTCCGGGTCGTACGCGAGTCTGTCCGGCAGCCCGGGCGACTCCCCGAAGCCGGGCAGGTCCACCGCGATGACGTCCCGCTCGGCCGCGAGGATGTCGAACACCGGGTCCCATGCCTGCCGGTGGTGCCCGATGCCGTGCAGGAGCAGCAGCGGCTCGCCAGTGCCCGCGCGCCGGTACCTGATGGTCACCGTGCGCGGGCCCGCGGCCGACTCGACGTCGAAGGACACCTCTGACACCTGGGAGGCCGAGGCCCCGGCCATCTCTGTCACCGTTGCGGCCATGTCGCTGCTCCTGTCCCCACCGCCGGACGACGGTGTCTTAGACGCCTTGTCAGCAACAATTACCGCTCGGTAGCCTCCAGTTCAAGAGGTTCGGTGCTTTCAAGAAGAGGCCCGCTGGATCTGCCAGTTGAACATCGCGTCCCCGTGCTTGCGGAACAGGGTCAGCCACAGCGGCATCATCAGCTCCACGGCGCGCGCCGACTCGATCCCGCCGAGGTCGATGACGCGCTCCGCGGGCCAGCCGAAGGAGCCGAGCAGCTCCACCGCCTCCCGCTTCGCCGCCGCGTCGTCGCCGCTCACGAAGACCTGGTGCTCGCCGGGGACGAGTGCCGGATCCGTCATCACCGACGCGTTCAGGGTGTTGAGGGTCTTCACCACCCGCGCCTCGGGGAACGCCCGCTGGAGCTGCGCGCCCACGCTGTCCTGCCCCTCCGGCACCACGAGGCGCACATCTCCGTCCGTCATCTCCAGGGGGTTGGACACGTCGATGACCAGCTTGCCCGCGAGCCGCTCGGCGCCCGCCGCCTCCAGGGCCGCCCGCGCCACCTGCCCGCCGACCGCCTCGATCACCGCGTCCCCGAACTCCGCCGCCTCCGCGAAGGTGCCCGTGCTCGCCCTCGGACCCGCCTCCCGCGCCCACTCCAGGGCCGCCGGGTTGTCCTTGCCGCGCGAGCCCATCATCACCTCGTGACCCAACTCCACCAGCTTTCCGCCGAGTTGGCGCCCCACCATGCCCGTACCCAGAACCGCGTACCGCACTGGATCCTCCCCAGGGTGCCGCCGGCCCTCGGCGGCCACCGCGTCATTGTGCTCCGTACCGCACTCAATTCACCTGGACAGGGCGCGAACCGTCGGCTGGGATGGAGGGGTGACCACACCACCGACAGCCGATGTGACCGACGTCTTCGAAGAGCACCGTTCCGTCCTGATGGGCGTCGCCTACCGCATGCTCGGCCGCGTGGCCGACGCGGAGGACGTCGTCCAGGAAGCGTGGCTGCGCTGGTCGGGGGCCGACCGCGCGCAGGTCCGAGAGCCGCGCGCCTACCTGGTGCGGGTCACCACCCGGCTGGCCATCGACCGGCTGCGGCACGTGCAGTCGCGCCGCGAGTCGTACGTGGGGCCGTGGCTGCCCGAGCCGCTCGTCACCGACTTCGACCAGACCGTCCCGGACACCGCCGAGCGGGCCGTGCTCGCCGACTCGGTCTCGCTCGCCGTCCTCGTCGTCCTGGAGTCGCTCTCCCCGCTGGAGCGCGCCGTGTTCGTGCTCCGCGAAGCCTTCGGTTTCCCCTTCGCGGAGATCGCCCAGACCCTCGACCGCAGCGAGGCGGCGGTGCGCCAGCTCGCCGGGCGGGCCCGCAAGCACGTCGACGAGCGCCGCCCGCGCTACGAGGTCGACCCGGCCCAGCGCCGCGACCTCACCGAGCGGTTCCTCGCCGCCGCGGTCGAAGGCGATCTGACCGGGCTGCTCTCGCTGCTCGCACCCGATGTGCACCTGGTCGGCGACAGCGGCGGCAAGGCCAAGGCGCCGCTGCGGGTCATCGAGTCCGCCGACAAGGTGGGCCGCTTCATCGTCGGCGCCGCGGGCAAGGGCCTGGCCGAGCTGGGCGAGATCGAGGCGCGTTTCGTCGAGTTCAACGGAGCGGAGTCGGTGCTCCTCCTGGCCGACGGCAAGCCCGACGCCGTACTCCAGCTCGACGTCGTCGACGGGCAGATCCAGCGGGTCTACATCGTTCGCAATCCGGACAAGCTGCTCTCCCTCGCCTCCTAGGCGGGACCCCTCTGCAGCCCCCGCCCCTCGGGCGGGGGCTTCTTCATGTGCCCGCAGGGTTTCGGACACCTGGACCACGCGCGTGTAGCCGCGCACCAACAGTCCATGAATGCTCTGTGGCGCCGGTCCGGTGCGCGCTGTGACGGAATCAGGATTGGTCTTGACCAAGGGTGGGTGCGGCCCTATGGTCGCAGGGATAGTGCAGGAACCTTTAATAAACAAGGGCGCTAAAACGCCGTCGGCGCACGGTGATTGCGGAGGACAGGGTGGGGACCACGCAGTTGGAAACGGTGCCGGAACCGAAGTACTGGCATCTCAAGACCGTGCTCAGCGAGGCACTCGACTCCGAGTTCGCCGTGGGGGAGATCCTTCCGAACGAGCGTGATCTCGCGGCCAGGTTCGGCGTGGCCCGCGCCACGCTCCGCCAGGCCCTGGAGCAGCTGGAGCTGGAGGGCCGGCTGCAGCGCCGCCGCGGCGTCGGCACCACCGTCGCCCCGCCGCGCATGGGCGTCGCCGTCGAGTCCGACCGCGGCTCCTGGCCCGGAGCGGCCGGGGAAGCCTGGCAGGCCGTCGACTGCGAGCTGACCGCCGCGCCCGCCGAGGTGGCCCGCGTCCTGGAGCTCCCGGCCGACGAGCCGGTGCACACGATCCGTCGCAACCGCGTGTCGAACGGCCAGCCGGTCGCCGCCGAGCTCGTCTACGTCCCGGCGGCCTCGGTCCCCGACCTCACCGCGATCGACGCCCCGTCCGGACCGGCACGCGCGCGTGCCGTGCTGCGCGAGCTCGACCGGCTGAGCCTCGAAGGACAGGACCGCGCCGTCGAGTTGGGCTCTGCCCGCGCGGACGACGCGAAGTCGCTCGACCGGCTCCCCGGCGCCCCCGTCCTCGTCGTGACGACCCGCTTCTTCGCCGCGGGCCGTACCGCCGCGGTCTCGGTGGCGACATATCGCGCCGACACCTGCCGCCTCACGTTCGGCGACGCGGGCGGCGTGGAGATCCACCACGGGCCGGGCCGGCAGGCTTCCTGAGCTCCTTCTCGTACGGAACGGAACGGGAACTGGACGGCTCGGCATCAGCGCCGAGCCGTCACCGTGCCCTCCACGGCGAACAGCTCCTCCTCGACGTGGTCGAGCGCCAGGCGCAGCGCGCCCGTTGAGATCGCCGCCTCACCGAGCGCCGAGAGCGCCACCCGGGGCGGCCGCAG
Source organism: Streptomyces sp. NPDC059009 (assembly GCF_042740175.1). Taxonomy (NCBI): domain Bacteria; kingdom Bacillati; phylum Actinomycetota; class Actinomycetes; order Kitasatosporales; family Streptomycetaceae; genus Streptomyces; species Streptomyces sp. NPDC059009. Next base: position 29,141 of record NZ_JBHYJB010000051.1, on the reverse strand, counting down.
GCAGTAGCGGGCCAGCTCGCGATGCAGCGGCTCAAGCACGCCGTCCAGGCCCGCCGCCCAGCCGCCCACGACCACCAGCTCGGGGTCGAGCGCCAGGACGAGCGCCGCCACGTCGTGCACCAGGCGCTGGATGAAGCGGTCCACGGCCTTGCGGGCCTGCTCGTCGCCCTCGCGCGCGTGCGCGAAGACCTCCGCCACGGCCTGCTCGTCGAGCGGGTGCAGCGGCTCGTCCGTGGTGGACAGGAGCGTCTCCGGAGTGACGTCACGCCCCAGCAGGTGCAGCGCGCCGATCTCGCCCGCCGCGCCCCCGTACCCCCGGTGCAGCCGCCCGCCGATCAGCGAGCCCGCGCCCGGGCTGAGGCCCGCGAGCACGAAGACGACATCGTCGGACTCCGTGGCCGCGCCCTTCCAGTGCTCGGCGACGGCCGCCGTGTTGGCGTCGTTCTCCACCAGGACCGGGCACTTGAAGGACCGGCGCAGGCGCTCGCCCAGCTGCAGGCCCGTCCACTCCGGCAAGGCGGTGCCCAGGCGTACGGTGCCGTCGGCCTCGACGATGCCGGGGCTGCCGACGCCGACGGCCCGCAGCGAGCTGCGGGCGACGCCCGCACGGCGCAGCAGGTCCGCGACGACCGTGCGCAGCCGCTCCAGGCGCTCATCGGCGGGCGCCGCCTCGTCGACGTCCTTCGCGGCCGTGCCGAGCTCCCGCCCGTCCAGGTCCGACAGGACGGCGGCCACCCGGTGCGGGCCGATCTCCAGGCCGAGCAGATGCCCGGCCTCCGCCCGGAAGCGGAACTTCCGCGCGGGCCGCCCCTGGCGGCGCGTGCCGCTCTCGTCGACCGTGGTCTCCACCACGAGCCCGGCCTCGATGAGCCCCTCCACGACCCCCTCGACGGTGGGCCGCGAAAGACCCGTCACCCGGGTGATCTCGGTGAGCGTCGCGAAGTCCGTGGCGCGCAGCGCGTGCAGCACCACCGCGGAATTGATCCGCCGAAGCAGAGAGGGATCCCCGCCGGTCAGCCGCCCCAACGTCTGTCCTCCCAGCTCGTGCGCATGATGGGCGGATCGTACTCGCAGCGTGGGGTGGTGGTCATCCCGGAGTGACGAAGGACGTTCATCCGGGGGCGACGAACCCGGACTCGTACGCGGCTATCACCGCCTGGGTCCGGTCCCGGGCCCCGAGCTTCATGAGCACCGCGCTCACATGAGATTTGACCGTCTCGGTGCCGACGACGAGCTGAGCGGCGATCTCCGCGTTCGACAGGCCGCGCGCCATCAACCGGAGCACCTCGCCCTCGCGCTCGGTCAGGGCCGCCCCCGCGAGGACCGCCCGCGCCTCGGCGTTCCCGGTCGGCCCCTCGCCATGGGCCGCGGCGAGACGGCGTACCGCCGCGGGGAACAGCAGCGACTCGCCCTCGGCGACGAGCCGGACCGCGTGCACGATCTCGGCCGGGCGGGCGCGCTTGAGGAGGAAGCCGTCGGCCCCGGCGCGCAGCGCCTCGTAGACGTAGTCGTCGTTCTCGAACGTCGTCACCACGAGGATCTTCGGCGGGTCCTGGACGGTGCGCAGCACCGCACGCGTGGCCTCGATGCCGTCGAGCAGCGGCATCCGCACGTCCATCGCCACCACGTCGGGCCGCAGCTCCCGCACGAGCGGGATCACCGCCGCGCCGTCCGCCGCCTCACCGACGACCTGGATGTCGGCCTGCGCCTCCAGGACGGCGCGCAGACCCGCGCGGACGAGGGGCTCGTCGTCGACGAGGAGAACGGTGATCGGCATCCGGCCAGACTATGACCTGCCTCTCGGGGGCCGTCGGACAGGCCCCGGCTCCGACAGGGCTCAGCACTCCCGCCACGGTCACCCCAGCGGCAGCTCGACGTGCACCCGCCAGTCGTCGCCGTGCGGGCCGGTGGTGGCCCGGCCGCCGAGGAGCGTGGCGCGCTCGCGGACGCCGCGCAGGCCGCTGCCGGCCCGCCCCGTCGCGGTCCGGCCCGGGGGCAGCGCGTTGCGCACGCTCAGGTCGAGCCGCGCGCCGTCGACGGTGATCCGTACCTGCACCGGCACCGGACCGGAGTGGCGCAGCACATTGGTCAGCGACTCCTGGAGCATGCGGTAGCCCTCCCGGGAGACCGGCCCCGGCACACGCTCCACCGGGCCGCTCACCTCGACGTCGACCTCGGCCCCGGAGGCGCGCGCCGAGTCGAGGAGCCGTTCGGCGTCGGCGAGGGTGGGCGCGGCGCTCGCCTCCCGGTCCTCCTCGCGCAGCACCCGCAGGACCCGGTCGAGGTCCTCCAGGGCGGCCCGCCCCGTCTCCTCGATCGCTTCCAGGGCCCGGTCCGAGAAGTCCGGGTCACCGGCGGCACGGGCCGCGCCCGCCTGGACGACCGCGACGGTCAGGGCGTGGCCGATGGAGTCGTGCAGGTCCCGTGCGATGCGGTTGCGCTGGAGCAGCTGCTCCGTGCGCGTCTCCAGGGCGGCGAGACGCTCGGCGGGCGAGGGGCCGAGGAACCGGCGCGCGGCCAGGGCCATCCCCTTCCCCGCCACCACGACGACACCGAGCAGCGCCAGGGCGGGCACCGGCACGAGCAGTGCGTTGGCCCACGCCCAGTCCGTGGTCGGCAGCAACAGGCCCGACTGATCGGGTTCTTCGGCCGACGAATCGACCAGGGCCAGGCTGTAGCCGAGCAGCTGGGTGGTGAGGAACCACATCGCGGAGCCCGCTTCCAGGCGCAGCACCAGCCATACGGCGGTCCGGCCCCGGTCCCGCCAGGACGCGGCGGGCGCCGTGGAGACCCCCGGGTCCTCGTGCCCGTGGGCGTCCCGCACGCGCGCGTGCGCATCGCGCGTACTCACGCGCGCGTGGGCACCTGGAAACAGCATCAGGCGGGCCTGCAGCCCCTCCGCCCGGCGTACGGCGGGCACCATGGCCGCCGCCACGAGCAGCGGCACGGGCACCACGAAGACCGTCAGGGCCCACTCGGCCGGAGAGGGGGAGTGGAGGCCCGTGAAGACGAACGCGCACACCACGGCGACCACCATCCCCATGAGGAGGTGCAGCCACCGCGTGTAGGTGACCGCGCGCGCGAGGGGCCTCAACCATGGCCTCAACAACCGGAGCATGGCGTCATCGTGTCAGCAGCCCCGCGGCGTCCGGCTCCCCCGTGCGGGGGAGCCGGTCTCCTCGCACGGGGGAGGCCAAGGCCCCGCCCCGCGCCCGAGGCTTGCCCCATGACCAGCATCGACGTCCAAGAGCTCACCAAGGAGTACGGCGTGACCCGCGCGGTGGACGCCCTCACGTTCAGCGTCCGCCCCGGCCGGGTCACCGGATTCCTCGGCCCCAACGGCGCGGGCAAGTCCACCACCCTGCGCCTGGTCCTCGGCCTCGACCGGCCCACCGCGGGCACCGCCACCCTCGGCGGCCGCCCCTACCCGGAGCTCGGCACCCCGCTGCGCCACGTGGGCGCGCTGCTCGACGCGCAGGCCGCGCACGGCTCGCGCACCGCCCGCGACCATCTGCTGGCCCTCGCGGTCAGCAACGGCATCGCACGGCGCCGGGTCGGCGAGGTCCTGGAGGAGGCGGGCCTCGGCTCCGTGGCCGGGCGCCGCATCAAGACGTACTCCCTCGGCATGCGGCAGCGGCTCGGCATCGCGGCCGCCCTCCTCGGCGAACCGGACGTGGTCATCCTCGACGAGCCGTCCAACGGGCTCGACCCCGAAGGCATCATCTGGATCCGGGAGTTGATGACCGGCCTGGCCCGCGAGGGCCGCACCGTCCTGGTCTCCAGCCACCTCATGAACGAGACGGCGACGTTCGCCGACCACCTGGTGGTCCTCGGCCGCGGCCGGCTGCTCGCGGACACCTCCGCGCGGGAGTTCATCGCGGCCCACAGCGGCGCCCGCGCGCGGGTCCGCACCACCGACCCGGCCCGCCTCCGCGCCCTCCTGGCCCGCAGGGACCGCACCCTCACGGAGGCGGAGGACGGCCGCTGGACCGTCGACGGGATGGCCGCCGAGGAGGTCGGCGCGCTCGCCGCGGCCGAGGGAGTCCCGATCCTCGAACTCGCCGACGAACACGCCTCGTTGGAACAGGCGTACCTCTCCCTGACCGCGGGCGACACCCAGTTCGCCGCCGCGCGCACGAACTCCGACCGCCAGGAGGCAGGCCGATGACCACCACCGCCGTGCTCCACTCCGAATGGATAAAGATCAGGTCGCTGCGCGGCAGCCTCGGCTCGCTGCTCGCCGTCTTCGTGGCGACCGTCGCCATCACCGTCCTCGCGATGGCGTCCGTCGGCCAGGCCGAGGCCGACAACGGCGAGGACCTCCTCTTCGGTGCCTTCTACGCCCTCAACTTCGGCCAGATCGCGGCCATCGCCTTCGGTACGACGGCCGTGTCGAGCGAGTACGTGAACGGGGCGCTGCGCATCTCCCTGGCGGCCGTCCCGCGCCGCGGAGCCTTCTATGCCGCGAAGATGGCGATGGTGGGCGCGCTGGCCCTCGTCGCCGGGCTGGCCGCCACCTTCGTGTCCTTCGTGGCGGGCCAGGCGTTCATGGGCAAGTACGCCCTCGGCCTCGACGACCCGGGCGCCGTGCGGGCCTGCGCGGGCGGCGGCATCTACCTGGCGCTCATGGCGCTGTTCGCGGCGGGCCTCGCCACGGTGCTGCGCAGCGGGGTGGCCGTCCTGAGCCTGCTCATCCCGTTCATCCTGATCGTGTCGTTCGTGTTCGTCGACGTCGCGGGCAGCGTCGCGGACTTCCTGCCCGACCGGGCGGGCCAGCAGGTGCTGCACGCGAACCCCGAGGGAACGCTCGGCCCCTGGACGGGACTTGGCGTCTCGGCTCTCTGGACGGCGGCGGCGCTGCTGGCGGGCTGGTGGACGCTGCGGCGCAGGGACGCGTGAGGGTCGATCCCGACGGGCGGGCCAGTTGTCAGTGGCAGCCGCTTTACTGGTCGTCATGAGTACCGCACAGCACCTCGCCGAGATCGACCTGCTGCTCGCCCGGGCCTTCCCGGCGGAGGTCGGCAGGTCCGCGCGCGGCTTCGCGGGCCCCGGGTATCACGTGGCGGAGTTAGCGGAGAGCGACGGCTTCTGGGAGGACGACGGCAGCCGCTGGACGGAGGCGGAGGAGCAGTTCGAGGCCGAGCGCGACGGCCTCTCCCAACTCCTCACCGCCCGCTGGGGCAAGCCGGACGAGTTCGCCCTCTACAGCCTCCTGCACCGGATGGTGGACGGGGGCGAGGAGATACCGGAGCCCTGGGCCGACCTGAGCTCCCACGTCCCGAACCTGCACCTGTGGCGGGTCGACGGCCGCTGGATAGCCCTCGGCGTCTCGCAGTGGGACAAGGAACTGCCGTTCCAGCTGCTGGCGGTGGTGACGGAGGTCGATCCTCCGTAGGCGTGGTTCAGGAGTCGATGCGCCACACGCGTACCGTCTCGTCCTCGCTTCCGGTGGCGAGCCGCCGTCCGTCGGGGCTGAACGCCACGCTCTGCACCTTCGCGTCGTGCGAGAAGCGCGCGAACTCCTGCCCGCTGCGGGCGTCGACGACCATCGCCGACTCGGAACGGGCGACGGCGAGACGCCGCGGGTCCGCCGGACTGAACGCGACGGCCCAGCAGGCGCCCCCGGGCACCTCATGCTCCCTGCGGCCGCTCTGGCTGTCCCACACCGCGGCCTCGATCCCGCCGGTCACGATGTGGCGGCCGTCCCGGCTGAAATCGACACTGGTGACCAGTCCGGTGGGGATACGCAGGAGTTCCCGTCCGTCCAGGCTGTCCCAGACACGCACCGTTCCGTCCTCTCCCGCAGAGGCGATGCGCACCCCGTCGGGGCTGAACACCACATCCCAGACGGCCTTGCCGTGCGACATCTTCAGGAGCGCACGACCGTCCCGGGCATCCCAGACCCGTACCGTGTGATCACCCCCCGCCGTCACCAACCGCGCACCGTCCGGACTGGGCGTGACCCGGCGAACGAAGCCGAGGGGCGTCAAGTGGCGGACCGTGAGCAGTGCGCTGCCGTCCCGGGGGTCCCAGATCCGCGCGGTGTGATCACCGCTTCCGGTGGCAAGCCGGCGCCCGTTCACGCCGAACGCCACGCTCCACACCACACCCAGGCTGTTGGCGTGGCGCACCTTGGAGATCTCGTGGCCGTCCGAACTGTCCAGGACGTAGGCGGTGTCGCCACTCGCGGCGGCGAGGCTGCGCCCGTCCGGGCTGAACGCCACTGCCGCCACGGCCCTCCGGGCCCGCCACATGACCTCCTGACCGCTGCGCGGCGCCGGCGCGGGAGCCCAGGCGATGCGGGCGCCCCGCACTTCCGAGAGGTCCACGCGCAGCTCGTACTCCGTCACCTCGGTGTCCGGCGCCAGCGCGATACACAGCTGTCGGTACTCGAACGCGGCGTGCGCCATCCGGTGCAGCTCCATCAGACGGCGCCCCGCGTCGGTCGTCGTCTCCGCCATCGCGACCTCGGCGAGGAACGGACGCAACTCGCCTGTCCTGCCCTCGCGTTCCGCGAGGACCCACTCCCAGCGCCACAAGCGCGCCTGTTCGTTGGCGGCGGCGGCACCCCACTTGCCGCTCACCATGCGTGCCACCTGGGCGAAGCCCTCTGCGGGGACCACGGGTGCGGCGAACTCGGGCTGGAAGTCGTCCGGCGGCGCGCTGCTGGGCACCTGGCCCAGTTCGTACTTCTCGTGCAGCCAGCGGTCCGTGCCCGCCGAGTCCTCCTTGCGCGACCTGGCCACCAGCTCCCAGAAGTTCCCCTCCGTCGCGGACTTGAGGATGGCGGCCCGCGAGTTCAGCGCCTTCACCGTGCCGGGCACCGCCGCGGCCACGGCGTCCGTCTGGTCCTGGTAGCCCTTCAGGACCCAGTACCGGGCGTCCCGGTCCTGGCCCAGCAGACGGTAGACCAGCGCGAGATTGATGCAGACCATGGCGCGGCGCGGCGTCCCGTCGGGCTCCAGGCTGGCCGCGTCGTCGAGAGCGTCGCGCGCCAGCTTCAGGCGCCCGCGCCGCTCCGCGGCGTATTCCGCGTGAGCAGCCTCCTCCAACTTCGTCTGTGCCTTGCGCCAGGGCCCGTCCAGCAACTTCCGGACGTCCTGGTGGATCTCCCTCAGCGCCTCCAGTTGCTTCTCCTGCACCCCGACGAGCTCACGCAGCAGGGACAGCGCCACCCCCTGCGCGGTCTGCGATCCGATGGCGACGATGACGCCTTCGAGGAGAGGCATGACGACTCCCTGAGGATGCTGCGGACTCTCGGGCCGAGCCTGCCCGAGGCACCGTCACGGCAGCGACACAAGGCCCAACTCGCCGTCTCCCAGCGGCGCGAAGAACCCCTCCACATCCCCCTGGGAGACCTCCGCCAGCGTCGCGGGCGACCACCGCGGGTTCCGGTCCTTGTCGACGACCTGCGCGCGCACGCCCTCGGCGAAGTCCGGCGCCGCGAGCGCCGCGCACGACACCCTGAACTCCTGGTTCAGGACGGCTTCCAGAGACGGGAGGGCGCGAGCCCTGCGCACCGCCGCGAGGGTCACCTTCAGGGACGTGGGGGACTTGGACAGGATCGTCTCGGCCGCTTCCTTGGCCGCCCGCTCTCCGTGGTCGCTCAGCCGCCGCACGATCTCCTCCACGGAGTCGGCGGCATAGCAGGCGTCGATCCAGGCCCGCTCGCCCGCCAGTTCACCCTCCGGCGCGGGCTGCGCGTACTCCCGTACGACAGCGGAGACCTCGCCCCAGGTCCCCCCGGCCAGCGCCGCCGTGAAGTCCTCCAGCCGTGCCGACGGCACGAAGTGGTCGGCGAGCCCGCACAGCAGCGCGTCACCCGCGCCGACCGCGGCGCCCGTCAGTGCCAGGTGCGTGCCCAGTTCCCCGGGCGCGCGCGACAGCAGATAGGTCCCGCCGACGTCCGGCACGAAGCCGATGCCCGTCTCCGGCATCGCCACCCGCGAGCGCTCGGTCACCACGCGCACGTCGCCGTGCGCGGAGACACCGACGCCGCCGCCCATCGTGATGCCGTCCATCACGACGACGTACGGCTTCGGGAAGCGGGCGATGCGGGCGTTCATCAGGTACTCGGCGCGCCAGAACGCCGCCGCCTGCTCCGGGCGTCCGGCCAGCACGTCCGCGCGCACCGCCCGGACGTCGCCGCCCGCGCACAGGCCCCGCTCGCCCGCGCCCGTGACCACCACGGCCCGCACCGCGTCGTCCTTCTCCCACTCCGCGAGCGCCGCGTCGATCAGGTCGACCATCTCGCGGTTGAGGGCGTTGATGGCCCGGGGACGGTTCAGGACGAGATGTCCCAGCCGTCCTTCGGTGCGGACAAGGACGGGGGCTTCGGCGGGGGCTGCGCTGTTCATGTGCGTCTCTGTACCTTTCAGGGCGTGCTGGTGGTGCCGTTGGTGCTGGTGGTGCCGCTCTGGAACGCCTCCAGGATGTGCTCGGCCGCACGCGTCGCCGTCAACGACCCCTCCCGCACCCGTTGTTCCAGGCCGGGTGCCAGGTCCCGCACCGCCGGGTGGCCGTGCAGCCGCTCCAGGAGAGTGTCGTGGACCATCGCCCAGGCCCAGTCGACCTGCTGGCCGCGGCGTTTCGCGGCGAGCCGCCCGGTCGAGTCGAGGAGCGTGCGGTGCTGCTCCAGGCGGTCCCAGAGCGTGTCGAGGCCGCTGGACTCGCGGGCGCTGCAGCTCAGGACCGGTGGAGTCCAGGCCGAGTCCGCGGGGTGCATGAGCCGCAGTGCCCCTGCCAGTTCGCGCGCCGCCGACTTCGCGTCCCGCTCGTGCGGGCCGTCCGCCTTGTTCACGGCGATGACGTCCGCCAGCTCCAGGACGCCCTTCTTGATGCCCTGGAGCTGATCGCCGGTGCGGGCGAGGGTGAGGAGCAGGAAGGTGTCGACCATGTTCGCCACCGCCGTCTCCGACTGGCCGACGCCCACCGTCTCCACCAGGACCACGTCGTACCCGGCGGCTTCCATGACGACCATGGACTCGCGCGTCGCCTTCGCCACGCCGCCCAGCGTCCCGGCCGAGGGGGACGGCCGGACAAAGGCGTTCGGGTCCACCGCGAGCCGCTCCATCCGCGTCTTGTCGCCGAGGATGGAGCCGCCCGTACGCCCCGACGAGGGGTCGACGGCGAGCACCGCGACGCGGTGCCCGAGCCCGGTGAGCATCGTGCCGAGCGCGTCGATGAACGTGGACTTGCCCACGCCCGGCACCCCGCTGATGCCGATGCGCCGGGCGGCGCCCGCGTGCGGCAGGAGCTCGGTCAGCAACTCCTGTGCGAGCGCCCGGTGTTGCGGTCGGGTCGACTCGACGAGGGTGATGGCGCGCGCGATCTGCGCGCGCTTCCCGCCGAGTACGCCCTTCACATAGCTGTCGATGTCGATCGTCGGAGGCATGTGTTCAGCAGACTCACAGACTCGCGGACCTACAGCTCGTGGCCGAGGTCGGCGGCTAGGCGGGTCACCAGGTCGTACGCGGCGTCCGGGATCACCGTGCCGGGCGGGAACACCGCGGTGGCGCCCGCCTCGTGCAGGGCCTCGACGTCCTGCGGAGGGATCACCCCGCCGACGACGATCATGATGTCCTCGCGCCCCTCGGCGGCCAGCTCCGCACGGAGCGCCGGTACGAGGGTGAGGTGCCCGGCCGCCAGCGAGGAGACGCCCACGATGTGCACGTCCGCCTCGACGGCCTGGCGGGCGACCTCCGCCGGGGTCTGGAAGAGCGGGCCGACGTCGACGTCGAAGCCCAGGTCGGCGAAGGCGGTGGCGATGACCTTCTGGCCGCGGTCGTGGCCGTCCTGGCCCATCTTGGCGACCAGGATGCGCGGACGGCGCCCCTCCGCCTCGTCGAAGGCGTCCACGAGGGCGCGGGTGCGCTCCACGGACGGCGACTGGCCTGCTTCGGTGCGGTACACACCGGAGATCGTACGGATCTGACCGGCGTGCCGCCCGTACGCGCTCTCCAATGCGTCGGAGATCTCACCGACGGTGGCCTTGGCGCGGGCCGCGTCCACCGCCAGGGCGAGCAGGTTGCCTTCCAGGCCCGAGCCCGCCGAACCCCGCTCGGCCGACGCCGTCAGCGCCCGCAGCGCGTCCTGGCACGCCTGCTCGTCGCGCTCCGCGCGCAGCCGCTTCAGCTTGGCGATCTGCTGGGCGCGCACCGAGGAGTTGTCGACCTTGAGGACCTCGATCTGCTCGTCGCTGTCCACCCGGTACTTGTTGACGCCGACGACGGGCTGGCGGCCCGAGTCGATGCGGGCCTGGGTGCGGGCCGCCGCCTCCTCCACGCGCAGCTTGGGGATGCCGGCGTCGATGGCCTGCGCCATGCCGCCCGCCGCCTCGACCTCCTCGATGTGCTGCCAGGCACGGCGTGCCAGGTCGTACGTCAGCTTCTCGACGTACGCGCTGCCGCCCCACGGGTCGATGGAGCGCGTGGTGCCCGACTCCTGCTGGATCAGGAGCTGGGTGTTGCGGGCGATGCGCGCCGAGAAGTCGGTGGGCAGCGCGAGCGCCTCGTCCAGGGCGTTGGTGTGCAGGGACTGGGTGTGCCCCTGTGTCGCCGCCATCGCCTCCACACATGTACGCGTGACGTTGTTGAAGACGTCCTGCGCGGTCAGCGACCAGCCCGAGGTCTGCGAATGGGTGCGCAGCGAGAGGGACTTGGCGTTCTTCGGGTCGAACTGCTTGACCAGCTTCGCCCACAGCAGGCGCGCCGCGCGCAGCTTGGCGACCTCCATGAAGAAGTTCATGCCGATCGCCCAGAAGAACGAGAGCCGCGGCGCGAACGCATCCACGTCCAGGCCCGCGCCCTGCCCCGCCCGCAGATACTCCACACCGTCCGCGAGGGTGTAGGCGAGCTCCAAGTCCGCCGTCGCGCCCGCCTCTTGGATGTGGTAGCCGGAGATGGAGATGGAGTTGTAGCGCGGCATCTTCTGCGAGGTGTACGCGAAGATGTCGGAGATGATCCGCATGGAGGGCTTCGGCGGATAGATGTAGGTGTTGCGGACCATGAACTCCTTGAGGATGTCGTTCTGGATGGTCCCGGCCAGCTTCTCGGGCGGCACGCCCTGTTCCTCCGCCGCCACGATGTACAGCGCGAGCACCGGCAGCACGGCGCCGTTCATCGTCATCGACACGGTCATCTTGTCCAGCGGGATGCCGTCGAAGAGCTGCCGCATGTCGTAGATCGAGTCGATGGCGACGCCCGCCATGCCGACGTCACCGGTCACCCGCGGGTGGTCGCTGTCGTAGCCGCGGTGCGTCGGCAGGTCGAAGGCGACCGACAGGCCCTTCTGCCCGGCCGCGAGGTTGCGGCGGTAGAAGGCGTTGGACTCCTCGGCGGTGGAGAAGCCCGCGTACTGCCGGATCGTCCACGGCTGATTGACGTACATCGTCGGGTACGGGCCGCGCAGATACGGGGCCACACCCGGGTACGTGCCGAGGAAGTCGAGTCCCTCCACGTCGGCGCCCGTGTACAGCGGCTTGACCGCGATGCCCTCGGGCGTCTCCCACAGCAGGTCCGCCTCGGCCTTGCCCGCGGACTCCTTCACGGCGGCGCGCCACTGCTCGTCCGAGCCCGAGGGCCCGCCGCCCGGCCCCAGTTCGATGTCGGAGAAGTCGGGGATCGTCATGACGCCACTCCCATGAGGTCGAGGGTGGAGGTGAGCACCGCGACCGCGTCGCAGCCCGCGTACACGTACGCGTCGATGTCGGCGTACTCCCCGCGCCCCGCGAGGAACACCTGCCGTGCGCCCGCCGACTTGAGGGCCTTCGCGACCTCGTCCGCCTGCTCGGCGTAGAGCGCGTCGCTGGAGCACACGCACGCGACCGAGGCCCCGCTGGCCGCGAACGCCTCGGCGGCCGAGGCCGTGTTCACCGACACCGGGTCGTGCACGGGCTCGATGCCGCCCGCCATGAACAGGTTGGCCGCGAAGGTGGCGCGCGCGGTGTGCGCGGCGGCCGGGCCGAGCGCGGCGAGGAACACCTTGGGGCGGGCGCCGGTCGCCTCGAGGTGGGCGTCCGAGCGGGCGCGCAGCTCCTCGTACGCCTCGTCGCGGCGCACCCGGGGCAGCCCGCCGGCGGGGGTCGCGGGCGCGGGCTCGCGCTCCACGGCGCGCTCCGCGAGCAGCGGGAACTCGCTGACGCCGGTGATGGGTTCGCGCCGCTTGGCCAGCTTCTTGCCGCGCTCGGCCCACGTCGCGGCGAGCCGGTCGCCGATCAGCCCGGAGCGCAGGGCGCCCGCCTGGCCGCCCGCGCGCTCGATCTCCTGGAAGAACTCCCAGCCCGCGTGGGCGAGTTCGTCGGTGAGGCGCTCCACGTACCAGGAGCCGCCCGCCGGGTCGATGACCCGCGCGAGGTGCGACTCCTCCAGGAGGATCGTCGAGGTGTTGCGGGCGATGCGGCGCGCGAACGTGTCCGGCAGGCCCAGCGAGTGGTCGAACGGCAGGACCGTGACGGCATCCGCGCCGCCCACGCCCGCGCCCAGGCACGCCACCGTCGTGCGCAGCATGTTCACCCACGGGTCGCGGCGCGTCATCATCACCGGCGACGTCACCGCGTGCTGCCGCTGCGCACCGGCGGCGGGCGCCCCCGCCACCTCGGCGACGCGCGCCCAAAGGCGCCTGGCCGCACGGAACTTGGCGATGGTCAGAAACTGGTCGGCGGTGGCCGCGAACCGGAACTCCAGCTGGGCGCATGCCTCTTCGACGCCGAGCCCGGCCCCGGCGAGGTCGCGCAGATAGGCGACGCCGGTGGCGAGGGCCGCGCCGAGCTCCTGCGCGGCCGAGCCGCCCGCCTCGTGGTACGGCAGCGCGTCCACGGTCAGGGCGCGCAGGCCCGGGTGGCGCTCGCCGCACCGCCGGGCCAGCTCCACGGCGGCCGCCGTGAGGTCGACCGCCGTGCCGGTACGGGCCTCATGGCCGAGCGGGTCCACGCCGAGGGTGCCGCGTGCCGCGTCGTCGGCGACGCCCGCGGCCTCGTACAGGCGCAGCAACTCCCGTGCGGCGGGCGCGGCCTGGTCGCCCGCGTCGAGCGCGACCGGCGCCAGATCGAGGTACACGCCCGAGAGCGCCTGCTCCAGGCCGTCGACCGGCAGCCCGCCGGGGCCCACGGCCAGCCAGAGCGACGTGACGCCGTTCTCCAGGTCGGCGAGGACCGCCTCGTTGGTGCGCGCGGGATCGGCGCTTGCGTGCCGCTGCCGTACGTCCCAGCCGCCCGGGGCGTTCCCCTCGGGGGCGGCGCCCCGGACGAACGGGGCGAAGCCGGGGAAGCCGGCGTCGGGCGCGGCGTCGCGCGCGGTGTACAGGGGGCGGGTGGTGAGCCCGTCCTCGAGGGCGGTGGACAGCGCTTCCTCGGCGGCCGTGCCCGATACGTCCTTACCCGACTTGCGCAGCACGCCTTCCACCAGGCGCTGCCACTGCTCATGGGTCGCATCAGGGAACTCGGCGGCCAGGGAAAGCCCGTCGTCAGGCAGGACCGTCATGCCCCAGATGCTAGGGCGGAATTGCTGGCACGGGGTGCCATCAAGGGCTGTGACCTTGCCCTCTTCTGAGCGCCCTTGATCTCTAAAGGGCGGTGCCGTATTCAGAAGCGGGTGCCACGAGCGCCACATCCCGAGGCCACCTCCCGAGGTCACGTCCCGAGGTAGCGCAGCACCGCGAGGACCCGTCGGCTGTACCCCGTGGTGCCGCTCAGTTCGAGCTTGTCGAAGATCGCGTTGATGTACTTCTCGACGGCGCTCTGCGAGACGTGCAGCTGCGCCGCGATCGCCGCGTTCGTGTGGCCCTGCGCCATCCTGCCGAGCACCTCGCCCTCGCGCGGGGTGAGGCGCTGCAGCGGGTCGGCGTGGCGCGAGCGGGCGAGGAGCTGGCGCACCACCTCCGGGTCGAAGGCGGTCTGCCCCGCGCCGACCCGGCCGAGCGCGTCGAGGAACTCGTCGACCTGCACGACCCGGTCCTTCAGCAGATACCCGACGCCCTCGGTCTCCGTGGTCAACAGCTCGGTGGCGTACCGCCGTTCCACGTACTGCGACAGCACGAGCGCCCCCGTCCCGGGCCAGCGCTCCCGGATCTCCAGGGCGGCGCGCAGCCCCTCGTCCGTGTGCGTGGGCGGCATCCGGACGTCGATCACGGCGACGTCCGGCGGCTCGGCGGCCACCGCGTCGAGCAGCGCCCGCGCGTCGCCCACCGCGGCGGTGACGGTGTGCCCCTCGTCCGCGAGCAGCCGGACCAGGCCCTCCCGCAGCAGGGTCGAATCCTCGGCGATCATGACGCGCACGGCAGCTCCGCGGTGATGGCGGTGGGACCTCCGGCCGGGCTGGACACGGAGAGGGTGCCGTCCAGCGCGGCCACGCGCCGGGACAGGCCGAGCAGTCCGCCGCCCCCGGGGTCGGCCCCGCCCCGCCCGTCGTCCTCGACGCACAGCCGCAGCACGTCGTCGCGCCGCTCCACGAGGACGGAGACCTGGGTGGCACCGGAGTGCTTGACCGCATTGGTGACGGCCTCGGCGGCCACGAAGTAGGCCACGGACTGCGCGGCCGACGGCGGGGTGTCCCGCAGCGCGCACTCCAGTCGTACGGGGATCCCGGCGCGCTCCGCGACGGTCTCCAGGGCGGCGGCGAGCCCGCCCTCGTCCAGCGCCGCCGGGTAGACGCGCCAGGCCACGTCGCGCAGTTCACCGAGGGCCCGCTGCGCCTCCTCGTGGGCCTGGCGGAGCAGCAGGGCGGACTTGTCCGGGTCGGGGGCGCGGCGGGCCCGGCCGAGCAGCATGCCGAGGGCGACCAGGCGCTGCTGCACCCCGTCGTGGAGGTCGCGCTCGATGCGGCGCCGCTCGTCGTGCACGGCCTCGACGACCCCGGCGCGGGAGGCGGCCAGCTCGCCGATCCGGCGCTCCATGCGCGCGCGGTCGCTCGGCCCGAGGAAGTGCCGGGCCAGCCGCTCCTCCATCAGCGCGACCCCGTACACCCCCTGCGCGCACAGGAAGAGCAGGAAGAACCCGCCGAACGCGGAGGCGACCAGGGAGAACGACCACCGGTCGAGGTCGATCACGAACCAGCCCCACAGCAGCAGCGAGCCGTACGCGGCGCCGATGACCCCGCACAGCAGCACCAGCCCGCCGAGCAGTCCCGTCCCGCAGCGGGCGGCGACGTAGGCGAGGGCGGGGCGGCCGGGCTCCACGGGACCGGGATCCGTGCCGTACCAGCGGGCCATGCGGCGCCGCTCGACCCGCGCCAACAGGGCGGCGCCGCGCAGCACTTGGTCCTCTCCCGTACGCCGGTCCCGGCCGCGCCCGGGCGCCACGAGCAGCCACAGCCCCGCCGCGGCCGAGAAGACGAGCCCGGGGACGGCGGTGAGCGCCCCGGCCAGGACGCCCATGGCACGGCGCAGCCAGCTGTGGAGGTAGGTACGCATGATCGTCCACGCTAGCCGAGCGCCCCTCCCGGCGGACTGCGGAAAACCGCACTCTTGCGCTGCGGCCGCCCGCACTCCTCTGCTGCGACACCCCGCACCCGAACTCTGCGGCACCCCGCATACCGCCACGACCTGCGGATTTCCTAGCCTCGACGGCATGATCCCCAACAACGCGTACGAGCTTTCCGCCTACGAAGCCCCGGCGGGCGGCATCGCAGGCTGGGCCGCCGGACTCATGGACTCCCTGGGCGCGGCCGGCGCCGGGGCCGCCATCGCCCTGGAGAACCTCTTCCCGCCGCTGCCCAGCGAGGTGATCCTGCCGCTCGCCGGATTCGCCGCGAGCCAGGGCGAGTTGAGCCTGCTCGCCGTCCTGGTGTGGACGACGGCCGGCTCGGTCGCCGGGGCGCTCGCGCTCTACGCGGTGGGCGCACTGCTCGGCCGGGAGCGCACCGTGGCGATCGCGGCCCGCCTTCCCCTGGTGAAGGTCGCGGACATCGAGAAGACGGAGCGCTGGTTCACCCGGCACGGCACCAAGGCCGTCTTCTTCGGCCGGATGGTGCCGATCTTCCGCAGCATGATCTCGGTCCCGGCGGGCGTCGAACGCATGGGCCTGCCCGTCTTCCTGGCCCTGACCACGGCGGGCAGCCTCATCTGGAACACGGTCTTCGTGCTCATCGGCCATGCCCTGGGCACCCGTTGGCACGAGGTGACGGACCTGGTCGGCCTGTACTCCAAGGCCGTGCTCGCCGTGGTGGCCCTGGCGGTGCTCGCCTTCGTCGCCCTGCGGGTGCGCAGGGCGGGCAAGGGCGAGCACCGGGCAGGCGTCGAGCGGAGCTAGAGGATCGCGCCCGGCGTGTACGCCGCCGCGTCCGGGTACTGCTTGGCGAGCTCCTCGATCCGCGCGACCACCGAGGTGACCTGGTCGCTCGCGGCGCCCGTGAACGACAGCTTGTCGGCCATGAGTTCGTCGAGCTGCGCCCGGTCCAGCGGGATGCGGGAGTCCGCGGCGAGCTTGTCGAGCAGCTCATTGCGCTCGGCACCCTGCTCGCGCATCGCGAGGGCCGAGGCGACCGCGTTCTCCTTGATCGCCTCGTGGGCCTCCTCGCGCCCGACGCCCGCGCGCACCGCGGCCATCAGCACCTTCGTGGTGGCGAGGAACGGCAGGTAGCGATCCAACTCACGGGCGACAACGGCGGGGAACGCCCCGAACTCGTCGAGCACCGTCAGGAAGGTCTCCAGCAGCCCGTCGAGCGCGAAGAACGCGTCGGGCAGCGCGACCCGGCGTACGACGGAGCAGGAGACGTCGCCCTCGTTCCACTGGTCACCGGCCAGCTCCCCGGTCATCGACGCGTAGCCGCGCAGGATGACGGTGAGCCCGTTGACGCGCTCGCAGGAACGGGTGTTCATCTTGTGCGGCATCGCGGACGAGCCGACCTGGCCCGGCTTGAAGCCCTCGGTGACCAGCTCGTGCCCGGCCATCAGCCGGATCGTCTTGGCGATGGAGGAGGGCGCGGCGGCGAGCTGCACCAGGGCCGTCACCACGTCGTAGTCGAGGGAGCGCGGGTAGACCTGGCCGACCGAGGTGAAGGCCGACTCGAAGCCGAGGTGGGAGGCGATGCGCTGCTCGAGCTCCGCCAGCTTCGCGGCGTCGCCGCCGAGCAGGTCGAGCATGTCCTGGGCGGTGCCGACGGGCCCCTTGATCCCACGGAGCGGATAGCGCCCGATGAGCTCGTCGAGCCGACGGAAGGCGACCAGCAGCTCGTCGGCACCGGTCGCGAAGCGCTTGCCGAGCGTCGTGGCCTGCGCGGCGACGTTGTGCGAGCGGCCCGCCATGACCAGCTCGCCGTACTCCGCGGCGAGCTTCCCGAGCCGGGCGAGCACGGCGACGGCGCGGCCGCGCACCAGCTCCAGGGAGAGCCGGATCTGCAGCTGCTCCACGTTCTCGGTGAGGTCGCGGGAGGTCATGCCCTTGTGGACGTGCTCGTGCCCGGCGAGGGCGTTGAACTCCTCGATGCGGGCCTTCACGTCGTGGCGCGTGACCTTCTCGCGCTCGGCGATCGAGGCCAGGTCCACCTGGTCGACGACGCGCTCGTAGTCGGCGATGGCGGAGTCCGGCACCTCGATCCCGAGGTCCTTCTGCGCGCGCAGCACGGCGAGCCAGAGCTGACGCTCCAGCTTCACCTTCTGCTCGGGCGACCAGAGGGTGGCGAGCTCGGCGGAGGCATAACGTCCGGCGAGGACGTTCGGGATACGGGGCTTTGCAGGCGCAGCAGTCACGTGCACGGATTCTACTGGGCGTTCGTGCAGGCCAGCGCCGCGGGCTTCTTCGTCGGAAGCTACGAGCCGGGCGGACCCATCAGCCCGTCCGGCGTTTGAGGACGAGGCGCGTCCAGCGCCGATGGGGGTCTAGGACCTGTCCGGCGGATCTTGCCGCGGTCGCGGGCTGTTCCACGCCGATCTGCGGCGTTGTCGTCGGTTGCCAACGCTCCGCGTTGTCGCCCTCCTCCGCCTTGCATCTCGACGCACCACAGCCCGCTCACCGGCGACGGACGGCACAGCTCGGAATCATGCGGCCTGATCCGCCGGACAGGCCCTAGGGGCGAAGCCCCAGGACGGCGCCCCAGGGCCGCGGGAGCGGCGGTTTCGGGAAGGGGCGGGATCGGGGAAAGGAGGAGCGTCAGGCCCCCGGCCCCTCATAAGGCAGCAGCTCGGCCCGCTTGGGCGGGCGGCCGTCACCGGAGGAGCGGCCGGTGAGGCGGCGGCCGATCCACGGGACCAGGTGCTGCTGGGCGAAGCGGACGTCGGCGACCCGGCGCATGGCCCAGTTCGGCGGCGTCGAGGGCGGCAGCGGGGCCCGCCAGTCCGACTCCGGTTCATGGCCGAGCGCCTGCCACACGGCCTCGGCGACCCGGCGGTGCCCCTCGGCGGTGAGGTGCAGCCGGTCCACGTCCCACATCCGCTGGTCCCCGAGGACGGGGGCGCCGTAGAGATCCACGACGAGGGCGCCGTGCTTGTCCGCGAGCTCCTCGACGTACGCGAAGAGCTCCTCCATGCGCGGGCGGAACCGCTGCTGCACCGGGCCGTTGCGGCCGGGGCTGCGCATCAGCACCAGCTGCTCGCAGGCGGGCGCGAGACGCTCGACGGCCTCGCCGAGCAGGGCGCGCACCCGGCCCATGTCGACCTTGGGGCGCAGGGTGTCGTTGAGCCCACCCACCAGCGTGATCACGTCGGCGCCCATGGCGGCCGCCACGTCCACCTGCTCGTCGACGATCTGCCCGATGAGCTTGCCGCGCACGGCGAGGTTGGCGTACCGGAAGCCGGGGGTGTGCGCCGCCATCCGCCCGGCGAGCACATCGGCCCAGCCGCGGTAGCTGCCGTCGGGGAGGAGGTCGGACATTCCCTCGGTGAAGGAGTCGCCTACCGCGACGAGACTGGTGTAGTTGGCAATTTTCTCCATGGCGGGGCCGATCGTAACCCGATGCCCTGGTGACGGCAGCTGACAGGTGGGGGAGGCGGCGGTATGCCAGGAGGGGAACCCGTACGCCTTCTGCGCCTCAGCCCCCTCACGAGAGCGAGCCCGCCATGTGGACCGCAGCCTTCTGGAAGGCCACCGCCGAACGCGCCATCCGTACGTTCGCGCAGGCGCTCGCCGCCGTGCTGGTCGCCGGGGCGACGAACCTGCTCGACGTGGAGTGGAAGGCGGCGTTCGCCACGGCCGGGTTCGCGGCCCTGCTCGCCGTGCTCACGGCCGTCGGCGCGGAGAACGTCGGCGGCCGCGGGCCCGGCATCACGGAGCGGCCCCGGGAGGCGGGCGAGCCGGTCCTCTGACCGGCCGGCCCGCACGCACCGCCGCCAAGCGGTCCGCCTCCGCCCACCGGCGTTACGCGCTCTGCCCGAACAGCTCCCGCAGCACGTCCTCCATGGTGACCATGCCCGCGAGGCGGCCGTCCGAGCCGAGCACGGCGGCGACGTGCGTGCGGCTGCCGCGCATCGCGGTCAGCACGTCGTCCAGCGGCGTGGACTCCCGTACGCGGGCGATGGCGCGCATGTCCGGGACGCGGAACGGCAGATCGCGCGGCGCCGCGTCCAGGGCGTCCTTGACGTGCAGATAACCGACGATCCTGCGGCCCTCGTCGACCACGGGGAAGCGGGAGAAGCCGGACTCGGCGGAGAGCCGCTCCAGCTGCTCGGGCGTGACACCCACGCGCGCGTAGACGACGCGCTCCAGCGGCAGCACCACGTCCCTGACCGGGCGGCGGCCCAGCTCCAGGGCGTCGTGCAGCCGCTCCTGCGCGCGGTCGTCGATCAGGCCCGCGTCGCCGGAGTCCTTGACCAGCCGGGCCAGTTCGTCGTCCGAGAAGGTCGCGGACACCTCGTCCTTGGCCTCCACCCGCAGCAGCTTCAGCAGGAAGCTGGCGAAGGCGTTGATCGCGAAGATCACCGGGCGCAGCGCCTTGGCGAGGGTGACCAGGGGCGGGCCGAGCAGCAGCGCGCTGCGCACCGGCTCCGCGAGCGCGATGTTCTTCGGGATCATCTCGCCGAGCAGCATGTGCAGATACGTCGCCACGGCCAGCGCGATCACGAACGAGATGGGGTGGACCAGGCCGTGCGGCACCCCGACCGCGTCGAAGACCGGCTCAAGCAGGTGCGCGATAGCGGGCTCGGCGACGACACCGAGGACCAGCGTGCACAGCGTGATGCCGAGCTGTGCCGCCGCCATCAGGGCGGAGACGTGCTTGAGGCCCCACAGCACGCTGGTCGCGCGCCGGTCGCCCTCCTCGGCATGCGGTTCGATCTGGCTGCGGCGCACCGAGATGAGCGCGAACTCGGCGCCCACGAAGAAGGCGTTGACGACGAGCGTCGCCAGGCCGATCAGCAGCTGGACGGCGGTCATCGGTCCTCCTCCTCGTCCTCGGCGGGCCCGTTCACGGGTGCGTGCAGCAGCACGCGGGCGGCCCGGCGCCCGGTGGCGTCCACCACGTCGAGCCGCCACCCGGCGACCTCGACGTGGTCCCCGACCTCGGGGATGCGGCCGAGCTCGGTGGCCAGCAGGCCCGCGAGCGTCTCGTACGGTCCGTCGGGCACCCGCAGGCCGACGCGCAGCAGCTGGTCGGTGCGGGCGGCACCGTCCGCGGAGTAGAGCGTGCGGCCCTCCGGGTCGGCCCCGGCGGCGGCCAGGTCGGGGGTCTCGTGCGGGTCGTGCTCGTCGCGGACCTCGCCGACGACCTCCTCGACGATGTCCTCCAGGGTGGCGACGCCTGCGGTGCCGCCGTACTCGTCGATGACCACGGCCATCGTGCGCTTCCCGGAGAGCCGGTCCAGGAGCCGGTCGACGGTCAGCGTCTCCGGGACGAGGAGCGGCTCGCGCATCAGCTCGGCCACGGGCCGCCGGGCGCGCAGCTCGGCCGGGACGGCCAGGACGTCCTTGATGTGGACGACCCCGACGACCGTGTCGAGGTTGCCCCGGTAGACGGGGAAGCGCGAGAGCCCGGTGGCGCGCGTCGCGTTGGCGACGTCCTCGCAGGTGGCGTGGGCGTCGAGGGCGACGACCTGGACGCGCGGCGTCATCACGTTCTCCGCGTCGAGGTCGGCGAGGTTCAGGGTGCGCATGAACAGCTCGGCGGTGTCCGCCTCCAGGGCGCCCTCCTTGGCGGAGTGACGGGCCAGGGCCACCAGTTCCTGGGGGCCGCGCGCGGAGGCGAGCTCCTCGGCGGGCTCGATGCCGAAGCGGCGCACGGCGCGGTTCGCGGTGTTGTTGAGGTGTGTGATGAAGGGCCGGAACACGGCGCTGAACAGGCGCTGCGGGGCGGCGACGCGCTTGCTGACGGCGAGCGGCGAGGAGATCGCCCAGTTCTTGGGCACCAGTTCGCCGACGACCATCAGGAACACCGTCGACAGGGCCGTGCCGATGACGAGCGCCACCGACGAGGACGCCCCTTCGGGCACGCCGAGGGAGCGCAGCGGACCCGCGATGAGCTTGGCGATGGACGGCTCGGAGAGCATGCCGACCACCAGGTTGGTGACGGTGATGCCGAGCTGCGCGCCGGAGAGCTGGAAGGTGAGCTGCCGGACGGCCTTGAGGGCCCCGGCGGCCCCGCGCTCGCCCCGCTCCGCGGCCCGCTCGAGGTCGCTGCGCTCGACCGTGGTGAGCGAGAACTCCGCCGCGACGAAGACACCGCAGGCCAGCGAGAGCAGCACCGCCACGAGGAGCAGGAGCACTTCGGTCATCGGGTCACCTCCGTCCCATGATCGGCCAGGGGACTGGGGAACGCGCGATGTCGAGGGGTACTGGGAGGCTCGCCCATGGGCGGACGCTCACACCTTTCGGTCGATGGGGGTGGGGGGTGGGGCTCACCCATGGTAAAGGAGCAGCAAAGGAGGCTCCGCCGACCTGCGTCGATGCCCCGGTCACGCCTCCGTGAACGGCTTGACCCAGCGGCTCCACTGCGGCTGCGGCGCATAGCCCGCCGCGCGCCAGGCATGGTGGGCCGGTTCATTGTCGTCCAGGACCATCGCGTCGCCCCGGCGGCCGCCGAGCGCCACGAAGCGCTCCTCGGCGGCGTCGAGCAGGGCGCCGCCCACGCCCCGGCGCCGCTGGTCCGGGTGCACGGCAAGACGGTAGAGCGAGGCCCGCCAGCCGTCCCAGCCGGCGATGACGGTGCCCGCGAGCTCCCCGTCCCGCTCGGCGAGCAGCAGCGCCTCGGGGTCGCGGGCGACGAGCCGCTCCACGCCCGCGCGGTCGTCGGTGATGCTGGTCCCCTCGGCGGCGACCTTCCAGAAGGCGAGCACGGCGTCCAGGTCGGCGGGGGTGGCGTGGCGTATGCGCAGTTCACTCATGAGGTCATCTCAACAGGAGGGCGGGCGGGGCCGCCCGGCTTTTCACGATCCGGACGCCTCACGAGGGCCCGGCCTCAGTCCCCGCTGAGCTCCTCGATCACCGGGGCGAGCGCCTCCATCGCCGGTTCGAGCACCGAGATGTACGAGAACCCGTACCGCTCCCGCTGCGCGCGCAGTTGCTCCGCCTGCTGCGCGACCGTCCCGATGAGGAGGATCGGCAGGTCGAGGATCTCGTCCTCGGTGAGGTAGGGGATCTTGTCGAGGGCGGCGCGGGCCGCGGCCCGGCGGTCGTCGGTGGGCACGACCATCTGGAGCAGCAGGTTCAGCTCGGCGGGTGCCGCTGTCGAACGGCGCTCCGCCGCGAACCGCCGGTACGCCGCGACGCGCTCGGCCACCTGTGCCGCCGGGAGCACGATGAGCTTGCCGCTCGGGTCGGCGGGGTCGGTGCGGGTGCCGTGGAACGCCGCGATGTCCGCGTGCGCGGCGGTCAGCCGCAGCATGCGGTCGCCGTGGCCGCCGATCAGATACGGGGGGCGGGGCCGCTGCGGCGACGGCGGCCGGAGCCCGGGGTCGGTGAGGATCCGGTCCAACTCCTCGACGGTGCGCCGCAGATGGGTCACGCGCTCGCCGGGCGTCCCGAACGGCAGCCCGGCCGCGTCGTGTTCGGCCTGCACATAGCCGGTGCCGAGGCCGAGCTCCAGGCGGCCGCCGGTGAGGGCGTCGGTCGTGGCCACCTCGCGGGCGAGCAGCGTCGGGTTCCAGAACCCGGCGTTGAGCACGAACGTGCCGACCCGGGGCCGCTCGGTCGCCTCGGCCGCGGCGACGACCGCAGGGAAGGGCGCGGGCAGGCCGAGGTGGTCGGGGACCAGGATGACGTCGTAGCCGAGGTCCTCGGCCCTGCGGCACTTCTTGCGCCACTCCTCGCCCCCGGTGGGGGTCATCATGGTGACGCCGAAGCGGAACGGACGGCTCATGAACTCACCTCGGAGAAACGGACGTTGAGCATGCGGAGGCCGTCAGTCCATCACTCGTGCGCGATCGCCGCCAGTACATTCATGCGGGATGCACGCAGTGCGGGCAGCAGCGCCGCCACGATCCCCACCACGACCGAGCCGAGGACCACCGCGACGAGCGTCGTCCAGGGCACCGCGAACTCCTTCATGCCCTGCAGCGCGAGCACCTGGCTCACGGCCACGCCCCACACCAGGCCGAGCGCGAGCCCGAGCACCGCGCCGAACACGGCGATCACCACCGACTCCAGGCGGATCATCCGGCGCAGCTGACGCCGTGCGAGGCCGATGGCGCGCAGCAGCCCGATCTCCCGGGTGCGCTCGACCACCGACAGGGCAAGGGTGTTGACCACGCCGAGGACCGCGATGACGATCGCGAGCCCGAGCAGCGCGTACACGAGGTAGAGCAGCACCGCGATCTGCTGCCGGATCAGCTCCTTGTAGTCGGCCTGGTCGAGGACGCGCACCTGCGGATACGGGTCGAGGGCGCGCTCCAGGTTCTGGCGCAGCGTGTCGGGGTCGGTACCGGCGGCGGCGTTGACCATGAGCGCGACGTCCTGGCCGCCCGGCACGTACTGCGTCATCGTCCCGTAGCCGACGAAGAGGCCGCCCTTCATGCCGGGGCCCTCGGCCTGGTCCTGGTCGGTGAGGGCGCCCACCGTCAGGCGCGCGGTGCGCTTGCCGGGGAACTCCACCGGGACGACGGAGCCGACGCGCACCCCGTGGTCGGCGGCGAAGTCCTTGTCCATGCCGATGTGTTCGGGGGCGAGCGCCGCGGCGCTGTCGCCCTGCGCGTATGTGAGGTGCACGACGTCGTCGAGGCGCGGACCGTAGCCCGCGGCCGCCGATGTGACGTGCTTGCCGTCCGGCAGCGTCACCTCGACCGTCGCGAAGCGCTGCCGCACGACGAGCCCGGCCCCCTTGGTGGCGTTCACCTTCCGGCCGACCTCGTCGGCGAACGGCGCGAAGGTGGTGGCGTTCTGCACCACGAAGTCGGCGCCCAGCGTCTTGTCGATCTGCCGGTCGAAGGACTTCGTCATCGACGCGCTGGCCACCGAGAGGCCGCCGACCAGGGCGAGCCCGATCATCAGGGCCGCCGCCGTGGCCCCCGTGCGGCGGGGGTTGCGCAGCGCGTTGCGCTGGCTCATCCGGCCGACCGAGCCGAACACGGCGGGGAACGCCGCGCCCAGGACCCGGATCACCGGGCGCACCAGGAGCGGCCCCGCGACCACGGTGGCGACCAGCGTCAGGGCGATGCCGACGCCGAGCAGCGAGGCCGCGGACGCGGTCCGGTCGGCCGCCGCGCAGCCCGCGAGAGCCGCGAGCCCCGCCCCGCCCACGACCGCCCCGGCGATCGCCCGCGTCCGCAACGGCCGCCCCACACCGGCGACTTCGGCGTCCGCGAGCGCGGCCATCGGGGAGACCTGGGCGGCCCGGCGCGCGGGCAGATAGGCCGCGACGAAGGTGACACCGACCCCCACCACGTACGCGGCGACGGGAGTCGCCACCCCGATGACCATCTCCGTCGACTTCAGGTTCATCCCGAACACGCCCATCAGCTCGATGAGCCCCACCGCCAGGCCGATGCCCGCGGCGAGCCCGAGCGTGGAGCCCACCACGCCGAGGAGCACCGCCTCGATCAGCACGGAGCGGCGCACCTGGCGGTGGTCGGCGCCGAGCGCGCGCAGCAGTCCGAGCTCGCGGGTGCGCTGCGCGATGAGCATCGAGAACGTGTTGACGATCAGGAAGATCCCGACCAGCACGGCGACCCCGGCGAAGCCGAGCATCACGTACTTGATGACGTCCAGGAACCCGCCCAGCTGGGCAGCGTCCGACTCGGCCTGCTCGGCGGCGGTCTTGAGGTCGTAGCCGGAGCCCAGTTCGGCGGCGACGCGGCGCTTGAGGTCCGGGTCGCCGACGCCCGGCGCCGCGTCCAGCGAGATGCCCGTGGCGGCCTTGGAGTCGCCGAGGAGCCGGCGCTGGGCGGTGGGGGTGTCGACGAACAGGAGCGCGGCCCCGGGGTTGGTCGTGGTGAAGGTGGCGATGCCGACGATCTCGACCTTGAACGAGCCGGGCCGGGCGAGGACGGTGAGGGTGTCGCCGATCTCCAGGTTCTTCTTGTCGGCGGTGTCGGCGTCGAGCATGGCCTGGCCCGCGCCGTGCGGGGCGTGGCCCGAGGTGAGCTTCACGGGGCTGCGGTCGGAGGCGTACCAGTTGGTGGCGATGGTGGGGGCGCCGGTGGTCGGGCCGACGGACTTGTTCTTCTTGTCGACGACGGTGACGTTCTCGACGGCGGCGTCGACGCGGGCGTCGGCGACCCCGTCCACCTTCGCCAGCCGCCCGGCGAGGCTCGCGGGCACCGTCGCCGTCTGCCCCGAGGGCAGCGTCTCGTCAGGCCCTTCCTTGGGGCTCACCGTCACATCGGCCGAGGTGGAGGCGAAGAGCCGGTCGAAGGTGCGGCTCACGGTGTCCGAGAAGATCAGGCTGCCCGCGACGAACGCCACGGACAGCACGACGGCCAGCGCGGAGAGCGCGAGCCGCCCCTTGTGCGCGAGGAAGCTGCGCAGGGTCGCCTTGAGCATGCGCGGCCGCCCCTCAGCCCTGCTCGCCCGGTCGCGGCGACTGCTCCTGCGCTTCCCGCCCGTCCGGCGGCGCACCGTCCTGAGCCGCCGCCACCGCGTGCACCACGTCGAACCGCTTCATCCGCTCCAGGACGGCCTCCGCGCCGGGCCGCGCCATCTCGTCGACGATCCTGCCGTCCGCGAGGAAGAGCACCAGGTCGGCGTGGGCGGCGGCGCCCGGGTCATGGGTCACCATCACCACGGTCTGGCCCAGTTCGTCGACGGCACCGCGCAGGAAGCCGAGGACTTCGAGGCCCGCCCGCGAGTCCAGGTTCCCGGTCGGCTCGTCCGCGAAGATCAGCTCGGGCCGCGAGGCGAGGGCCCGCGCACAGGCCACGCGCTGCTGCTGCCCGCCGGAGAGCTCGGCGGGCCGGTGCGTGAGGCGATCGCGCAGACCAAGGGTGTCGATCACATGCTCCAGCCACTTCGGGTCGGGGCGCCGGCCCGCGATGTCCATCGGCAGCGTGATGTTCTCCAGGGCGCTGAGCGTCGGGATGAGGTTGAAGGACTGGAACATGAAGCCGATCCGGTCGCGCCGCAGCCGGGTCAGCTCCCGCTCCCGCAGCCCCGTGATCTCGGTGTCGCCGAGCCACACCTGCCCTGCCGAGGCGCTGTCGAGCCCGGCCAGACAGTGCATGAGCGTGGACTTGCCGGAGCCGGAGGGCCCCATGACCGCGGTGAAGCGCCCGCGCCCGATCTCCACGTCGACGGCGTCGAGGGCGAGCACGGTGGTCTCACCGGAGCCGTACGCCTTGGTCAGCCCGCGGGCTCGGGACGCGGCGCGGGAATCTGATGTGGACAAGGCGTCCTCCCGGGGCAAGATCGCGCCAACTCCCGTACTCTGGAAGGGAGTCGGCCAAGGTACGCAGAGGGTACGGGGCGCGGCGGGGGACCGGTATCCGTCCGAGGTCGGGCGTCGAGGCGCATGTAAGGGCCACGATCCCGCCGCGGGACACAGAGCATGTCATCGTGCGCCGTCCAGGCGCCCTTGCCGGTGCTAGCGTCCCGGCGCTAGCTTGACAACATGGCGAAGACTCAGCTGAACGTACGGGTGGACGAGGACACGGCCCGGACAGCCCGCGAGCGCGCGCTGTCGAGGGGCATGAGCGTCAATCGCTACATCGAAGAACTGGTGAAGCAGGACGCGGGCGAGATGGGGCACACGTTCGTGGATGCGGCCGCCGACTTCATGAAGCAGTACGAGTCGGTGTTCGCGGAAGAGTTCGGCACCGGGCGCGAAGGTCGTCGTTGAGCCGTTGAACCTCAGAATCGATCTTGCCTGGCTCTTGATGATCGCCGAACACAAGACCCCCGGCGACCCGCAGGTCACCGACTGGGGCGCCCTCGTCGCCGCCGTCAGCAGGCACGATGCGGAGATCTTCGGCATGCCCGTCTACGAGACCCCGCACGACCGCGCCGCCGCCCTCCTCCAACTCCTCCTGCACGTCCCGGCACTTGAGCGCTCGAACGCCCTGTTCGCCACGTCCGTCGCCTACGCATACCTGGTCGCGAGCGGCCTCAAGGTGGTCACGTCACCGGAGCAGGTGCGCGACCTCGCGCGCGTGGTGAAAGAGGAAGACGTGAGCGTGCACGACATAGCGGAACAACTGCGCCAGTGGAGCCTGTGAGCCCACGAGCCCTCCGGGCCCCGAGCCGCCCCGGGCCCCCGAGCCCCCCCCAAGCCCCCCGACCCTTTCGCCTTCTCCACCGATGAGTTCCGGTCCAGGCCCCAGTCCTCCTTCATGCATGACCCGTACCGAGCCCGCACCGGGCTCACGGACCAGGAGGAGTGGATCCCTTGCCTGCAGCCATCCAGTCGATCATCCTGACCCCACATCTCAACCGACTCGCTGCCTTCTACCGCGCCCTGCTCGGCGCCGAGGAGACCAATCGGGTACCCTCACAGGGCCCGACGTTCTTCGTCGAACTGCGCATCGGCGCAGGAGAGTTGGGCCTGGTGGCGAACGAGAAGGTGGAGATCGGCACGGACCAGCGGCTCCTGATCAGCGTGACGGTCGAGGACGTGGACGCCCTCCTCGGCCAGGTCGAGCGGCTGGGCGGCCAGGTGCTCGGCCCGCCGAACGACATGCCGTGGGGCCAGCGGGTCGCGCACATCAAGGACCCGGACGGCAACCGCGTGAACCTCAGCCAGCCTCTGGAGCAGTCTCCCTAGGCCGCCGGGCAACGCCCCGCACACAGTACGAGCTGGGCACACGGGGCCCCTTCGGCGGAACCAACACCCGCTCGTACGCACCCAGTTCGAACCCGGCATCCTCAAGAGCACCCACAATGTCCCGCCCCGAGTGACAGCCGCCGAACAGCAGCGGCCACACGGTCGCGTCCAGGGCTCGCTGAGCCAGCACCATCGAACCACCGGGCGCCCGGCCATGTTCGAAGAACCGCAGCTCACCCCCGGGCCGCAGCACCCGCCGCAGCTCGGCGAGCGCCCGGGGGAGGTCTCGCACGCTGCACAGCACGAGCGAGGCGACGGCGGCGTCGTACGCCTCGCTCTTGAGGGGCAGGGCCTCGGCGACGCCCGGCACCACGTCCACCGGGACCTCGGCGCGCCGCCCCGCCTCGGCCGCCAGCGTCCGCAGATGGCGCTCGGGTTCGATGGCGACGACCTCGCTGACCGAGGCCGGATAGTGGGCGAAGTTCAGCCCGTTGCCCGCGCCGACCTCGATGACCCGCCCGGACAGGCCGGACAGGAGCGCACGACGGTGCGGCCCGACGACCGCTTCGGCGCGCGGGCTGAAGCGGGCATAGAGACGGGCGAAGACAGGATGGTGGACGGGTTCACGTGGTGCCATGGGAACTCCTTGGCGGACCGTCGCCCCGACTCCCGGACAGACCGGAGGGGCCGAAAAGACCCAGGGGCGGTTGGAAGTCCCTTCCCCCGACGACGACCACCTCGAAACCGCGCGGGCCATGGATCCCCCACCGGCGGCCCGCAGCCGGGCGACGGCGCAAGGGGCGGGGACGCGGCTACGGGCCCGCAGGCGGGCGACCGGCGCAAGGGTCTACTGGCGGGAAGGGGTGACGGCCTGCAGCCGGGCGACGGCGCAAGGGGTGGGGACGCGGGTACGGGCTCGCAGGCGGGCGACCGGCGCAAGGGCCTACTGGCGGGAAGGGGTGACGGCCTGCAGCCGGGCGACGGCGCAAGGGGTGGGGACGCGGCGGTATGTCCGCCCGCAGTACAGCACCCCACCCAAGCCAGTACTCGTGAACTCGTCCGGCGCCCCCGGCTTTTCGAGGACGGACATACCGC